>NZ_JBIRAW010000023.1:0-160220 GCF_044326315.1 Actinomadura sp. 9N407 | reverse complement strand
TCAAGGGGGTGGGTGGGCGGGGTTAGGGGAGGCCGCCTCGGGAGATCAGCTGGTTGACGATCACGTTGCGCTGGATCTCGTTGGTGCCCTCGCCGACGATCATCAGCGGGGCGTCCCGGAAGTAGCGCTCCACGTCGAACTCGGTCGAGTAGCCGTAGCCGCCGTGGATCCGGACGGCGTCCAGCGCGATCTCCATCGCCGTCTCGGAGGCGAACAGCTTGGCCATCCCGGCCTCCATGTCGCACCGCTCGCCGCTGTCGTAGCGTTCCGCCGCGTGCAGCAGCAGCCGGCGCGCGGCGGTGAGCTTGGTGGCCATGTCGGCGAGGTAGTGGCCGATGCTCTGGTGCTTCCAGATCGGCTTGCCGAAGCTCTCGCGCTGCTGCGCGTACCGGAACGCGTCGTCGAACGCGGCGCGCCCGACGCCGGTGGCGCGCGCGGCGACCTGGATGCGGCCGATCTCCAGGCCCTTCATCATCTGCCGCCAGCCCTGGCCCTCGACCTCGCCGAGCAGCGCCGTACGGGGCACCCGGCAGTTCTCGAAGGACAGCTCGCAGCTCTCCACGCCCTTGTAGCCGAGCTTGGGCAGGTCCCGGGAGACCGTGAAGCCCGGGACGGTGTGGCCGGAGGTCTTGTCCACCAGCAGGACGCTGATCCCGGCGTGCGCGGGCGTCGCGTCCAGATCGGTCTTGCACAGCAGCGCGACGAGGCCGGAACGGCGGGCGTTGCTGATCCAGGTCTTGGCGCCGTCGATGACGTACTCGTCGCCGTCCCGGCGGGCCACGGTACGGAGCGCCTGCAGGTCCGAGCCACCACCGGGCTCGGTCAGCGCCATCGTGGCCCGGACCTCGCCGGTCGCCATCCTCGGCAGGTAGTGCGCCTTCTGCTCCTCGGTCCCGAACGCCAGGATCAGCTTCGCCACCACCGAATGGCCGCCCATCGCCCCGGCCAGGCTCATCCAGCCACGCGACAGCTCCTCCGCGACCAGGGCGTAGCAGGGCGTCGAGACCGACGCCTCCCCGTACGGCTCCGGAATGGTCAGCCCGAAGACGCCCATCCGCTTCATCTGCTCGATGAGCTGCTCGGGATAGGCGTTGGCGTGCTCCAACTCCCGGACGACCGGCCGTACCTCCCGGTCGACGAACTCCCGCACCGTCTCGACGATCGCGTTCTCTTCGGCGCTCAGCTCGTCCATGTCGTCTCCGTCCAAGTCACCATCACGGGGTCACGGTCACGGGGTCACGCGCGGTCACGGTCACGGGGTCACGCGCGTCATTCCGCATCAGGCGAATTCGGCCTGGGCCTCGGCCCGTACCGTCCCGGCGGCGTCGGCGACGGCCAAGCGGGCGGTTCCGGCCTCGGGCTCGCCCGTCACGAGCACCGGCTCGCCCGCGAAGACGGGACGGCGGAACCGGTACGTGAGCGAGGTCAGGCGCCGTTCGGGGGCGTGCGTGCGGGGCAGCTCGGCCATCAGGACCGCCAGCAGCGGCCCGTGCACCACCAGCTCCGGGTAGTGCTCCACTTCCGTCGCGTACGGCCGGTCGTAGTGAATGCGATGTGCGTTGGCGGTGAGCGCACTGAATCGGAACAGCAGCACCGGATCAGCTCGCAGCGGCGACTGCCAGGGCGCATCGGACGTCGCCGCGTCCGACACGAGCTCGTGGCGGGCGGGTCCGCCTCCGCCTGAGCGGTAGACGAGGTCCTGTTCCTCGGTCACGCGTAGCTCGCCGTGCTGCCGGTACTCGTTCCGTACGGTCACGAACAGCAGCTCGCCGGAACGGCCCTGCTTCACCTTGACGTCGGCGAGCCCGGAGGTACGCACCGCGCTCGCGCCGACGTCGAGCGGCGCGTCCACCCGTAGCCGTCCCCCGGCGAACATCCGCGTACGGGACGGGATGGGCGGCAGGAAGTGGCCATCGGCGGGATGGCCGTCGGCGCCCAGCTCGGGCTGGGCGGGCCAGTCGAGGAAGTACAGCCAGTGCCACAGCGGCGGCAGCGGCTCGCCGGCCGCCGGCGCGTCCCCGGCCCGGCCGAGGACCCCGGCCAGCCTGGCCGCCGGAGCCTCCGCGATGACCTCGGACGCGGTCAGCTCGCCCGGCCGCCAGTCGCGCACGCATTCGGAGAGGTTCACGCTTCGCCCTCCCCGACCACGCGGCGCGAACGGAGATCGTCCACTTCCGAGGCGGAGAGCGACAGCAGCTCGCCCAGCACCTCATCCGTGTGCTCCCCCAGTACGGGAGCGAGGCCGGGCGGGATCTGCCGCTCGTCGAGGACCAGCGGCAGGCCGGGCGCGAGATGCGGGCCCGCGCCCGGCTGGTCGAGGACGCTCATCAGCGGGTTGGAGCGCAGCGCCGCCGCGTCGTCCCGCGCCAGCTCGCCGATGTCGGCGTAGCGGCTCCGCAGGACGGAGGTCTCCTTGAGGTCGCGCTCGATCTCCGCGTACGTACGGCTCCCGAACCACGGGGTCAGGATTCCGGCGAGCGCCTCGCGATGCTCGTACCGGTCGCCGGCGCGCCGGAAGTCGGCCCCGTAGGCCGCCTCCATCGCGGCGGTGACCTCCCCCAGCCCGGTCGCCGCCATCAGGTCGCGCCAGTGCCGCGCGGACAGCACGACCACCATGACGCGCTCCCCGTCGGCGGTGCCGAAGTCGCGGCCGAAGTCGCCGAAGAGGTTGTTGCCGAGCCGCGGGCGCGGGGTCTCGCGCAGCTGCGCTTCGGCCAGGAGCCCGAGGTTGCCGGCGGTGGCGAGGGCGACGTCGTGCAGGGCCACCTCGATCCGGCGCCCTTCTCCGGTACGGGAACGGTGCCGTTCGGCGGCCAGCAGCCCGACCGCCAGGTACAGCCCGCACGCGACGTCCCAAATGGGCACGACGTGGTTGACCGGGCCGGCGTGGTCCTCAGGCCCGGTCAGGTAGGGGAAGCCCAGCTCCGCGTTCACCGTGTAGTCGACGGCGTTGCGCCCGTCCCGGTGCCCGAGCAGCCGCATGTGGATCAGGTCGGGGCGGGCGGCGCGCAAGTCGTCGTACGAGAGACCGGCGCGCGGGTGGGCGTTGGTGAGCACGATCCCGCCCTGCTCACCGCTCTTGGTGATGAGGTCGGCGACGATCGCTCGGCCCTCCGGCGAACGGAGGTCGGCGGTCACCGAACGCTTGCCCTTGTTCAGTCCCGCCCAGTACAGGCTCGTACCGGACGGGGCGAGCGGCCAGCGGTCGATGTCGGGGCCACCGCCGATCGGATCGACCCGGATCACGTCCGCGCCGAGCTGGGCCAGCGTCATCCCGCCCAGCGGCGAGGCGACGAAGCTGGACAGCTCGACCACGCGCATCCCGGCCAGCGGCAAGTCAGTCATGGCTACATTTTATATGATCTGGGGTTTCGCGTCCCCGGCACGCCTTTCCGCAGCGTGCCGTAGGGGGTTTGCGTGCGTGCAAGGGACGGTGACTCCTCCTTCGCCCCTGCGTCAGAGTGGCTGTCGTGCGGGCGAAGCCTCGGTGCGCTCGCACGAGGCCCGCCATCTGTCCGACTCCCACCAGGGCGCGAGGCGAATGTTCGGATACAGCCCCACTCGGATACGTGACACGGCCGTTGCGATGGACACGCTCGACGCCTGGCCGGGATCGCCCGGCCCGCGCTCGCGGCGGCCGGCGGAGCCGCCACTGGAGCTCGGCACGGCAGGCGCCCGCCGCGGGGGCGGGGCGCACGGAGGTGTGCTGGGCGAGATCGATCTCGCGTCCACGCCCGCGGCCGTACGGCCGGCCCGCTCGTACATCCGGGCGCTGGTCGGCGAGTGCTGCGATGCCGGCGCGACCGTACTGGACGATCTGGAGCTGCTCACCAGCGAGGCCGTGACCAACTGCGTGGTGCACGCCCTGCCGCGCCCCGACGGCACCGTCCGGTTGCGGGCGCTCCAGGTCGGCCCGTTCATCCGCGTCGAGGTCACCGACGGCGGATCGCTGCCCGGTGGGCGGACGGTCCCGGACGATCCGCTCGCGGACAACGGCCGCGGCCTGTACCTGATCCAGGCGCTCGCCCGCGACTACGGGACCCATCAGCACACCGACGGGACCACCACGTTCTGGTTCAGGGTGACCGTCGACCAGGGCTGGTAGGAACCGCCGCCGTGGGGTGCGACGTGCGGTCGCCCCATCGCCGCGGGCATCGGAACGGGCGATTGCACCGTTGCGCCCTGCATGCCCCGATCACCCGGATACGATCGGGGCTCCGGCACGGGCCATCCCTAGGGCGACTCATGACAGCGGAGAGCGAGCCGAAGTCCCTCGCGGAGATCACCAAGGACCTCGGGCTGAACATGTCCGATGTCGCGATGTTCTCCGGCCTGGACGAGAGCACGGTGTCCCGCCTCTGGGACAACACCGCATGGCTCGACCGCATCAGCGGCCGGTCGCTGCAGAGCCTGATGTCGTCGGTCCCGGGAATCGCCGAATACTTCATGGCGCATTCCCTGCAGAAGCGCCGCGACGCGCTCGTGGCCGATCTGGACCGCGAAGGGCTGGCCGTCGATCTGCGCGCGCTGCAGAATTCCACCGTCACCCAGCAGCATCTGCTCAACGCCCTTGAGGCCGCGCTGCACATCGTGCGCGGCAACGCCAGCCAGCGGGTCTCGTCCTATCTCGCCCGCTTCTGGGGCCGGGAGCCCGACCGCGCCCTCGAGGTCCTCTATGCCAGGGAGAACGGCATCCTCAAGGACCCGCGCAAGCTGCTGGACTCCTCGATCGATCTCGCTCCCCGGCTCAACCGCAAGACGTACTCGTTCCACTCGATCCTGGCCCTCAACATCCTCACCCACCAGGTCAGCAAGGTGACCGGGACGCTGAGCGCCGATCTGGAGCCGCAGTCCCCCGGCCGGCAGACCGCGTTCATGATGCGCGGCGTGGTGATGGGCGCGCTGATCAGCTCCGGCGACCTCGACCTCGCCGAGAAGTACCGGCGGGAGCTCGACCGGACGCCGGTGTACGCGGCGCTGGAGGAATGGTCGTTCCCCACCTACACCCGGGACGGCCGGATCAGCTCCGACTTCACGCTGCCCAGCTCGCTGCTGCTGCGGAACACCGCGCGCGAGGTGCTGCGGGAGATCGCCAGCTACAACGACGCCTATTTCTACTACCTGGTGTCGACCTACATCCCGCTGGCGCTGCGCCGCGACCCCACGTTCGGGCATCGGCGCGGCGATCTGGTCGCGGCGCTGGAACGGCGCGGCACCCTCTGCACGGACGCCAAGATCCGCGACACCTGCGACCAGCTGGTGAAGAAGCTCAAGGGCATGCCCTGACACGACGGGCCTGTCACGACAGAAGAAGAGGGGGGCCGGTGGACGAGGCCACACGCGCGGTCGGGAATCTCACCACGGAGAAGGTCACCGCGGAGAATGCCGGCGCGGACGACGCCAGCGCAGACAGCGTCACCACAGACAATGCCGGCACGGGGAAGGTCGGCCCGGAGAACGCCAGTGCGGACAGCACCGGCGCAGATAAGGCCGGCGCGGCGAATGTCACGGCCGCGAAGCTCACCAGGGAGCGGTGGGAGGCGAACGCGGATTACTGGGTGAAGATCATCCGCGAGCGCCGCGACCGGTACCGCACCGAACTGACCGACAAGGCCGTCCTGGACGCGATCGGCCCCTGCGAAGGGCTGCGGATCCTGGACGCGGGATGCGGCGAGGGCTATCTCGCCCGCCGGCTGGCCGCGATGGGCGCCGACGTCGTCGGGATCGACGCGGCCCAGGGCCTGATCGACGCGGCCCGGAGCGCGCCCGCCACCCCGGACGGCGCGGGGGGCGCCGCCGGCTCTGGTGACCCGGCCGCCGGCGACCCGGTCTCTGGTGGAACGGTCTCGTTCGCCCGCGCGAGCGTGGACGCGATGCCCGTCGAGGACGACGGCTTCGACCTGGTCGTCTGCAACCACCTCTTCAGCCACCTCCGGGACCCGTCGGACGCGATCCGCGAGTTCGGCCGGGTGCTCAAGAGCGGCGGGCGGCTGGTCATCCTCACCCTGCACCCGTGCTTCTACACCTTCGACGCCGAGCGCGGCGCGACCGACGCCGTACCGGCGGCGCGCTACTTCGCCCCGCGCGGCATCGACCAGCGCTTCATGGTGGACGGGCTGGAGTCGCCGGCGGAGATCACCTCCTGGCTGCGGCCGCTGGAGTTCTACTCTGGAACGCTCCGAGACGCCGGGTTCGTGATCGCCGATCTGCGCGAGCCGCATCCGTCCGCCGAGCAGCTCCGCGACGATCCCTGGTGGCGCGAGGGCTTCCCGATCGCCCTGTTCATGCTGCTGATCGCCGAGCGCCGCTGACCCGGCCCGTGACCCGGCCCGGCCGCCCGGGATTGAGCGATCGTTCAGGAGCGTGGACGAGAACTCCATCCCGGCGGCCAGGCTCTTGATCCCGGAGGTTGAACGACCGTACGTTGAGTGGACCCGGTCACGAGGAGTTGTCGTGGAGGACGTTCTCGCGGCTCATGCCGCCGCCACCCCCAACAAGATCGCCATCATCGAGGGAGAGCGGCGGCTGGACTTCGCCACCTTCAACGCGATGGCCAACCGGTACGCCCACCTGCTGATCGGGCTCGGCGTCACGGCCGGCACCAAGGTCGTCTGGTGCGGGCGCAACAGCGTCGAGGTGCTGACGGTGATCGCCGCCATCGCCAAGACCGGCGCGGTCGCGGTCCCGCTCAACTACCGGCTCAGCCCCGAGGAGGCGGCCTACGTCGTCGAGAACGCCGACGCGACCGTCGCGCTGTTCGACGTCGAGCAGGCCCCGCAACTGGAGGCCGCCGCCGGGCAGGTCGAGGCCGTCACGTCCTGGCTGGCGTTCCGCTGCGAACCGGGCGAGGTCCCCGGCTGGGCCGCGCATCTGGACACCGAGGCCGCGGGGAGCCCGGACGGCGAACCGGCCGCGCGCGGCGAGGACTTCTCGGCCGGGACCTCGATGTTCTATACCTCCGGGACCACCGGCAAGCCGAAGGGCGTGGTCCGCGGCGCGGTCGACATGGAGATCATCCTCGGGCTGGTGACGACGATCGGCTTCCAGCCGGACGACGTCTACCTCACCACCGGGCCGCTCTACCACTCCGGCCCGATGAGCTTCATGCAGATCGTGCAGCAGTTCGGCGGCCGCGTCGTCGTGATGCGCGAGTTCTCCCCGGAGCGCTGGCTCGAGCTGGTCGACCGGCACAAGGTCACCACGACGTTCTCCGCCCCGACCCCGATCCGCCGGGTCGTGGACCTGCCGGCGGAGGTCCGGGCCAGGTACGACGTGTCCTCGCTGCAACGCATGATCGCCAACGCGGCGCCCTGGCCGTTCGACCTCAAGCGCCGCTACGTCGAGCGGATCGGTGACGGCTCGCTGTTCGAGGTGTACGGCTCCACCGAGCTGGGCGTCGACACGATCCTGCTGCCCGCCGACCAGATGCGGAAACCGGGCAGCTGCGGGCGGCCCGCGCCGGGCATCGAGATCGGGCTGTTCGACGAGGCCGGCAAGCAGATCGAGGAGCCGCACGTACCGGGCGACCTGTACGTGCGCAGCGGCGTCACGTTCGACGCCTACTACAAGGCCGACCAGAAGTACGCGGATTCCAAGCTCGGCGACTGGCTCACCGTGGGCGACATCGCCTACCGCGACGAGGAGGGCTTCCTCTACATCTGCGACCGCCGCTCCGACATGATCATCTCGGGTGGGATGAACATCTACCCGGCCGAGATCGAGGCGGTGCTGGCCGCCCATCCCGACATCGCCGACGCGGCCGTGTTCGGCATCCCGTCCGAGGAGTGGGGCGAGTCCGTGCACGCCGCGATCGTCGTCCGGCCCGGCACCGATCCCGCCGACGCCGGGCTCCAGGAACACTGCCGCGAGCACCTCGCCTCGTACAAGGTGCCGCGCGGCTTCGACCGCATCGAGGAGATCCCGCGCAACCCGTCCGGCAAGATGCTCAAGCGCCGGCTGCGCGACCCGTACTGGGAGGGACGCGACTCCAAGGTCGGCTGATGGTCTGGGGGTCGCCCCCCAGAAGCAACAGGTCGGCTGAGGGGCCTGCGCGCGGCTACTCGGCGACGCCCTTGGGCGCGCGCTGCTTCATGAAGCCGAACATGTACCCGGCCACCCGGCGCATCTGGATCTCCTCGGCCCCCTCGGTGATCCGGTAGCGCCGGTGGTGCCGGTAGATGTGCTCGAACGGCTTGTGCCGCGAGTAGCCCAGCCCGCCGTGCACCTGCATGGCCCGGTCGGCGGCCTCGCAGCACAGCCGGTTGGCCCAGTAGTTGCACATCGAGACCTCCTTGGACACCGAGAACGGGCCTCCGGCGTCCATCTGCCAGGCGGTCTTGTGGATCAGCGCGCGCAGCATCTCGCACTGCGTCTGCAGCTCGACCAGCGGGAACTGGATCGCCTGGTTGGCCGACAGCGGCTTGCCGAACGGCTTGCGCTCGCCCGCGTACGCGACGGCCTCGTTCACGCAGAACTGCGCGGCGCCCAGGCTGGAGGCGGCCTGCCGGATCCGGTTCTCGTTGAAGAAGTGCTGGACGACCTGGAGCCCGCGGCCCTCCGCACCGAAGATCGCCTCATCCGGTACCCGCACCTCGGTGAGCGAGATGTGCGCGTGGTCGGTGGGCATGTTGAACGTCCACAGGTACTCCTCGACCTTGAAGCCGGGGGCGTCGGTCGGCACCAGGAACGCGGTGATCCCCACGCCGTCCCCGGGCTCGCCGGACGTGCGGGCGAAGATCAGGTCATGGTCGGCGACATGGACCCCGGTGTTCCAGGTCTTCTCGCCGTTGATCACCCAGCCGTCGCCGTCCCGGACGGCCGCGGTCTCCATGTACGTGGCGTCCGAGCCGTGCTCGGGCTCGGTGATGCCGAACGCGAAGCCCCGCCGCCCCTCGGCCAGATCGTTCACCCACTCGGCCTTCTGCGCCTCGCTGCCGTACGCGAGCATCAGCATCAGGCCGACGTTGTTGCCCACGATCGAGTGCTCGTTCTGCAGGTCGTTGTGCAGCCCGAGCCCCTTGGCGGCCAGATGCTCGCGGATCACCGCCATGCCGAGGTTGGTGCCCTCCATCCCCCCGTACTCCTTGGGGAACGGGTAGCGGTAGAACCCCGCCGCGTCCGCCAGCCGGCGCGCCTCCCCCAGCAGCGCCTCCCACTCCCGGGTCGGCAGCCCGCCGCGCTCCCAGTCGGTACGGGCGTCCTCGCGCCGGTGGTCGAAGAACCGGATGTTGTCGTCCCGCTGCTCCAGCGGCTTGATCTCGCGTTCGATGAACGCGTCGATCCTGGCGAGGAGTTCGACGAGCTCCTCGGGAAGCGTGAAATCCATGCCCTGCCCTCCGCCGGCGTCGCTCTGGCCAGGCCAGCCTAGGGCTTTGAACGTACGTTTGACGAGGCGGGGTAGGCCATGGCTCCCCTGCTCATGCCTCACTCGGTTCGGATTTAACGCTCGTTCAATCCCTGGGATCGATCACGGTGCGGGCATCGCATGCTCCGGTCCGCTCCGGGTATGCGGCGAGGCATGGAGGCGAGGGGGACGCTATGACTCTGTACGACGGCATGCACCCGCAGGACGACACCGTGACGTTCGTCGGGAACGCCACCACGATCATCCGGTTCGGCGGCTTCACGCTGCTGACCGATCCCAACTTCCTGCGCCGCGGCCAGCGCGCGTACCTCGGGTACGGGCTCGTCAGCAAGCGGCTGAAGGACCCGGCCCTGACGATCGACGAGCTGCCCGATCTCGACGGCATCGTGCTCTCGCACCTGCACGGCGACCACTGGGACCGGGTGGCCGAGCGCGGCCTCGACCGGGAGCTGCCGATCGTCACCACCAAGGCCGCCGCGCGCACGCTGCGCAAGCGCGGCTTCGGGCACGCCCACGGGATCGACACCTGGTCCCACCGGATCCTGACCAAGGGCGACCGCATGGTCCGCATCACCGCGATGCCCGGCCGGCACGGGCCCGTTCCGTTCCACCGGCTACTGCCACCGGTCATGGGCTCGCTGCTGGAGTTCGGCCCCACCGGCGGCGAACCGGAGCTGCGCCTGTGCATCAGCGGTGACACGGTGATGTACGACGAGATCGCCGAGATCGGCCGCCGCCACCCGGACATCGACGCCGGGATCGTCCATCTGGGCGGGACCACCCTGCTCGGCATGGTGGTCGTCACCATGGACGGCGCGCAGGGCGCCGAATGGGTGGAGGCGACGCGATGCGCCACCGCCCTGCCCGTGCACTACGACGACTACACCGTCATGAAGTCCCCGCTGTCGGACTTCGAGTCCGAGATCGAGAAGCGGGGCCTGGGACGCCACCTCCGCCACATCGCCCGCGGCGAGAGCCTCCCGCTGGCCCACGCGGCGGGCTGAGGCTCGTTTCAAAATGGCCCCACGCAGCGGGCTGAGACTCGCTTCAGCGCTCACTTCAGCATGGCGTGGTCACTTCAAGGCGTCGCGGATGAGGTCGCGGGCCCTGTCCATCACGGCCAGGGGCGGGCCCGCCAGCAGGTTCGCGCCGGCGCCCTGCGCTCCCGGGTGCGGGCGGGTGGGCGCGCTCGCCTCGGCCGCCTTGACGGCACCGGCCAGGGCCCGGCGCTGGGCGTCGCTGAACGCGTCGCGCAGCCGGGAGAACTCCTCCCGTTCCTCGGCGCGGGCGTGGGCGAGGACGTCGTCGCGCAGCCGGTCGAGCCGGGCCAGGAACTCGGGCTCGCCGGTGTCCATCCCGTAGAGCTCGGTCAGCGCCTCCTTGGCCGCGCGCTCCTCGGCGAGCCGGTCGGCCACGATCTCCTCACCGCCGGGCAGCGCGCGCCGCGCCACCGGGTGGACGATCTCCTCCTCGGCGGTCTCGTGGACGGCCAGCAGCCTCACGAGGCGGTGGAACGCCTCCTCGCGGGCCCGGCCGGACGACTTCCCGACAAGGTCGAACAGGTCCCGGATCTGCTCGTGCTGGAAACGCAGCAGCTCGATCACGTCCTGGACGGGCGCGTTGGTGGTCACGGCGCTCATGGGTCCCCCTTTGAATCCATGCTCTCCGAATCCGTGCCGAGCACGGCTCCCCTACTGAACAGGGCTTGCTCTACCCGCACATTTCACGGATAAGCCGACTCCCCTTCTCCGGAGGGGCGTTGCCTTTTTCGGGGGAAATGTCTGCTTTATATGGAGCCTATGGACGTGCCCGGGCCCCGGCCGCGGTGCGCGGACGGGGCCCGGGTTCGTGCGATCGTCAGCCCGCTACAGGAGCCGGGTCTTCAGTTCCGCCCTCACACCCTCTTCTTCGCGGCGGGCGCCTTCTGGGCGGCCTTCTTGGCGGCCTTCTCGTTGTTCAGCGGGAACTGCGGGTCCCGGGCCGCGGCGGCCCCGGCCTCGACCCGCTCGGCGTCGGCTCGCTCCGCACCGGCCGCGGCGTCGTTGCCGTGGCCCTGCCAGCGGAGCTTGTCCGCCGTGCGGGGAGCGTCGTTGCGCGGCGCCTTCTTGCCGTTCTTCGGCTTCGCCATGATCACTAACCTTTCTGCCACATATGCCGATCGGCCCGCCTCATTGCACGCCGTCGGACATATCCCTAAGTCGTTGGCATTGATCACAATCCCCCGCTCTTTGCGTCCTATGGCAACGGGAACGCCAAGGTTGGCGCCGCACTGCATAAACGGGAGCCGAACTCGGCGGAACCGGACGCGAGCGGGAACCGGACGCGAGCAGGTGCCGGACTCAGGGAACGAGCAGTCCCCAGTAGAGGGCCCACGGCAGGAACACGGTTCCGGCGGTGAGGAGCAGGCCCACGCGGACCCGTTCACCGCGCGGCACGGACCTTCCCGCCCGCCGCCATGCCAGCGCGGTCGCGACGGTGGCGGCGATGGCGGCCACGGCCAGCACCCGCAGCGCCAGCCACACCAGCGGCTCGCCGCCCAGCAGCGGCCCGGGGTCCGGCCACCGGCCGGCGGACATCAGGTAGAAGAGGTAGACGAAGACCCCGAGGACCGCACCGGCCCCCGCCCCGGCGACCAGGCGGGCCCAGCGGCTCACCGGCGGTGCCCTGCGCCCGCGCACGCGCCGTACCAGGGCCCACACGGGGTACGTGGCGAACGCCAGCAGGAAGAACGCGAACACCACGGTCTGCGTCCAGGCCGACTCCCACCACGCCGAGCGCGGCACGTCCGGGCTCGGGTGGTCCTGCTTCGGCGGCGCCGGGGCGTCGGCGTTCGGCAGGCGGCCGCCCGTCACGTCCCGTACCCACGAACCCACCAGTTCGGCATAGCCGGGCGCCAGCGCTTCCCCGTGCGTGATGCCCTTGTCGGGCGTCTGGTGCGCGCCGTGGTTGGCATCGGCGAAGTAGCGGAACGTGTAGTGGGTGTTGCCGCCGCGCCGGAGCGCCTCGGCGAACAGCGGCGGGTTGTCCCCTGGCGGTGTCTGGAGGTCGTGGACACCCCAGATGCCCAGCAGCGGCTGGTCGACCCGTTCCAGCACGCCCTGGGCGTCGAAGTACGCCTCGGCGAACAGCCCCGTGTCCGCGCCGAACCGGTTGAAGTTGCGCTTGCCGCGGTCCACCAGAGAGCCCGACGCACCCGCCCTGCGCAGCCCTGACATCTCGTTCCAGGTCTGCTGCCGGAGCGGGCTCATCGCGTTCCCGCCCACGACGATCACGAACGCCGTGGCGTCCGAGCGGGACGCGGCCAGCGGCGCGACCCAGCCGCCCTCGCTGAGCCCCCAGATCCCGACCTTGGACCGGTCGACGCCCGGCCGGGCGCGCAGGGCCTCGACGGCGGCGGCCGCGTCCACGGCCAGCTCGTCGTACGAGCGCCGGAAGCCGCTGTAGCCCTCGGTCCTCTTGTCATAGATCAGCACCGCGAGACCCTGCCGCGCGAACGCCACGGCCTCGGTCAGCAGATGCTCCCGGGGTACTCCGGATCCCGACCCGGTGACCAGGACCACCCCTGGGCGGGCCACGGCTTCCTTGGGCTTGGCCAGGACGGTGCCGTGCAGCGTCACCCCGCCATGGCCCTTGAAGCTCACATCGGTGGAGGTCAGGCCGGCCGGCGCCGGAACGGAGGGCGCCGGAGCAGCGGCGGCGGGCCGCGCCGCCGCGGCCGGCGCCGGCACGAGCAGCGCCGGCACGAGCAGGGCCAGGAAGGACGCCAGCAGGGCGCTCAGGACGGTTCTCATGGCCGTCACCGTAGTCTACAGAGAAAGCTCTGCAAAGTTATCTCTGCAAAGATGCCTCTGGAGTACTAGAGTGCTCCTCATGGAGAACGACGCCGAGTTCACCGTCCTGGACGACCCGGACCGCCTGAAGGCGCTGAGCCATCCGCTGCGGCGCCGGATCCTGCGCCGGCTGCGGGTCGACGGGCCCGCGACGTCCACCACCATCGGCGAGTTCCTCGGCGAGAGCACCGGAACGACCAGCTACCACCTGCGGCAGCTGGAGAAGTACGGGTTCATCGAGGAGATCCCCGAGCGGTCCCGCGGGCGCGAGCGCTGGTGGCGCACCGTCCAGGGCCCGCGCGACACCCGGATGCCCGCGCCGGAGACCCTGGCCGACGACGTCCGCCCCGTCCTGAACGAGGTGCTGCGGCTCGGCCACGCCGAGGACATGGCCCTGCTCGGCCGGCTTCCCGAGGCGTACGAGCGGGACCGCGCGTGGGCGCTGCTCTCCCGCGGCTTCACCCGGATGACCGAGCAGGGCCTGGCCGAGTTCTTCGAGGCCTACATCCGCCTCCTGCAGGAGCACGGGCTGGACGCCGAGGAGGCTCCGGCCGACGCCCGGCCCGTCTACATCCGGCTGTTCACCCTGCCCGCCGACCACGACGACTGATGACGCGACCGCCGCAGGGACCCGCGATCAGGATTCGGGGAGCCTGATGGACTGGCGGTGCCGGAAGACGTCGAGCGGGTCCCAGCGCCGCTTGATCCGGCGCAGCCGGGGATAGGCGTCCTTGTAGTAGAGGGTGGACCAGGCCTGGTCGGACTCGTTCCACCTGGGGTCGTTCAGGTCCACGTCGGGGTAGCTGATGTAGCAGCCGTCCGTACCGTCGCCGATGACCGGGACGCCGTGGGTCTGATCGAACGTCGCGCGGTAGGTCTCGCGGATCCACTCCAGATGGTCGGGCTCGTAGGAGTCGTTCCGCGTCCAGTAGACCTGGTACTGCATCTTGAGGATGGAGTCGCGCTGCCGTACGGCGGTGTCGCGGGGCGGCCGGTTGATGGCGGCGCCGTAGGAGTCGATCTGGATGAGGGCCTGCTTGTTCTTGTAGTCGGTGAACCGCTCCTTGCCCAGGCACGCCCACATCGCGTCGATCTGCTCGCTCGTGAACGGCTTGCGGAGGTAGGCGGACTTGTACTTGCCGCAGCGGTTCTCGCCGCTGCCGTTCAACGCCTGGGTCGCGGTCAGCCAGGGCATCACGCGCGGGATGTCCATGTGCACCACGGTCGGATGCTCGCCCATGGCAGTGGTCATGGCACGGGACCGCGGGCCGATCCGGTCGTCGACGGCGACCAGGAAGTCCCGCATCGCCTCGGGCCCGTCCTCGTCGTCGGCGTCCACCTGCGCCAGCAGGCCGATCTGCCCGTTGCTGACGTGGTTGAGCTTGAGCATCGCGAACAGCTTCCCGGCCGCCGTGCCGGGGTCCTGGTGGTCGCGGAAGTACTCGCCGAAGCCGGTCACCAGGGCGGCGAAGTCCTCCTTGGTGAAGTCGGGCCAGTCCCATGCCAGCCCGGTGAGCAGCACCTGCCGGGGCGGCTCGGGCAGATCGCGGAACCAGAACCGGGTGACGACACCGAAGTTGCCCCCGCCGCCGCCGGTGTGGGCCCACAGCAACTCGGCGCGATCGGGGTCGAGGTCGTCGCGCTTGGCGATGACCAGCTCGACCGTGCGGTCCTCCCGTACGACCGCGACCTCCACCGCGTAGAGGTAGTCGACGGTGAGGCCGTGCTGCCGCGACAGCAGCCCGAAGCCCCCGCCGGTGATGTGGCCGCCCAGCCCCACCGAGTAGCACGAGCCGCCCGGCAGGGCCCTGCCGCTGAGCGGATAGAGATGGCTGTAGGCGTGCCAGTTGGTGGCCCCTGCCTCCACGCAGTACGCGTCCATGGCCTCGTCGTACGAGACGCCGCACATCGGGCTGATGTCCAGGATCACGCGCACGTCGTGGCCGCACACGAAGTTCTCGTAGCAGTGCCCGCCGGAACGCACGGTGATGCGCCCCTGGTCCTGCAGCACACCGTCGTCCAGGCCCTCACCCACAGCGTCGGCGAGCGCTTCGCGGACCTCTTCGCTGTTCCGTACGAGCCGGACGTAGTCGGGTTCGGCGATCCAGCGCTGGTTGAAGCCGCGGCTGAGGGCGGGATAGCGCTTGTCGTCGGGCCGGATGATCGTCGTCGGTTCGTTCGGGACCTCGGTCATGCGGACCGCCTTCGCTCCGGAGGGGATGTCGCGGAGGTCCTGCCCGTCCGCCACGGACCGTAAGCGATCAGACGCGAAGGGTTGGCTTCCAGGGAAGGTCACCTGGAAGCACATCCGTCGGGTGAGCGGGATGTATCCGGGGGCACACGGCCGGTCCCGGTCAATGGTGAACATCCCGCGGGCCCGCTATGTTGAACTTATACTAATCAACGATTTGAATAGGAGATCCAGATGCACCCGTTCCGCCACGCCGTCGAGAACGAGGCGCTGGACATCGTTCCGGCGATGCTGGCCGATGACGTCACGTTCATCAGCCCCGTCGCGTTCACCCCGTACAGCGGACGGGAACTGGTCACCGCCATCCTGCGCGGCGCGTTCGCCGTCTTCGAGGACCTCCGGTACGTCAAGGAGATCGGCGGGGACGACGACAGCGACCACGCCCTGGTGTTCACCGCCCGGGTCGGCGACCGCCAGATCCACGGCTGCGACTTCATCCACCGCAACGAGGAGGGCCTGATCGACGAGTTCTGCGTCATGGTCCGCCCGCTGTCCGCCGCCAAGGCGCTGTCCGAGGCGATGGCGATCCAGTTCGAGAGCATCCAGCGCGAAATGGGCCGGGTCTAGCCGTCGCGGAAGCCCCTGTCACGGGGGCCTCTGTCACAGGAGACCTCTACCGTGAGGTCCCATGGAAGACCTCCTCCCCGAGCTCCCCGATTCCTGGCTGCCCCTGGCGCACCCGCGGCACGGCGGCCGATACGTCCGCGAGACCGCGATCGACCGCTCGGCGGCCGAGCGCATGCCCGAGCCCGCGCTGGCCGCGACCGACCCGGCACAGGCGGCCGAGGCCGCGACGTTCGCCTACTACGGCTCGCGGGGCTCGCGGTCGTCGCGGGAGCCGCTGCCCGCCTGGTTCGCGGACGCGTGGGCGGCCGAGCACGGGCTCGCGTTCGCGGCGTGCGCGGTCGTGGAGCTGAGCGGCCGCGACGTCGAGTGGGCGCGGACCGGCCCGGCCGGGCCCGATGGGGCCCGAGCCTGGGAGGCGGCGGTCCAGCCGAAGCCCGCCGACGACTTCCATGTCCGCGGCATCGACTGCGTGCACCGGATGCGCGAGCTGCTGGCCGCAGCGGACGACGGCACGTACGCGGCGGCGGTGGAGCGCCTTGCCGGCCACCGCCGCACGCTCGCGCAGCGCCTCGCGGCGGCGTACCTCGCGCCGACGCGGACGGACTGGGTGGACGATTGCTGCACCGGCTTGCCATGGGACGACGGCTGGCTGACCCACCAGCAGACGCTGCTGCTGTGCTCGCTGAGCACGCCCCACCAGGCCGAGCTGATCAAGGGGATGCGGCTCCGCCGCTATTACCTCCTCAAGGAGGACGTCGTCGGCCCGATGGTCGAGGGCCTCGGTACCGCCGCCGTCCCCCTGATCCTGACCGCCCTGGAGAACTGCTATCCCGAGACGCGCCGGCTGCTGCTCCAGGCGCTGGTGCTGCTGCCGTCGGACGAGGCGTTCGGGAGCCTGCTGGAGCGGATCAACGACAAGGACGTCCCTGCCGCGCTGGGCAAGGCGATGAACGCCTTCCCCCGGCGGGCGATGCGGCTGCTGCCCCCGGCCGCGGCGGGCGGCTCGCGGGCGGCCGGGATCGCCACCGATCTCCTGCGCGGTCACCTGCGGTCCCATCGCGAGCTGGCCGGCTCCGTGCTGGCCGGCCTTCCTGCGGACGCCCGCAAGCTCATCGAGCCGATGCTGGCGGAGATCGACACCCGCGTTCCGGAAGCACCCCCTGAGGACATCCCGGCGCTGCTCACCGCGCCGCCGTGGACCGTCAGGCGCAAGAGGTCCAAGCCCGTCCGCATCACCGGCCTCACCCCGCCTCCGGCCATGGTGTCCTGGGAGCCGGGCGAGCGCGAGCGCTTCGCGGAGGACCACAGGTACCGGCCGCGCCACCCGGTCGAGAAGCCGGAGGACCTCGCCCGCCGCTTCGACGAGCTCAACCCTGGCCGGCAGGGCGAGGTGATCTGCTCGGTCTCCGAGGAGCTCGCCCGGTCGCTGCTGAGCACGTGGAAGCTCGAGGAGCTCTATCCGGTGTACAGCTGCGGGCGGCGCCTGCTGGCCCGGTTCGAGCTCGACGTGCTCCATCTCCCGCTGCTGATCGCCAAATGGGACGCGGAGATCACCGCCGGTTTCGTGGCGCCCTTCGTCAACGCCGAGATCGCGTCGCTGCAGGCACGCTGGCTGGTGCGGGTGAAGCGGATGCGCAGGACCGCGCTCGCCTGGTTCCAGCGGCACGGCACGGCCACCGCCCCGTACCTGCTGCCCGCCGCCCTCGGAGCGCCGGGCGCGGTGCGCGCCAACGCCGAGTACGCGCTGCGGACGCTGGCGTCCGAGCACGGTGCCGAGCAGGTCGTGGAGGCGGTCCGGCCGTACGGGCAGGAGGCCGCGGACGCGATCGCCGGGATGCTGGCCACCGACCCGCTGGAGGTCCTGCCCGCCACGATCCCGAAGCTCCCCGCGTGGGCGGACCCCGGCATGCTGCCGCAGGTCCTGCTGCGCGGCGGCGGGGCGCTCCCGGCCGAGTCCACCGCGCATCTGCTGACCATGCTGGCGATCAGCAAGCCGGACCAGGTGTATCCGGGCGTGGAGATCGTCCGGGAGCGGTGCGACCGGGAGTCGCTGGCCGCGTTCGGCTGGGAGCTGTTCCGGAGCTGGGACACCCACGGCTCGCACTCCTCCGGCGACTGGGCCCTGGCCCAGCTGGGTCTGCTCGGTGACGACGGCACCGTCCGGCGGCTCACCCCGATGATCCGGTCCTGGCCCGGCGAGGGGCGGCTGAAGCGCGCCACCGCCGGGCTCGACGTGCTGGCGGCCATCGGCACGGACACGGCGCTGGCGCACCTGTACGGCATCTCACAGAAGGCCAGGTCGACGGGGCTCAAGAAGCGCGCCCTCGCGATGGTCGAGGAGGTCGCCGAGGGGCTCGGGCTGACCCGCGAGCAGCTCGCCGACCGGCTCGTCCCCGGCCTCGGCCTCGAACCCGACGGGAGCATGACGCTCGACTACGGCCCGCGCCGCTTCGTCGTCGGGTTCGACGAGCGGCTCAAGCCGTTCGTCCGGGACGAGGCCGGGCTGCCGCGCGGCGCGCTGCCCAGGCCGGGCGCCGACGACGACGCCGAGCTCGCGCCCGCCGCGCACAAGCGGTTCGCCGAGCTGCGCAAGGACGTGGCGAAGGTGGCGGACGACCAGGTCCGCAGGTTCGAGCGGGCGATGGCCACCCGGCAGCGCTGGCCCGAGGACGAGTTCCGCCGCTTCATCGTCGAGCATCCGCTGCTGTGGCACATCGCGCGCCGCCTGGTGTGGACCGACGACTCCGGGGCGACGTTCCGGATCGCCGAGGACCGCACGTTCGCCGACTCCGGGGACGACCCGTTCACCCTTCCCGGGACGGCCCTAGTGGGCGTCGCGCATCCGGCCTCGATCGACGGCAAGGAGCTGGCGGCCTGGTCGGAACTCTTCGCCGACTACGAGATCCTGCAGCCGTTCACGCAGCTCGGCCGTACCGTGTACGAGCCGGACGAGAAGGAGCGGGCGAGCGATCGCCTGGAGCGCTTCGAGGGCGTCACGTGCCCTGCGGGTCCCGTTCTGGGGCTGCGGCAGCGGGCCTGGCACGACGGCGACGACCACAACGAGCTCAGCCGCGAGGTGGCCGAGGGCGTCCACGCCGTCATCCGGGTCTTCCCCGGCTTCAATCCGGTCTACGGCGGCGTGCAGTCCGGTGACGAGCAGGAGATCCTGCGGGTCCACCTCACCGCCGGGCGGTGGGGCGACCTCGACCCGGCCGTCGTCTCCGAGATCATCGCCGACCTGACCCTGCTGACCGCCGGCCGCCGGTGAGGGGGCTCAGTGGGTGAGGAAGCTCAGCCGGTGAGGAAGCTCGGCCGGTGAGCGGGCTCAGTCTTTCAGGGAGCGGAGGCCGGTGGTGGCGGGGCCTTGCAGGACGGCCCCGTCCGGGGCGAAGCGGGAGCCGTGGCAGGGGCATTCCCACACCTTCTCCATGCCGTTGAACGACACCAGGCAGCCGAGATGGGTACACCGGGCCGACAGCAGGTGCGGTGTGCCGTCGTCCTCGCGGTACGCGGCGCAGTGGTGGCCGTCGTGGCGGATGACGGCGCCCGTTCCGGGCCGCACGTCGTCCAGGGTCCCGGCGGGCGTGCGGAGGCGGTCCTCGATGAAGTGCCGCATGGTGGACATGCCGGCGCTGATGACGGGGCGGGCCTCCCGCTCGAGATGCGCGCGGCGCGGGTCGTACAGGTGGGTCCACTCGGGCTCGTCCCCGGTGAGGAGGCCGGCCAGCAGCCGTCCCGACATGATCCCGTGGCTCATCCCGGAACGGGCATAGCCGGTGGCCACGTACAGGTGGTCGGCGACCCGGCCGACGTAGGGCACCTTGTCGGCGGTGTCGAGGTCCTGGGCGGACCACCAGTAGTCGATGGCGTCCACCTTGAAGTGCTCGCGGGTCCACTCGACGAGCAGCCTGTGGTGCTCGGCCACGTCGTGGTTCCCGGGCGAGAACGACTCGCCGGTGATGAGGAGCAGGCGCTGCCCGTCCCGGTACGGGGCCGTGCGCACCGAACGGGTGTTCTCCTGCCGGGTGATGTACATGGCGCCCGGATCGTCCTCTTCGGCGATGGGCGCGGCGATCACCAGCTCGCGCAGCGGGGTCAGCCGGAACGACAGCAGCGCGTGCTCGACGATCGGGAAGAGGGTGGCGATCACCACGTCGCGGGCGGTGATCGTCGCGCCGTTCCGCGTGGTGAGCCGGTGCGGTGACCCCTCGGCCACATCGACGACGCGGGTCCGCTCGTAGACCTGGCCGCCGCGCCGTACAAGGTCCTCCGCCAGGGCCGTCAGGTAACGGCGCGGGTGGAACTGGACCTGGTCCTCGACCCGCAGTGCCCCGGCCACGTCGTAGGGGAGGTCGGTCTCGGTGACGAACGACGCGGGCAGGCCCACCTCCCGTACGGCGTCGGTCTCGGCCTTGAGCGCTTCCACCCGGTCGCGCGACTCGACGTAGACGTGGGACGGGCGCCGCTCGAGGTCGCAGTCGATGCCCAGTTCGGCGGCGATCCGTTCGACATGCTCGACCGCCTCCTGCTGCGACCGCGCGTACAGGCGGGCCGCGTCCAGGCCGAGCGAGTCGCGCAGCGGCTTGTAGATCCACGGGTGGGCGGACGACAGCCGTCCGGTCGTGTAGCCGGTCACACCCGCCGCGATCCGGTCGGCCTCGATCACCACCGCCGTACGGCCCGCCCGGGTCGCCTCCCAGGCGGTCGCGAGCCCCGCGATGCCGCCGCCGACGACGGCGACGTCCACCTCGATGTCACCCTCTATGGCCTGGTAGGACGTGGCTTCCGACGAGGCCATCCAGTACGACTGCGCCGTCCCTTCGAGCACTGCTCTCCCTCCCGCGGTTCCCTCGTGCACGCATTCCCTCCCAGCTTGATCGGTTACGGGGCACTTGTCCCCGATTACAGCGCTTTGACGCTCGCTTGACGCATGAGCCACGGGAGGCGGGTAGGGCTCCACTGTGTTGGAGGCTGCTGTGTCGAAGGCTGCGCTGTGTTGAAGGCGAGAGTGCCGCGGGCGGGCACGGGCATCTCCCCCGCCCGCGCGGGGGCGGGCCTCACGCTGGGCGTGGAGGAGGAGTTCCTGCTGGTCGACCCCGTTTCCGGGACGCCCGTCCCGTACGCCGGACGGGTGCTCGCAGCGGCCGGTGAGCATCCTTTCGACGGCGGCCGGTACCACCGCGAACTCCTCAAGAGCCAGGTCGAGGCGGCCACCGGGGTGTGCGACAGCCTGGACGGCGCGCGCGGCCAGATCCGGGACGCCCGCGCCCGCCTCGCCGCCGCGACCGCCCGCGAGGGCTTCCTGCTCCTGTCCACGGGCACACCCGTCCTACCGGGACCGGTGCCCGTGTCCGATCATGAAGAGCGGTACGCGGCCATCTCCCGCATGTACGCGGGCATCGTGGCCGACTACCAGGCATGCGGCTGCCACGTACACGTCGGGGTGGGCGGGCGCGAGACGGCGGTGGCCGTCTGCAACCACCTGCGCCCCTGGCTGCCCGCACTGCTGGCCCTGTCGGCCAACTCCCCGTTCGATCATGGACGGGACTCGGGCCATGCCAGCTGGCGCATGATCGAGCAGTCCCGGTTCCCGGGCTCGGGCGTCCCGCCCGCCTTCGCCTCCGCCGCCGACCACGACCGGGCCGTGGACCTCCTGGTCGACTGCGGCGTGGTGGCCGATCCCGCGATGTCGTTCTGGCTGGCCAGGCCCTCGCCGCACCTGCCCACCGTCGAGGTACGGGCGGCCGACGCCGCCGCGACCGCCGATGACGCCGTACTCCAGGCCGCGATCACCCGGGCCCTCGTCCGTACCGCGCTCGACGATCTCTCGGCAGGCCGCGAGGCTCCGGACAGCGGCCCCGACGTGTGCGCCGCCGCCGTCTGGACCGCCGCCCGGTACGGGCTGGAAGGCCCCGCGATCCACCCGTTCGAGGAACGCCAGGTGCCCGTACGGCGGCTGCTGGGCGACCTCATGTTCCACATCACACCGGCCCTGGAGGAAACCGGGGACCTGGCCGAAGTCCGGGCGCTGCTGACCTGGGTCATGCGTACGGGATCAGGGGCGAGCCGGCAGCGGCAGGCGGCTTCGGACGGCGGCCTCCGGGCCCTCGTCCGGATGCTCGCCCGACAGACGGCGGCAACGCCGGAAAGGGGAGGTCGATGACCGCGTTCCTACCGGAGCCGCGCGGACCCGTGTCGGAGTCCGTCGTGACCATGCTGGAGGGAGGCGCTCCGCCTGCGACCGGCTCGTCCCCCGACACGTTCACCACGGACCCGTTCGGCGAGGATCTCCACCTCGCCCTCCACACCTGCTACGAGCTGCACTACCAGGGCTTCGAGAACGTCGACCCCGCCTGGGAATGGGACCCTGATCTCCTCCGGCTCAGGGCAGGGCTGGAACGTACCTTCCTCTCCGCCCTGCGTGACAAGACGGCAGGCGGCGACGTACCGGACGTCCTCGAAGAGCTCCTGGTCGAACCCATCAACGGCGACGGCGTCTCGCACTTTCTGCGCAAGGAGGGCGAGCTCTGGCAGCTGCGCGAGTACGTGGCGCACCGTTCGATGTACCACCTGAAGGAGGCCGACCCGCATGCCCTCCTCATCCCCCGCCTTCGCGGCCGCGCGAAGGCGGCCCTGGTGGCGGTGGAGTTCGACGAGTTCGGCGGCGGTCGGCCCGAGCGCATGCATTCACGGCTCTTCGCCGATCTGATGGAAGAACTGGACCTCGACCCGTCCTACGGCGGCTACGTCGACCACGTCCCGGCCCAGATGCTGGCCATCACCAACATGATGTCGCTGTTCGGCCTGCACCGGGCGCTGCGCGGCGCGATGGTCGGCCACTTCGCCGCCGCCGAGATCACCACCGCCCCCAGTGCCGAACGCTTCAGCCGCGCCCTCCGCCGCCTCGGCATCGGTGAACGGGGCGTCCGCTTCTTCACCGAGCATGTCGAGGCCGACGCCGTACACGAGCAGGTCCTGCGCCGCGACGTGATCGGCGGCCTCCTGGACGACGAGCCGGCCCTGGCCCCCGACGTCGTCCTGGGCGTCCAGGCCACCGGCCTGCTCGAACAGCACCTGGAAGACCATCTCCTGGCCTCCTGGCGGCACTCCGAGACCAGCCTCCGCCGCCCCCTGGGGTGTTGACTCGTGGCGTGTTCGCCTGGAACGACATGGCCAACGGCGAACACGCCACGAGTCAACGTAGGTGGCGGCGCGCACTAGCGGACGCGCCGCCGGTGGCTGGTGTCGCAGAACGGATACCGCCCACTGCGCCGGCAAGCGCACAGAGCCACCATGAACCGATCGGAACGTACGACCGTCCCGTCCTCCAGCGTGACCTCCACGGGACCCTCCACCAGGATGGGCCCGCCGGAGACCACTCTCACGCGCCGCGCCTCATCCGGCGAGGGCGCCGTCCCGCGTTGCGATTCGGTCGGCACGGATGACCACCAGTTCCTCGAAGCGTTGGCCCGGTCGGATGATCTTGCGTTGCTCCAGCAGCGCGGCCCTGGACCGCATCACGGGCCCGAACGGCTCGGCCCTGCGCGCCGCCACGACGGCCCGCAGCCCGGCCCGCCGCAGCGCCTTCAGGCTGGCCCCCGCCCCGCTGAACGCCGAATGCACGATCAGGAGCGTCCCGCCCGGCGCCAGGTACCGCGGCGCCTCCGCGCAGATCCGATCCAGGATCATGCGTCCCTGAGGCCCCGCGTCCCAGGCCCGCGCCCGGCCCCGAGGGTCCGTACCCCCGATGACGTACGGCGGATTGGCGACGATCACATCGAAGACCTCGTTCGCGACGGGCATGAACAGATCCCCCTGGAGCACGCGCATCCGTACCCCTCTCACCCGGGCGTTCACCCGCGCCGCCAGCACCGCCCGGGAGGAGATGTCGATCGCGGTCACGTGGGCGGCCCCGCCCCGCGCGGCCGCCATGGCCACCGCCCCGGTGCCGGTGCACACGTCCAGCACGCGAGCGCCGTTCACCACGGCCGCCCGCCCCACCGTCTCGTTCAGCAACGACGTATCACCCTGAGGCGTGTAGACCCCTGGAGGCCTCATCAGCAACATGAAGACCCCCTACCGCCAGAAATAGGGATAAAACCTCCAGCGGCCCTACCGGCACCGCCACCGCGCCGCCTCCACCGGCCTCACGGCTGGAGACCGGGGCAGAAATACATCTCGATGATGTCGCTGAAATCGCGAAGATGGCTGTCGTAGATTCCGCCGTCGCTGAGAATCCGGTCGGTGTACCCGGTGTCGCGCCCCTGGGCCCACGCCGCGCAGACCTGATCGGCGGTCGTGTGCGCCCAGCCGGCCGGCGCCTCGATCCCCGCGGCCTCGTACGCGTCGACGAACGACGCGTCAGGCGGGAGTTCGTACGCGTTCCGCTCCGGCTCTGGACGTTCCTCCTCGCGCGGCTCCACGGTACGGCGCTCGGTCCTGGTCACGGTCGTCTTCGGGGACGGATCGCGCGTCACGGTGTCGGTGACCACCTTCGTGGCCGCGGCCCGCCCGGCCTCCCTGGTCCGCTCCGACCCCTCCTCGGACCCGCAGCCCGCCAGGCCTGTCATCGCCACCCCGGCAGCGCATCCCAATAACAGATTTGTCGCCACTCTTTTCATGATTTTCACCTTCTTTCGCACTAATTGAAAGCCTAGTTTTGGTCCGGTATCCCTACACCCATGGACCGACAGGGGCCGGTATCGGTTGTTTTGCTTGGGGTTTCAACGGGCGAGTCCGCTACTTGCGGATGTAGCGGATGACGAGTTCGGCCAGCTCGCCGACCATCTGGTCGTGGGAGATGGGCGGCCGGTCCAGGACGTACTTGATGGAGAGCTGGCCGACGGTCTCGGCGAGGATCCAGATGGTGGTGTCGACGTCGAGGTCCTCGCGGAAGCCGTCCCGGTTGAGCAGCAGGTAGACGCGGACGATGTCGGTCAGCCGGTGCTGCAGGGCGGCGAGCTTGTCGAACGGGCTCAGCCGCGGGATCTGCTCGACGATCAGGCGGAGCAGGTCGGAGTTCTCCTCGAACAGCCGGATCTGCGCGTCCAGCAGCGCGCGGCCGCCGGCCTCCCAGGGGCCGACGGCCATGGCGGCCTCGATCTCGGCGCCGAGGCGGTCGGCCAGGTGGTCGGCGAACCGGTCCAGGACGGCGACGACGATCGCGTCCTTGTTGGGGAAGTACTGGTAGAGCGAGCCGTTGCTGATGCCCGCGGCCTCGGCGATGCGGTTGGTGGAGGCGCCCTCGTACCCGCGCTCGGACAGAACGCGAGTGGC
The DNA here is from genome assembly GCF_044326315.1 of Actinomadura sp. 9N407. Classification (NCBI taxonomy): domain Bacteria; kingdom Bacillati; phylum Actinomycetota; class Actinomycetes; order Streptosporangiales; family Thermomonosporaceae; genus Actinomadura; species Actinomadura sp. 9N407. The sequence goes on along the minus strand of NZ_JBIRAW010000023.1, from coordinate 134,932 downwards.
GGCGTCCAGGATCCGCTCGACGGTACGGCGCGAACGGTCCTGGCGGGGGACGCGGCGCGGCGAAGCCCCAGGTGGATGGGGCATCGAGACCCCCTCGGGAAACGCGACTTGTAAGCGACTACTTATTCAGATTAGCGTGCAGGAGCGGCACTTCACCAGGGGAGTCCTGCCGCGAAGGAGGCGTGCGATGACGGTGACCGAAGAGCAGACGACCGCGAGCGGCGTGACCGCCGAGCCGGTGCCGTTCGGGCCCGGCTCACTGATGTGGGAGGACATGGGCCTCTACACCTCGGCGATCGCCGGGCAGAGCGCGTTCATCCTGCAGGTGATGCATCCGGCGATCGGCACGGTGGTCGACCAGCTGTCCAGCTTCCGGACCGATCCGGTAGGGCGCGCCATGCGCAGCTTCGCGTCGGTGCAGACCTGGGTGTACGGGGGCCGTACCGCCATCGCGGAGGGCAGGCGGCTCCGGGAGATGCACAAGACGATCAGCGCTGTGGACGAGGCGGGCACCCGCCACCACGCGCTGTCCGCCGAGCCCTGGGCCTGGGTGCATCTGACCGGTTTCCACGCGGCCATGTCGGCGGCGCGCTACTTCTCCACCGAGCCCCTGGCCCCGGAACGGGAGCAGCAGATCTTCGACGAGTTCATGGACCTCGGCCGGATCCTGCGCGTACCGGAGCGGATGCTGCCCGCCACCATCGACGACTACTGGGTCTACTTCAACGACATGGTGGACAACACCCTGGTGGATCACAAGGTCGCGCACGACGTCCTGGACTCGATGGACCAGGTCCCGCCGAACGTCCCGGCGGCGATGCGGCCCGCGCTCGCCCCGTTCAGCCTGGCGGGCGGGCGGCTGGCGCGCTTCATCGCCACCGGGACGCTGCCGGAGGGCGCCCGCGACAAGCTCGGCCTGTCCTGGTCGGCCGCCGACGACCGCAAGCTGAAGGCCATCGGGTCCGTCATGGCCCGGACCAACCCGCTGCTGCCCGAGCGCGTCCGCTACATGCCGATCGCCTACCGGGCCCGGCAGGCGGCGCGGGCGCAGGCTCGGCTGCAGAAGACGCTGGCCGAACGCCCGATGTGACCCGTCACGTGGCGCTGGAGGCGGCCCAGATGTTGATGCCCGCCTCCACCGCGTCCCGGTCGATGGCGGCCAGCTCTTCCGGGGTGAAGTCCAGGTTCCGCACGCTGGCCAGGCTGTCCTCGAGCTGGGCGACGCCACTGGCCCCGATCAGCACCGAGGTCACCCGCCGGTCGCGCAGCGCCCACGCCAGCGCGAGCTGGGCGAGGGACTGCCCGCGCGCGGCCGCGATCTCGTTCAGCGCCCGCACGTGCCGGAAGGTCTCGGTGGTCAGCAGGTCGGGCGACAGCGACTTGCCCTGGCTGGCCCGCGAGCCCTCGGGGATCCCCGCGAGATAGCGGTCGGTGAGCATCCCCTGGGCAAGGGGCGAGAACGCGATGCAGCCCACGCCCTGCTCCTCCAGCACGTCCAGCAGCCCGCCCTCGACCCAGCGATTGAGCATCGAGTACGAGGGCTGGTGGATCAGCAGCGGCGTCCCCATCTCGCGCAGGATCGCCGCCGCCTCCACCGTCCGCTCGGGCGAGTACGACGAGATCCCGGCGTAGAGGGCCTTTCCTGAACGGACCGCGTGGTCCAGCGCCCCCATCGTCTCTTCCAGCGGCGTCTCCGGGTCGAACCGGTGGCTGTAGAAGATGTCGACGTACTCCAGCCCCATCCGCTTGAGCGACTGGTCCAGGCTGGCGAGCAGGTACTTGCGCGAGCCCCATTCCCCGTACGGGCCGGGCCACATGTCATAGCCGGCCTTCGTGGAGATCAGCAGCTCGTCCCGGTACGGCCGGAAGTCCTCGGCGAACAGCCGGCCGAAGTTGATCTCGGCGCCGCCGTACGGCGGGCCGTAGTTGTTGGCCAGGTCGAAGTGGGTCACCCCCAGGTCGAACGCGCGCCTCAGCACGGCCCGCTGGGTCTCCAGCGGCTTGTCGTCCCCGAAGTTGTGCCACAGCCCCAGCGACACGGCGGGCAGTTTCAGCCCGCTCCGCCCACAGCGCCGGTACGGCAACCGGCCATAACGCTCTTCGTCGGCTCGATAGCTCATGATCCGAGTCTTTCAGCCTGTGACCAGCGCTCGCTCCACTCGTTCAGGGGGCCCAGGGCCTCGACCAGGTCGTGGCCTAGGGGGGTCAGGCGGTAACCGGCGTCGTCGGTCACCAGACCGGCCTCCACCAGCTCGTTCAGCCGGGTGGTGAGCACGCTGGACGACATCTGCCCGCAGCGCCGCTGCAGCTCGCGGAAGCCCGCCGGCGGGCCGTTCAGCTCCCACAGCACGCGCAGCGCCCAGCGGCGGCCGAGCAGGTCGAGGGCCGCCATGATCGGACGGCCCGACTCCGATCCGCGTACCGGCCGTCCGGGACGCGGTGTCTCGCTCGCCATGCGATCTCCCTTGCGCTTTGATTTTCGAAGCATCATAGTGATTCTAAATCCGAAGCAGTCCCAAGGAGGGCCCATGTCGCGCATCGCACCCCTCGAACCGCCGTACACGCCGGAGATCGAACGATCGCTCGGACGCTGGATGGCCCCCGGCGCCGAACACGAGCCGCTACTGCTGTTCCGCGTCCTGCATCGGAACGAGGAACTGGCGTCGCGCATGTTCGCGCTGGGCTCCGGGCTGCTCGCGCACGGCAGGCTGGCGGCGCCGGATCGTGAGATCGTCATCGCCCGCGTCACCGCGAGAGCCGGCTGCCACTACGAATGGGGCGTGCACGCCGCCATCTTCGCTTCGCATGTGGGGCTGACTCCCGCACAGCTCAAGGCGACCACGTCAGGCGCGGCAGGCCCGTGGGAGCCTCGGCAGCAGGCGCTCATCGATGCGGTGGACGAGCTGCACGACACGGCGCGGCTGAGCGAATCCGCTTGGGACGCCCTACGCCCTCACTACGACGACGAGCAGCTACTGGAGTTCCTCGTCCTGACCGGCTGGTATCGCACCATCAGCTACGTGGCCAATGGCCTCTTGCTGGAGAACGAGCCCTGGGCCCGATCCGCTCGGCCAGATTGACCCATGAATTCGGCATCAGAATGCACCTTATTTGCTGTCGATCCGGGGCCTAGATTCATGGTCATGAACAAGACGACGAACGGTATCGGCGAACTGCGCTCCGAGGTCCGCGGCCGGGTCCTGCTGCCCGGGGACGAAGGCTTCGACCCGGCGCGCCGGCCGTGGAACAGCGCGATCGAGCAGCCCGTCGCGGCGGTGGTCGAGATCGCGGACGCGGACGACGCCGCGAACCTGGTGCGATACGCGCGGAACAGCGGGCTGGCGCTGACCGCCCAGCCGAACGGGCATGGCGCGACCGGCGACGTGGAAGGGCTGATCCTCGTCCGGACGGGACGGCTGGACGAGATGGAGGTACGGCCCGGGTCGCGGATCGCCCGCGTCGGAGCCGGCGTCTCCTGGGGACGGGTCCAGGCGGCGGCGAGCCCGCACGGATTGACCGGCCTGCCGGGCAGTTCGCCGGTGGTGAGCGTGGTCGGATACACCCTCGGCGGCGGGCTGAGCTGGTTCGGCCGCAAGCACGGATGGGCCTCCGAGAGCGTCCGCGCGTTCGAGATCGTCGACCCTGACGGCAAGCGGGCGCGGGTGTCGGCGGATGAGGATCCCGAGCTGTTCTGGGCACTGCGCGGAGGCGGCGGCGACTTCGCCCTCGTCACCGCGATCGAGTTCGACCTGCACCCGGCGCCCGTTCTGTACGGCGGGCGCATGCTGTGGCCGGCCGAGCGGGCGCCGGAGGTCCTGGCGGCGTACCAGGAGATCACCGCGACGGCCCCCGGCGAGCTGACCGCCTGGTTCGACCTGCTGAACTTCCCCGGCTCGGCTCCCATGGTGGCCGTGGACGCCACGTACCTCGGAGACGAGCGGCAGGGCCGGACGCTGCTGCGGCCGCTGGAGCGGATCGGCGGGACGATCTCCGACGGCCGCGGCGTGCTGCCGGTGAGCGACCTCGGCGCCATCACCGCCGAGCCGACCGATCCGAGCCCCGGCCTGTCCCGAGGCGAGCTGCTGACCGGCCTGGACGAGCCTGCCGGCAAGGACCTGCTGGCCAGGACGCTGCTGGACGAGCCGATCGATCCGCTGCTGAGCGTCCAGATCCGGCATCTGGGCGGCGCGCTGGCCGCGCCCTCCGAGGGCGCCGCGCCCGCGCTGACCGAGCCGTACTCCCTTTACCTGTTCGGGGTGCCGTCGACGCCCACGGCCGCTGCGGCGATCCGTGCCCGGCAAGGGGAGATCACCCGGGCGCTCGCGCCGCTGATCAGTGGCCGGAAGCCCTACACCTACCTGTCGCCAGGCGAGTCGGCGGCCGCCGCGTTCGCTCCCGCGGACCTGGCGCGGCTCCAGGGGATCAAGCGCCGGCGCGATCCCGCCGGTGTGATCTGCGCCAACTACCCGGTGATCTCCTGATCGCCCTGCGTGGCGGGCGGATCCGAAAGAAGTAGGACGCTCGAAGGCCGCCGGAGGTTTACCGGATTAGGGACGTTTTATTTCCTTTGACGATCCTTCTTCGGTAAGGTCCCCGATCTGTTGGATCCGGCTAGATGGAGGCAACGACGACGCATGGCTTCTGAACAGACCGCGGCGGCGACCGAGGACCTGCCCGAGGGCGAGGCGCCGGACAAGGCGACGGTCCGCAAGGCCGTCGCCGCCTCGTCCATCGGCAACTGCATCGAGTGGTTCGACTTCGGCGTCTTCAGCGCCGGCGTGATGACCACGATCGTCGGGACCGTGTTCTTCCCGCCCGACGACGGCGGCTCCGCGGTGCTCCGCTCGTTCGCGCTGATCGCGGCCGCGTTCGTGGCGCGTCCCTTCGGCGGCATGTTCTTCGGCCCGCTGGGCGACCGGATCGGCCGCAAGAGCGTGCTGGCGATCACGATCATCCTGATGTCGGGCTCGACGTTCCTGATCGGCATCCTGCCCGGGTACGACACGATCGGGATCGCGGCACCGCTGGCGCTGCTGGCCGTACGGCTCGTCCAGGGCTTCTCCACCGGCGGCGAGTACGGCGGCGCGGCCACCGTGATCGCCGAGTACGCGCCCACCAGGAAGCGCGGGTTCTTCGGGAGCTTCCTGGAGTTCGGGACGCTGTCGGGCTACATCCTGGGCGCCGGCCTGGTGCTGGGCGTCGACCTCGTGCTGAGCGACGAGGCGCTGCACTCGTGGGGCTGGCGGATCCCGTTCCTGATCGCGCTGCCGCTGGGACTGGTCGGGCTCTACATCCGCACCAAGCTGGAGGACACCCCCGAGTTCCAGAAGATGGAGAAGGCCGGGGAGGTGTCCCGCTCCCCGCTCAGGGAGACGCTGGTGCACAACTGGCCGATGATCCTCAACCTCATCGGCATCGTCATCCTGCTGAACGTCGCCAACTACACGCTGCTGACGTTCATGCCGTCCTACCTGGCGACGAACCTCGACATCTCCAGTACGACCGCGTCCCTGATCACCATCGGCGTGGAGCTGGCGATGCTCGCCGTGATCGTCCCGCTGGGCTCGCTGTCGGACCGGATCGGCCGCAAACCGCTGCTGCTGACCGCGGCGATCGGGTTCATCCTGGTGAGCTATCCGGCGATCAGCCTGATGCAGACCCAGAAGACGCTCCCGATCCTGCTCGGGTTCGGGCTGATGGGCGCGCTGCTGGTGCTGATGCTGGCGGTCATCGGCTCGACGTTCCCCGCGATGTTCCCGACCCGGGTCCGGTACGGGGCGTTCGCGATCGGCTACAACATCTCGACCTCGCTGTTCGGCGGTACCGCAGCGCTGGTGATCGAGAAGATGATCAAGACGACCGGCAGCAACTACATCCCGGCCTACTACCTGATGATCGCCGGTGCCATCGCGATCGTGCCGATCCTGATGCTGCCCGAGACGGCCCGCGTACCGATCGGCAAGTGCGGCCACTCCCGCAAACCGGAGGAACGGGTACCCGTCTGACCCGGGCCCACCTGCGCGCGGTTCCCTGGTGGTGCCGGCTGGTGGGGCTAGCACCACCAGGGAACTGGTGTGAGCATCCCTGTGATCGGCGCCGCGTACCGGCAGGTTGGAACCATCACGTTCCGCCTGCCGGGGAGGCGCCTCGATGCTCGACCAGGTCCTGTCGCTCGCCGACTCCTCCTGGATCTACCTGATCGTGTGCGTGGCCGTGGCCGTGGACGCCTTCCTGCCGCTCGTCCCGAGCGAGACCCTGCTGATCGCGGCGGCCGCGCTCGCTCCGACCGGCAGGCCGCACATCGCCGCGCTGGTGGCCGTCACCGTGATCGGCGCGCTGGCGGGCGACGGCTTCTCGTACTTCCTGGGACGCCGCGTACGACCACCGCGCCGGCGCCGGCTCCGGGAGGCCCACGCCAGGGCGGGCCGCGCGCTGGCCCGGCGCGGCGCGACCGCGATCATCGCCGCCCGTTTCATCCCCGGCGGGCGCACTGCGGTCACCCTCGCCGCCGGCGCGACGGGCTACCCGCCGGCCGCGTTCTGGTCGCACGCCGCCATCGCCTCGGTCGCGTGGGCCGGATACATCACCGGCCTCGGCTACCTGGGCGGCACGCTGTTCGAGGATTCGCCCCTGGTCAGCATCGCCGTCGGCGTCGGCCTGGCCCTCGTCCTGGGCGCGGCCCTGGAGACGATTCGTACGGTACGGCGGAGGCGACGGCGGCGCGAGCGGGACGTGCCCCCGCCGCGACACGTTCGGCCCGAGCCGGAGAGGGTCAGGTGTTGATCAGGGCCGCTCGCAGGGGGACGCGCGAGCGGCCCTGATCAACGGTCTTGCCGGCCCTCATGGGGTCGCCAGTGCCTCCGTGGGCGAGAGGCGGGAGGCGCGGATGGCCGGGTAGAGACCGGCCAGGGCCCCGATGGCCAGGGTCGCGCCGATGCCCCCGAGGACGGCCCAGGCCGGTACGACCGTCGGCCAGCTCTGGAAGAAGGCGTACCCGAACGTCACCACCGTCCCGATGAACGCGCCGCCCGCGCCCCCGAGGGCGGACAGCAGCAGGGACTCGGCGAGGAACTGGGTACGGATCTGCCCCCGGGTCGCGCCCAGCGACCGGCGCAGGCCGATCTCCGCACGCCGTTCCAGCACCGAGATGACCATCGTGTTGGCCACCCCCACGCCGCCGACCAGCAGCGCCACCGCGCCCAGCCCGAGCAGCAGCCCGGTGAACGCCTCGCCGGCGGCCTGCTGGGCGGCGAGCGCGTCGGACGGCCGGGACACCTCGACCTCGTTGGGCGCCTCCGGGTTGGCGGTGGGCCCGAGGACGGTCTGGACGTCGGCCACGCTCGCGTCGTCCGAACGAGTGAAGATCGTCGTCGGATGGCCGTCGAAGGACAGCTCGGACTGGGCGGCCGGCCAGCCGACGAGTGCCCCGGTGTCCAGCTCCGGTGCCAGCGGCGCCGGGGCCAGGATGCCGATCACGGTGAACCGCTCGCCGCCGATGAGCACCTGCGTACCGGGACCGGCATGCCCGATCCCGAGCCGTTCCGCCGCCTTGGCGCCGAGCACCGTGGCGGGGAACCGGCCGGTCGCCTCGTTCAGCCAGCCGCCGTCGGCGAGCTTGGCCCCGACCGCCTCGCGCAGGCTCGTCCGGGCCGCGTACGTGGCGATCCCGCTGGTCTCGGTCTCCGGGATCCTGCCGTTGCGGTAGACCTTCGCGTCCGCCACGAGCCCGATGGCCGACACCGACCGGACGGGCGCGATCCGTCCCACCATCGACTCGGCGCCCATCGGCAGCTCGGCCTCCTCGCCGGTCATCGTCGACCCCGGCGAGACGGTGAGCAGGTTGGTGCCCAGCGAGGCGAGAGTACGGTCCAGCTCGGCGCGCGAGGACGAGGAGATGCCGACGACGGCGACCATCGCGGCGATCCCGATCGCGATGCCCAGCGCCGACAGGAAGGCCCGCATCGGGCGGGTCCGCAGCCCCACGGCACCGACCTTGAGCACGTCCCGCGGCCCCATCCGGGCAGGCCGCAGCGCCTCCAGGGTCGCCATCACCCCACCTCCACCACGGCGCCGGCGACCCGGCTCGCGGTGCCGGGACGCGGCGGGCCCGGGTGCGCGGTGTCCTCGACCGTCAGCCCGTCGCGCATCCGGACCTGCCGGGGCAGCGCGGCGGCGATCTCCCGGTCATGGGTGATGATCACGACGGTGGTCCCGGCCGCGTTCAGCTCGCGCAGCAGGTCCATCACCCCGGCTCCGGAGACCGAGTCCAGGGCACCGGTCGGCTCGTCGGCCAGCAGCAGCGAGGGCGCCCCCGCCACCGCGCGGGCGATCGCCACCCGCTGCTTCTCGCCGCCGGACAGCTCGTGCGGCTCGTGGTCGATCCGCGGCCCGAGCCCGACCCGTTCCAGCGCCGCCGAGGCCCGGCGGCGGCGCTCGGCGGGCCGCAGCCCGGAGTACAGGAGCCCGTCGGCCACGTTGTCGAGCGCCGTGGTCCCGGCGGCGAGATGGAAGTGCTGGAACACGAAGCCGATCCGGGTCGCGCGCAGCGCCGACAGCTCGGCGTCCGACAGCGTCCCGACGTCGTACCCGTCGACGTGCACGGTGCCGGAGGTGGGCCGGTCCAGCGTGCCGAGCACGTTGAGCATGGTCGACTTGCCGGATCCGGACGGTCCCACGATCGCGACCAGCTCGCCGGCCGCGATGTCCAGCGACACCCCGGCCAGCGCGGCGACGCCCCCGGCGTACACCTTCGTCACGTCCCGCAGGGAGATCACTTCGGTACCCCCACGACCGTGCCCGCGGCGATCCCCTGCCCGGAGACCTCCACCCGGCCGCCCGCGAACAGGCCGGTGGTGACCGGGACGTACGACGTCGTGTTCCCGCTGACCACCTCCACGCCGAAGCCGCCCTCCTGGAGCGCCAGCAGCGCGGTGACCGGCACGGTCAGCACGTCCTCGCGGGTCTCGGCCGTGAACGAGACGTCCACCGCGGCCAGCGACAGCTTCTCGACGGCCTTGCGGGCCTTGTCGCCGGTCAGCCAGATGACGACCTCGACCTTGGTGCTCGCCTCCTCGCCCTGGCTCGCCGGCGTGATCACCGTCGAGACCTCGTCGATCTTCCCCTGGACGGTCTCGTCCCCCGGCAGCGTGATGTCGACCGTCGCCCCCTTCTTGGCCAGCCGCTGGTCCGAGGTATCCAGCTCGACGGTGACGGCCTTGTCCGTACCGGTGTACGAGAGCACCTTCTTGCCGGGCGAGATCGGATCGCCCTCCCCCGCCTCCAGGCTGTCCACGCGGATCGCGCCGGACGCGAACACCACGCTGCCGAGCTCGACGTTCCCCGTCTCCTTCAGCCCGCGGTCGTCCTGCCATTCCAGGACGGCCTCGGACGTGTCGTAGGTGTACTCGTCGTCCACCGTGAACCCGTCGTATCCAAGGGCGCTGAGGTTCTTCTCCAGCTGTTCCACGTCCTTGCCCTCGGTCCCGATCCGCATGGTGCGGTAGGCGGGCTTGGACCCGTACATGAGCGTCACCGGCCGGTTGTCGACCTCGTACAGCGCGCGGCCCCGGCTGACGGTGCCGCCGCTGTCGGGCAGCGTGGTGATCGTTCCCTGCTGCCGGCTGATCGCCGAGGACGCCGGGCCGTACCCGAGCTCCCCGTCCGCGTCCTGGGAGTCCTTGAGCGTCTGCTCGCTCACCTTGGCGGTGCCGGGCGGCAGCGCGCTCGCCGCCGTACCGCCGTCCGAGCCGCCGCCGAGCCCCAGCGTCGCGACGGCCGCGACACCGCCCGCCGCCACCAGCGCGGCGATCCCGATGGCGAACCTGCGCCGCGAGCGCCGTCGCCGGCGGGACACCCGTTCCTCTGGAGGCGCTGTTTCCTCCGCGCGTTCTTCCTCCGCGCGCGTCTCCTCCGGGCGCTCCTCCACGGTCGTCACTTCGGCCCGCCGCCCGGGATGCCCCCGCCGCCGAGCACCTCCTGGCACTTCTGCTGCGCCGCCTGCATGTCGGGGTCCTCGCCGGCCTCCCTGTCGATGATGATGCCGCGCTGGCCGGGCTTGGGGTCCGGGAACTTCTCGACACCGTTCTCGCGCATGCAGGCGGCGAACTTGCGGCCGCGCTCCTCGGCCTTCGCGTCCCCGCCCGGTGCGGCGTTCTGCTGCGGGTTGTACTGGCGGCAGGCCTCCTGGGCCTTCTTCATCGTCTCCGCGTTCCCCTTGTCGGCCTTGAGCAGGACGCCCTTGCCGGGCTCCGGGTCCTCCATCTGGATGCCGTTCTTGCGCATGCACTCGGCGAACTTCACGCCCATCTCGTCCCGGCTCAGGCTCGGCGCGGCGCTGGCACCACCGGCCGCCTTGCCGCCGTTCGCCGACGCGACGCCCTTCTCCTTCCCCTCCCCACCGCATCCGGTCAGGGCCAGGGCCATCACCAGCGGGAACGCCGCCAGCGCACCTCGGGTACGCAGTCGCATCGTGCTCGTCTCCTCGTACGGGCCGGACCCATTCCGGCCTGACGGGGACGATGCAACCCGGTCCCCTGTTTCCCCCCTGTTTCCCGGCGCCCCGTCCCTTCGCCCCGGCCCCCGGCTAACGGCGAGGAAACACGTGATCGGACATGCTTCCCCTGGCGCCGTCTATGAGTGGAGAAACGCATGCGGGTTCTGGTGGTGGAGGACGAGCCGCTGCTCGCCGACGCGATCGCCGAATGGCTGCGCGAAGCGGCGCACGCGGTGGACGTCGTGTACGAGGGCGGGTCCGCGCTGGAGCGCCTCGCCGTCAACGACTACGACGTCGTGGTCCTGGACCGGGACCTGCCCGTCGTGCACGGCGACGAGGTCTGCCGCCAGATCACCGAAGGCGGACCCGCCACCCGCGTGCTGATGCTCACCGCCGCCGCCGAGATCACTGACAGGGTCGACGGCCTCGGGCTCGGCGCCGACGACTACCTCACCAAGCCGTTCGCGTTCCCCGAACTGGCCGCCCGCGTCCTGGCGCTCGGCCGGCGCAGCCGCCCGGCCGCGCCGCCCGTCCTGCGCCGTTCGGGCATCACGCTGGACCCGGCCCGGCGCGAGGTGTTCCGGGACGGCCGCTACGTCCCCCTCCCGAAACAGCAGTTCGCCGTACTGGACGAGCTGCTGCGGGCGGACGGGGCGGTCGTCTCCGCCGAGCAACTCCTGGAGAAGGCATGGGACGAGCACGCCGACCCGTTCACCGGCGCCGTCCGGCTGACCATCCTGAAGCTGCGCCGCAAGCTCGGCGAGCCGCCCATCGTCGAGACCGTGACCGGAGTGGGGTACCGCATCCCGTGAAAAGGCCGCACCTGAGCAAGCTCCTTCCCACCCGCATGCCGCTGCGAGCGCGGCTCACCCTCACCTACGCCGTGCTGTTCATGCTCGCCGGAATCGTGCTGCTGGGCGTCACGTACGCGCTGTTCAGCCAGCAGATCAACCGCGGCAGCTTCAAGATCCTGTCCCGTACGACGGCGCCGGGAACCACCGGTGACGCCCCCGCCCTCGGCACCGGCACGCAGACCCCGCCCGACGAGATGTTCACCGTGAACGACAAGGGCCAAATGATCACCGGCCAGGAGGCCGAGCGATGGATGCGCGGCCAGCACCAGCAGCTCCGCGAGGCCGCCGCCACCTCACTGATCACCCAGGGCGCGATCGCGCTCGTCGTCGTCGGCGGCGCCGCGGCCGGCTTCGGCTGGCTGATCGCGGGCCAGATGCTGGCCCCGCTGCACCGGGTCACCGACACCGCCCGCCGGATCGCCGCCGCCCCCGCAGCCGACCGCGGCCTGCACGAGCGGATCGCCCTGAACGGCCCGCACGACGAGGTCAAGGAGCTCGCCGACACCTTCGACACGATGCTGGAACGGCTGGACCGCTCGTTCGACGGCCAGCGCCGCTTCGTCGCGAACGCGTCCCACGAGCTGCGCACGCCGCTCACCGTGGGCCGCGCCCTGGTCGAGATGGCGATGCACCGTTCCACGGCGTCTCCGGACGTCAAGCGACTCGGCGAGAACCTGCTGGAGATCAACCTCCGGCACGAGCGCCTGATCACCGGCCTGCTCCTGCTCGCGGGCTCGGACACCGAGATCACCGAACCCGCCCCGGTCGACCTCGCCGACATCGTCGGGCACGTCGCCGTCCAGGCCACGACCGAGGCGAGCGCCGCCGGAGTCACCGTGACCGCCGACCCCGGCGAGGCCCCCACCTCAGGCGACGCCCTCCTGCTGGAACGCCTCGTACAGAACCTCGTCGAGAACGGCATCCGGCACAACACCGGCCAGGGCGGCTGGGTCAGCGTCAGCAGCCGTACCCACGAGCACGGCGGCCTCATCGAACTCCAGGTCAGCAACTCCGGCCCGCCCGTCGCCCCGTACGAGGTCCCCACCCTCTTCGAGCCGTTCCGCCGCCTCGGCCCCGACCGCGTCATCACCGCCAAGGGCGCCGGCCTCGGCCTGTCCATCGTCCGTTCCGTGGCCCGGGCCCACGGCGGCGAGGTCACCGCCCACCCCCGCACGGACGGCGGCCTGACCGTGACCGTCACCCTCCCCGCCTGCCCCGACCACTACACCCTGGAACCCACCTGACCTCGCTGACCGCGGCTCCGGGTTGACGCTCAGCCCGGTACGGACGTCGGGTCCGTCCTCGATGAGCCGGCCTGTTCCAGGTCCTGCGGCCCGGGCAGGGGCGACAGGTCACCGGCCTCCTCGTGCTCGGCGACCGCAGGCTCGGCGCCGCGCAGCAGGGTCGCCGCCAGGACCGCCAGCAGGACGGCGACACCGGCACCGACCATGGCCGTCGCGTGCAACCCGACGACGAAGGCCTCGCGGGCGGCGGTGAGCAGTTCCGCGCCGGCGGGTCCCGGCAGTTCTGCGGCCACCGCCACGGCGCCGCCGAGCGACTCGCGCGCCGCTTCGCCGGGCACGCCGGCCGGCATGGTGTCAGAGATCTGGCTGCGGTAGACACCGAAGCCGATGCTGCCCAGGACCGCGATGCCCAGCCCGGCGCCCAGTTCGGTGCTGGTCTCGGAGATCGCCGACGCCGCGCCGGCACCTTCGGGCGGGGCCGCTCCGACGATCAGGTCGGTGCCCAGGACCGCCATCGGCCCCAGCCCCGCGCCCATCACGGCCGATGCCGTCACCAGGATCCACAGTCCGGCGTCCGCGCTGACCAGGGTGAGCGACGCCAGGCCGATGGCCGCGATGACCAGGCCTCCCGCGATGACCAGGCCCGGGCGGATTCTCGCCGCCAGCGCGGGGGCCGTCATGGCGCCGGCCATCAGACCGGCCGCGTTGGGCAGCGACCACAGGCCGGCCCGCAGCGGGGAGAACCCGTGCACCAGCTGCAGGTACTGCACGGTGAACAGCGCGGATCCGGCCATCACCAGGATGCCGAAAGTGAGCAGGGCGGCCGAGGCGCTGAAGGTCCGGTCCCGGAACAGCTCGAGGTCGAGCAACGGCTCGTCGAGTGTGCCTTGGCGGCGGATGAAGACGGCCCCGACGATCAGGCCGGCCGTCAGGAACGCGGCGGGCCGCGCGCCGATGCCGTGCTCGGCCACCAGTTTGAGGCTGTAGACGACCGACAGTATGGCGGTCAGGGACAGCAGGGCGCTGGTCAGATCCAGCCGGCCGGCGCCGGCGTCACGGTGCTCGGGCAGCAGCACCGGACCGAGCACCAGGAGGACCGCCATGACCGGGACACCGATCAGGAAGGCCGAGCCCCACCAGAAGTACTCCAGCAGGAACCCGCCGAGCAGCGGGCCGAGGGCGCCGCCGACCGCGAAGGCGGTCATCCAGACGCTGATGGCGACGGTGCGCTGCGCGGCGTCGTGGAACATGTCGCGGATCAGCGACAGGGTGGAGGGCATCAGCGTCGCGCCGGCGATGCCGAGCAGTGCCCGTGTCGCGATCAGCATTTCGGCGCTGGTGGAGAACGCGGCGAGCGCCGAGGCCGCACCGAAGGCGGCGGCACCGATCAGCAGGAGTCTCCGGCGCCCGATGCGGTCACCGAGCGTTCCCATGGTGATGAGCAGGCCGGCGACCAGGAATCCGTAGATGTCCATGATCCACAGCATCTGCGACGTACTCGGCCGCAGGTCGGCGGTCAGCGCCGGCACCGCCAGGTGCAGCACGGTCATGTCCATCGCGATCAGCAGCGTCGGCAGCGTCAGCACCGCCAGCCCGATCCAGTCTTTCCGGCCCGCGCGGGGCGCGGCGATGGCGGTCATGGGAGCTCCCCTTACTCGTGATCGCAGGCACCCGGACGACCCCGTTCCACCCTCGGAACGGCGACCGGATGCCCTGTGCCTCCACGATCGATCAGCCGCGTTTCCCGATCAACGAGCCATCGCCCAACGACCGTTAACCTGTGGTCAATGACGAGGGAGGGGCGTGGAACGGTACGAGATCGAGGCGTTCCTCACGCTCGCCGGCGAGCTGCATTTCGGCCGCACCGCCGACCGGCTCAACGTGTCGGCCGGCCACATCAGCAAAACGATCAAAAAGGTGGAGCGGCGCATCGGGGTTCCGCTGTTCGAGCGGACCAGCCGGCGGGTCGCGCTCACCCCGATCGGAGCGCAGCTCCGCGACGAGTTGCAGCCCGCTTACGACCAGGTCCAGCGGGGGATCCGGAACGCGATCGCCGCCGGCCGCGGCGTCACCGGCGTCCTGCGCATCGGATTCTTCGGAGCCGACGCCGGCCAGTTCCTGCACACCGTGGGCGACACCTTCCGCCTCCGCTACCCCGGCTGCGAGGTGCTCATCAAGGAGATGCAGCTCATCGACGGCTACACGCCGCTGCGCACCGACGAGGTCGAGATGATGCTGCTCCGTTTCCCGACCGAGCAGCCCGACCTTGCCGCCGGGCCCGTCCTGTTCACCGAACAGAAGGTTCTCGCCGTGTCCTCCCGGCATCCCTTCGCACGCCGCGCATCGCTGTCGCTGGAGGACCTCGGCCGCGTCAAGGTGCTGCGCAACCCGGCCAGCATCCCCGACCACTGGGACCAGGTCCACTCCCCCCAGTACACCCCGAGCGGACGGCCCATCGAAAGCGGGCCGAGCGCCGAGACCTTCCTGGAGTTGCTCTCCCTCGTCGCGGCGGGCAAGGGTGTCTATCCTGAGGGCGCCTCGGCGGTCCGGTTCTATACCCGCCCCGACGTGGCCTACATTCCCTTTCACGATGCCCCGCCCCTGGAATGGGGCCTGGTCTGGCGAGCCGCCGGCCAGACCAGCCGGATCCGCGCCTTCGTCCAGACCGCGTCCCTCATCGCGACCGACAGGCGACTCTGACTAGCGCATCGACTCGATGCCTGCGACGAGCATGGTCAGGACCGTCTCGAACAGCGCGTCCGGTGACTCCGCCGCCGGGATCCGTTCCAGGTGGGGCAGCCCGTCCACCGGGACCGGCGCGATCCCCGTCCAGGCCGCCGGATCGCCCTGCTCGCCTGACGCGCGCGGAGTCCCTACGCGGTGGCGCTCTTGCGGAGTGCCGTACGGAGCAGATTCAGCAGGGAATCCTGCTCCTCGGGGTCGAGCGCGGAGAGCGGGGAATGGTCGACCATCGCCGCGATGAGTTCGCTGCGGACCCGCTCGCCGCGTTCGGTGAGCGCGACCGTTCTGGAACGCTGTCGGCAGGGTCGGGACGGCGCTCCACCAGGCCGCGCTCTTCGAGGCGCTTGATCAGGAACGTCACGCTGGACGGGTCGCAGTGCAGCCGGGCCGCCAGTTCCTTCATCGCCGGAGCGGGCAGCGCGGGATCGAGCATCCACAACACGTCCGAGAGCGGCAGGGTGAGCTCGTGCTCCGCCAGGGTGGCCCGCAACCGCAGGTTGGCCCCGTCCACGACCTCCTGGACGGCGATCAGCAACTCCCGCACCCGTTCGGCCCGCTTCGAGGACCGGTGCCCGCGTGGTGATCGCCAACCGGAACGAGGCACGGGCGAACGCCGCCCTCGCGTCGATCCGTTCCCGCGTCCCGGGCGCCGAGGTCGAACACGTGAGCCTGGACCTCTCCTCGCTGGAATCGGTACGGCGCGCGGCCGACCGCATCGCCGCGCTCGGCACGATCGAGGGGGCTGATCGAGAACGCGGCCGTCTTCGGCACCCTTCCCGGGCGGCGTACGACGGCGAACGGGAACGAGTGGTTCTTCGGCACCAATCACCTGGGCCACTTCGCCCTGACCGCGCTCCTGTTCCCTGTCCTCACCGGCCGCGTCATCACCCTCGGCAGCTTCCTCACGAGGATGAAGCCGGCCGCCCTCAAGGTCGACGACCTGCAGAGCGAGAGGTCCGGCCGCTGGTCGCTCTATGCCCGTTCCAAGACCGCCACCGAGGTCTTCGGCTTCGAACTCGACCGCATGCGGAGTGCGGGAGTTACTTCGCGCCGGCGCGGATCAGGAAGGGCATGCCCGTACTCGCCGACCCGCCCGCCCACAACGAAGCCCTCGGCCGCCGCCTGTGGGAATGCTCGGAAGAATTCACCGGCATCGCCTTCAACGTCCCGGCGCTGCGTTCCCAGCCTTGACGGGGACCATGCCCGCGTCGAACATCGCGGGCTCGTTCAGGGTGCGCAGGAGAAGCCAGCCGAGGGCGGGAAGCGCGATCAGTGGCGCGAGGGCGATCTGCAGGGAGGTGGCGTCGGCGAGGGCGCCGATGAACGGGCTGGCGATGCCGCCGATGCTGACGGTCAAGCCCAGGGTGACGCCGCTGGCGGTGCCCACGCGCTGGGGCAGGTAGTCCTGGCCGAGGGTGATGTGCAGGGAGAACGGCACGTACAGTCCGGCCGACGTGAGCGCGATGAAAACGTAGAGAAGGGGCCCGGGAACGAAGATCACGCCCGCCACGGCGAAGACGCTCAGGGCATAGGACCACTGGACGACCGGTACGCGGCCGTACCGGGTGGCGAGGTGCCCGCCGGTCACGGTGCCGACCGCGCCACCGGCATACAGCACGAACAGCGCGGCCGTACCGGACAGGCTCCCTCCGCCGGTGCGCTCGCGGACGTACAGGGCGATGAACGCGCTGAGCCCGACGAAGACGATCGAGCGGCACACGATGGCGCCCGTCAGCTTCATGAACGACGCCCAGTCGTCCCGTCCGGCGGCCTGGCTCGTACGAGCGGACGCTGCGGCAGGGACCTTGACGCTCCGCAGCGCCGCAACACACAGAGCAGCGCCGGCGATGGCCGGGACGATCAGCAGCGGCGAGGCGCGCAGGCCGCCGGTGGCGATGACGGCGAAGACCATCAGGGGCGAGGTGGCGAAGCCCAGATTGCCCCCGAGGGAGAACCAGCCCATCGCGGTGTGGCTGCCCCGGCTGGCGGTACGGGCCACCCGGGCGGCTTCCGGGTGGTACGCGGCGACACCGATCCCGGACACCGCGACGACCGCCAGGGTGAAGGCATAGGAGTCGCTGACACCGGCGAACGCGACTCCGGCGCCGCCCACCAGCGTGCTCACCGGCAGCAGCCACGGCATGGCCCACTTGTCGGTGAGCGCTCCGAACAACGGCTGCACCACCGACGACAGGAGCGACGCGGCCAGAACGATTCCCGAGGCAGCCGCATAGGTGTAGGCACGTTCCGAGACGAAGAACGGCACCAGGGCGGCGACCGTTCCCTGGTAGATGTCCACGCACGCATGCCCCATGGACAGCAGCGCGATGGGCCCGGTACGTGGGGTGTTGTTCGTTGACACTTGTCCATCGTCGGCAAGCGGAGGCCTGGCGCGCTTCCGATAAAGTGCCAATGTATGCCGGATATCCGCCACACCCCCGAGGCGCCGACCCGTACCCGGTCACTGGCTCCCGGGGAGAGCATCGACCCGCATCGCCATGACGACCACCAGATCGCCTACGCGGGTTCCGGTGTCCTGGCCGTCACGACCGAGGCGGGTACCTGGTTCGCTCCGGGCACCCGGGCGATCTGGGTCCCGGCCGGATGCGTCCATGCCCACCGCGCGTACGGGCACCTGTCCGTGCATTTCGTGGGCCTGCCCCTCGACATCAACCCGCTCGACCTCGACGCTCCCACCGTCCTGGCCGTCAGCCCTCTGCTGCGCGAACTGCTCCTCGCGTACACCCGCGAGCCGCACGTCGACACGCCTGAGCGGCAACGCCTGCGCGCGGTCCTCCTCGACCAACTGCACGCCTCACCCCAGCAGGCCGTACAACTGCCTGCCCCCACCGACCCGCGCCTGGCCGCCGTCTGCGACGTCCTGCACGATGACCCTGCGGACCCGCGCACCCTGGCCGCCTTGGGTGCGACGGTCGGGGCCAGTGAACGCACACTCAGCCGCCTCTTCCGTCTGGAACTGGGCATGACGTTCCCGCAGTGGCGCACCCAACTGCGGCTCTACCACGCCCTGCGGATGCTGGCCGACGACGTACCGGTGACCACCGTCGCCCACCGCTGCGGCTGGTCCTCCACGAGCGCCTTCATCGACGTCTTCCGCCGCGCCTTCGGCTACACCCCCGGCACCCACAACCGCCGCCCCTGAGCCCTGTCGACTCGTGGCGTGTTCGCCTCCCGGCAGCCCGATGAAGGCGAACACGCCACGAGTCAACCGAGTCGCCGCGAACTTTCCGAACGCGGCCTCATGGTCAGCGCCGGCGCTCGATGAAATGGGGACCGGCGAGGGAACTGGCCAAGCCGCTCGACCAGATCGAGCCGGTTCCCGGTACGCGGGCCAGGTCGCGGATCCAGACGGCGGTGCCGGGGCGTCCCTCGCCACTCTCGGCGGTCCAGCGGCCGCCGCTGTAGTGCAGGTAGCTCTTGTCGTCGTTGACCGTGCTCACCGAGACCCACGCGCCTTGGCCACCGTCGTCGGCGAGCGTGGGGTAGTGGTAGGCCTGCGGGCTTGCCGGGATCGTCGTCGACGTCCAGCTCGTCCCGTCCCAGTGCATGAGCTCGGGCGGTGTGCCATAGCCGGTGCCCGCACGGTAGGCCCAGACGCTCGTGGCCGAGACCGGCACGATCTTGGCGATGTACGTCTGCTCCTTGAACGGATAGCGGATCGTGCTCCACTCGGTGCCGTCCCAATGCAGCATGGCCTCGGTCGGACCGGCCCCCGGAATGTCACAGGTGCAGGCGATCCAGACGTCCTTCGCCGACCGGACGGCGACGGTGGAGGCGCTGACCATCGGCACCGGAGTGCTCTGGCGCGTCCATCGGCCGTTCTTGAAGCGCAGGGCGACGGCCTTCTTCGCCAGCGAGTCGTACCCGATCGACCAGGCCGGTCCGCCGGGCGCCGCCGAGAGGATCTGCAGGTAGGTGGGCAGGGGCGATGGCTGGGTGGGGACGACCCCGGCCGGATAACCGGCCTTGCGCCACTTGGTGCCGTTCCAATGGAGTGCGGACGAGCCGTCCGCGTTCAGATAGACGCCCCAGGCGTTGCGCGGTCCGGCGGCGGCGAGGTCGACGACCTGGCCCGTGCCCGGCGGCAGCGCCTGCCGCCGCCACTGCCGACCGTTCCAGGCCAGCATGATGGGTGTCCCGCTCGTCGTCGCGTCCTCGATCCCCGCCGCCCACGCGGCCCGCGGCCCGGCAGCCGCTATCTCGGTCACCACGGAGAGGCCGTTGAGGGGCGGGGTGGGCACGTTCTCCCATTCGGGGGGTGCCGCGATGGCGGCGGAGGGCGTGAGCAGCAGGCCTGAGAAGGCGGCGGCCCAAGCGATGACGCGGAGAACTCGCTGTCTGACCATGAAGGCTCCCGGGCGGTTGGGCGATCCCTGCGGCGATCTTGCCGCCGTTTGCTGGCAAGTTGCTAGGAACTGCCTATCCCAAGATCGATCGGATAAAAAGACACGCTCGTTCATTTGGCCGGTTCGGGCCACCCGCGACACCGGCGGGTTCGATGGAGCGCACCGGCGCGGCCCGGATCTCCGCGTTCCTGGACCCCGCCCTGCTCACGGGTCGGCGGCGATGCCGCGGCGGAGAAGACCGAGGCACCGCTCGGCTTGTTCGGTGTCGACACTGGCCACTGCGATGCCGTTGGCCAGTACGAGGAGGTCGGTCACATCGAGTTCGGTATCGACGGCACCGCTCCCCTGGGCGCGCGCAAGTAGCGCGGATGCGGTCGTGCGCATCGCCGCGTGCCACTCATCGAACAGCGCCGAGCGATGGGCGTCTTGATCGCCGGGGATGGCCAGCACGAGTTCTCGTTTCGCGGCCACGTGCGCGATGAAGGCACGCAGCCACGAGAAGAGCGCTTCGCCGGACGACTCGTCCCGGAGCAGGGCCTCGCCCTGGGCGCAGAGCGTGCCCACCTCATCGGCATAGACGGCGATGATCAGCTCTCGGCGGGTCGGGAAGTGCCGGTACATCGTGGCGTTGCCGATCCCGGCACGCCGGGCGATGTCGTCGAGAGGGGCGTCGACGCCACGCTCACCGAAGACCTCCCTGGCGGCGGCCAGCAGTCGCTCGTAGTTCCGCTGGGCGTCCGCCCGGCGAGGGCGCGGCCGTCCTGAGGCCGGCACGTGGCGATCACCGGACGATGACATACCCCTCCTTGCCAACCGGGGAATTCCCCGATTAGGTTACCGGCAAGGATAACCGGGGAGTTCCCCGGTTATTTTCCGCCCGGCACGACGGAGGAGAACCCATGCCAGGTCCAGCGAAAGAAGGCGTGTCGGCCACCGGCGCGGCCGAGGTCCACCGGCACATCGTCGAACTGAGCGGTGCCGGCCGGTACGAAGCGGCGCTGGCACTCATCGATCCGGATGTCATCGACCACCGTGGAGGCGTGGCCGGAGATCACAGGGGCCTGGCGGCCTGGAAGGACAAGTGGGACAGCCTGGACGGCGCCCAGGACATCTCGGTGACGATCGAGCACAACGTCGCGTCAGGCGACTTCTCGGTCAACCGCTACACCGTCCGCGGAACGGACGCCGCCTCCGGGCGGCCCTACGAGGTCACCGGCCTCGACATGATCCGTGTACAGAACGGCAGACTCGTCGAACACTGGGCCCTGCTCGACTCGGTCGCGATGCGGCACCAACTGGGCATCGCCGACAGCGTCTGAACGGCGACCTGCCGACAGAGCCGCAGGCGGTCCCCCGTTCGCGAGAGCCGGGTTCAGTGCGGGCGGACGCCGTCGATGGCGATCGCCAGCAGGCGGTCGGCTTCGGCCGGGCCGTCGGGTTCCTGCTCGGTGGCCAGGGAGATGGCGCTGACGAGCTTCAGCAGCTGGACGATGGTGATCCCGGGGCGTACGGCGTCCGCCGCTCGGGCGCGGGTGAGGAGGTTCTCGCCCGCGCTGGTGATCACGTCGTGGCAGGTACTGCCGAGGGCCGGGTCGGCGCCGCGCATCAGCGACGCGCCCAGTCCCCGGTTCGCCACGGCATGGGCGCCGACGGCGCGGAGCCAGGTGAACAGCGCTTCTCCCGGATCGGGAGCGGACAGCAGCTGCTCGGCCTTGGCGCACAGAGCGTCCACTCGGTCCTTGAAGACCGCCTCCAGGAGTGCCTGCCGGGTGGGGAAGTGCCGGTGCAGGGTCGCCGAACCGACTCCGGCGCGGCGGGCGACCTCCTCCAGGGACGCCTCGGCGCCATGCTCGGCGATGAGCGCCCCGGCGGCGGCCACGATCCGGTCGACGTTGCGGCGGGCGTCGGCGCGCATCCGCTGCCGGGGCGGCACGGTGGCGTCCTTGGACACGAGGGCTCCTGGCGACTTGCTAAGTGGGGTGACCCTCCATATCGTAGCGGATGTTAACCGGAGGGCCACCCCACTTAGTTGGGTGGCTCCCCTTCCTCATGGACGCAAGGGGCGAGACCGTGACACCGACGAACAGGACCATCGTGGTGGTGGGAGCGACCGGCCTGCAGGGCGGTGCCGTAACGCGGCATCTGCTCGGCGACGGCTGGCAGGTGCGCGCGCTCACCCGCGACCCGAACGGGGCACAGGCCCAGGCACTGGCGCGGACCGGCGTGCAGCTCGTACAGGCGCAGATGGAGGACGTCGATTCCCTGACCGCCGCGGCCGAGGGCGCCTGGGGGCTGTTCAGCGTTCAGCCCACGGTCGGCTCGCCTGGCACCGCGCCGGACTTCACCACCGAGGACGAGGTGCGCTGGGGCGTGAACGTCGCCGAGGCCGCACAAGCCGCCGGTGTCGGGCACCTGGTGTTCACCTCGGTCGCCGGCGCGGACCGCCACCTCAGCGAGAAGGTCCCGGTGAACCTGGTCAGCAAATGGCGGATCGAACGCCACATCGCCGAACTCGGCCTGCCCGCGACGATCCTGCGGCCGGTCTCCTTCATGGAGAACTTCACCGGCGGGTACGCGCTGCAGAACGGGAACCTGTCCACCGGGCTCGCACCGGACACCGTCCAGCAGCTCATGGCCGTCGACGACGTCGGCGCCGTCACCACGCTGGCCTTCTCCCGGCCGGACGAATGGATCGGCCGCGCGGTATCTCTGGCCGCCGACGAGCTCACACCCGTCCAGGTCGCCGAGGCCATCGGGGCGGCATTGGGGATCCGGCTGCCCTACGTCCAGATCCCGATCGACACGATCCGCGCTCTCAGCGAGGACTTCGCCTACGCCAACCAATGGCTCAACGAGCGCGGCTACCGCACCGACATCCCCGCCACCCGGCGGATCCACCCTGCCGCGATGGACTTCCGCACCTGGCTGAACCGCACCGGCGCGACCCAGATCTCCACGTTCCTGGACTCCGCCCACACCCCCGAACAGAATGCATGAGCACCCGCCCCCGCACACCCGCCCGCACACCTCGTTGACTCGTGGCGTGTTCGCCTCTGGCGTCGTCCGTGAAGGCGAACACGCCACGAGTCAACGGGGAGAGCTGCGTCCGGGAACTGGGGAACGTATGTGCTCGTCAGCTCTTCAGGGCCGCCGTGAACGCCGCGAACGCGGCGCGGCTCATGACGAGGTTGGGGCCATCGGGGTCCTTGGAGTCACGCAGGGCGACCATGCCAGGGAGCCCGGCCAACTCCACACAGTGGCCACCCTGGTCGTTGCTCCGCCGGGCCTTTCGCCAGATCACAGTTCCCACCGGGTCATCGCCTTTCGTATGAAGTCGCGGGACTCGTTGACGCTCAGGCAGCGTGCCTGCATCCCTGCGAACGCGCCGACGCAGTGCAATATATCGCCCGTGTCGTTGGACGTGACGCCTCCTGTGGAAGTCTCCAAATGTAGGAGCTCTTCTCCGTTTGGTTGTGTGGCCAGGCCGAATGCTCCTGAGATACCGGCGTAGTACGCCGTGGGAGCGATCTGGAGAGTGACGTGTTCCCAGGTCGATGCCTCCAGCAAGTACTCGCACTGGGCCCGCATCACCTCGCGGCTGCCGACCTCACGCATCAGGACGCATTCCTCCAGGACGACCACGACCTTGGGAGGCGGCTTACGCGAGAGGACTTGCTGCCTTTTGAGACGCCCCTCGAGGGCCGCTTCGGAAGGCGAGAGGGCACTGGCATAGTCCTTGGTCTGCAGCAGCCCGTAGACGAACGTTGATTCGTAGGCGCGCAGTAGTGCGGCGGTCGACTCGGCTTCGGGGTAGTCGGCGAACCACTTCGGGTAGGCGGCCGTGCGGAGGAGGTCGTCCCAGGAGTCGGTCAGGGACGTTCCGGTGCCGAGGGTCGCGTCGAAGTGCTTGGCCATGTCCTCCCGGCAGCGGGTGGCGCCGGTCTCCACCTGGCCGATGTAACTGCGGCTGACGTTGGCGCGTTTCGCCAGGTCGAGGCGGGACAGGCCGGCCTGAAGGCGCAACCGGGTCAGCTCCGCGCCGAAGGCGATGGTCTTTGGGGTCGGCTTCCGCACTGCCATGACTGATCACCTCTCTGCAACCACCTGCCATGGCCGTGCCGGTGCGCGACCACTTCTCCCGAGACATTACGCGGGGTCATGGAGTCTGTGCAGTAAGTCACGGAATTTCGGGAGGGCGAGATGGTGGAGCCGCCGACGATCGTGCTGAAGGCTGTGCCTGAGGCGGTCAAAGAGGCGCGGGACTGGGTGGGACTGATCCTCGGGTCGTGGGGGTTGCAGAGCTTCATCGCCCGTACGGTCATCTGCGAGCTGGCGACCAATGCGGTCAAGCACGGGTCGGACGCGGGAGACCTCATCGTCGTACGGGCCTATCTGCAGAACGGGCGGCCCGTGGTGGAGGCATGGGACCGTTCCGACGCTCCTCCTGTCGTACGGGCGCCGGACGATCTCAGTGAGTCGGGACGAGGGCTGTTCCTTATGACGCGGATGGTCACGCGGTGGGGAACGCGGCCTCTTTCGGGTGGCGGGAAGGTGGTCTGGGCCGAACTCGAAGCCGTGCCGGCGAAGGCTTGACCGGGCAGGGAGGGGCGCTGAGACGTGGGTCACTCGGGTGGATCGAACCCGGGTGGCCGTCGGCTCGTACCTCTGTCAGTGCCCATCGTCCAGGGCCCATTCCCAGGAGGTCGAGGTGGCCGGATCCATCGATGCGCTGCTCAGGCAGAACGCGCACAGTCCGTCGTACTTCGCTCTCGCCCGCGCCGAAGGCGGGCACCAGGCCGATCTGATCGACTTCTGTATCCCGTGCAATCCCTATTTCCCGACGCCCGAGATGTTCGGGCGGCTGCGGGACACGCTGGAGACGATCCTCAAGTACTACCCGAGCGGTGCCGACACGATCACCGCCGAACTGTGCTCGACGCTGGGGCTCAATCCGCAGACGGTGGCGATGGGGAACGGGTCCACGGAGCTCATCACGTGGATCGACCATCTGCTGGTACGGGAGAGCCTGGCGACGCCGATCCCGACGTTCGGAAGGTGGACGGACCAGCCGCTGGAGACGGGAAAGCGGGTCGACATGTTCCCGCTGCCGGAGAGCAGGGATTTCGCATTCGATCCGGAGGCGTTCATCAATTTCATCCGGGAGCGCCGGTCGCGGGTGGCGGTGATCTGCAATCCGAACAACCCGGACGGCGGATATGTGCCGCGCCAGGACGTGCTGCGGATGATGGACCGGCTGATCGATCTGGATCTGGTGGTGGTGGACGAGTCGTTCATCGACTTCGTGGACGCGGAGGCCGTGACGAGCGTGGCCGATGAGGCGTCGATCCGGCCGAACGTCATCGTGCTGAAGAGCCTCGGCAAGAATTTCGGGCTGCACGGGATCAGGTTCGGATATCTGGTCGCGAATCCGGCGCTGGCGGGGACGATCAGGAAGGCGCTCCCCAAATGGAATCTCAACTCGTTCGCCGAGATCGTGGTCTTCCTGCTCAAGGAGCATCGAGCCGAATACCAGGCCAGTCTGGCCAGACTGGCGCTCGACCGGCGGTCCATGGCGCAGCAGTTGTCGTCATTGCCGGGGCTCAAGGTGTTCGCGTCCCAGGGCAATTTCATCCTGGTCAAGCTCCCGAACGACCGGGACGGGGTGCAGTTGCGCGACTATCTGCTTTCCGAGCACGGAGTCTTCGTACGGGAGTGCGGTAACAAGCTGGGAAGCACGAGCCGTTTTCTGCGGCTGGTCGTACGGCCGCCGCAGGACGTTCACCGGCTGCTGACCGGGCTGGGGGCGTTCCTGTACGGGCGGGACAAGTCCCACCTGATCACCTCGGTGCCGGAGCCGCGAGCCGGGCAGTTCGAGCAGGTGTCACCGCGACTCCAGGTCACTCCGATCGAGACGATCTACCAGACCCGGGCCAGCTGAACGGGTCGCCAGCACGCGCAGCCAGAGCAGGGCGATGACGGAGATGACGGCCAGTCCCGCCCAGTCCAGGGCCGTCATCAGATGTCCCTGGCTCGTCGTCGTCTGGGGCATGTGGCCGTGCCTCAGGATTTCCGACTGCCAGGGGCTGCCGGTCAGGAAGAGCGTGACCGCGATCGCGATGCCGTGCATCGAGTCCCAGAGGGCGTGGAGCAGCGAGACTCCGAGGTAGGCCGCGATCAGTCCGCCGGTGACGCGCCAGCGCTCGCCGGAGACGGCGAACGCGACCCCGCCGAGAATGGCCGTCCACAGGCCGTGGCCGACCGGGGCCAGCAGGCCACGCAGGACCTCGGTCTCGACCAGCGCGCCCAGGCTGAGGCCCTCGACGGTGAACAGCGCATTGAAGGCGTAACCGGCGCTCTCGAACGCGGCGAAACCGAAGCCGACCGTCGCGCCGAGCACCAGGCCGTCGCGCAGCGTACGCGGGTGGAGGTGCCGGGCCACGAAGACGAGGGCGGCCAGCTTGGCCGCCTCCTCGATCAGCCCGACGCCGACGTACATCCAGATCGAGGGACGCAGCAGGTACGCCTCCAGCAGGGCCGCGCCGAGCACGCCCAGCACTCCGCCGACGATGAACGCCCGGAACAGCAGCGGCACCGTGACCTCGCCGGACCTGCCGTGCTCGTACGCCCACACCACGAACGTGACCGGCACCAGGAAGCTCCCGAGCAGGACGACGGTCGGCACCAGGGTGGTGTTGGACGTGAGCAGCGTGACCACGACCGTGGCCGCCCACAGCGTCAACCCGATCCACAGGACCATCTGCCAGTTCTGGGACGTCCCTGCCAACTGGGACGCCCTTGCCTCGGACTTCACCATCACGGGTTCCTCCCAGGCGCCCGATACCCGGCCAGGCTCTCCTTACTCGGTGGCCTGAGCGGACCGGGCCAAGCCGAAGGTCCGTTCCGGGTCCCAGTCGGTGCTCTCGCGCAGCCGCCTGCTCATGCGCGTCCAGCCCGGCTCGGCTCCGGCCACGACCCAGGCGTCGGGTGCCCGCTCGGTGAGGCGCCTGGCCTGCCGGAGCCAGGACGCGGCCCGTTCAGGCCAGCTGACCACCGCGAGGACCTCTCCCCCGCTCGCCTCCCATGCCTGTACGAAAGCCTTGGCGGCGGCCGTGGAGGCGGCGTCCCGGCCGTGCCCGACGGCGACGGTACGGGCCGCACCGAGCAGGGCGACCAGTTCCTCGGGCGCGTGCGGTTCAGGCGGCGTCATGGAGGACCAGGCCCAGCGTGTGCCGTTCGCCGGAACGGACCGTGCTCACGCCATGCCGCATCGGCCCCTTGGACCAACCGCGCGCGGACGGCACCGGACGTTCCCGCGTGGTGAAGATCAGGCCCCGTCCCTGCTCCAGGGTCCGGGCGGTGCCGCGGGACTGCGCGCGTGGCCGCTGCTCCACCAGCAGGAACTCGCCGCCGGTGTAGTCGATGCCGGGACGGTCCAGCCCGATGACCACCTGGAGCGGGAACACCAGGTCCCCGTACAGGTCGCGGTGCAGCGCGTTCCAGTCCCCCGTCTCGTAGCGCAGCAGGATCGGTGTGGGCTTGGACTGGCCGGCGCGGTGGCACATCTCCAGCCACTCGTCCAGCGTGTCCGGCCAAGGCGCGTCCTGGCCGAGCTTGGCGGCCCAGTCCCGGGCGATGCCCAGCAGGTGCGGATAGAACGCCTCGCGCAGCCGGACGACCGGCTCGGGAAGTGGATGCCGGAAGTACCGGTAGACGCCGGAGCCGAAACGCACCCGTCTCATGTCGACGGTCGACCGGAACCTGGTCACGTCACCGAACATCTCCGCGATCTCCGTGCATTCGGCGGCCGTCAGCACCGGTGGCGTCAGCGCGCACCCGTGCTCGTTCACCTCACCGGCCAGCGCCGCCCAGTCGGCGGTGTCCACCCGCTCGGCCCATCCCGTTCGCGCCACGATCACAGCTCTCCCCAGCGTCGGCTTCGTAGGGGAAACACCGCGCGGGGGTCGTCGGTTGCACCGGGCGGAGAGGATCAGGTGACGGTGAGGCCCACCTGGTCGCCGACGTCTTCCAGGTCGGCGGCGCTGAGGACGGCTTCGACCAGGCCGGGGAAGCGGACGTCCAGCTCGGTGCGGCGGAGCTCGACGTAGCAGCGGGTGCCCTCCTGGCGGGTACGGGTGATTCCGGCGTCGCGGAGGACGCGCAGGTGGTGGCTCAGGGTCGACTTGGCGACCGGCGCGCGGAGTTCTCCCCAGCCCCGTTCGCGGCCGTCGGCCAGCACCCGGAGCAGGCCGACGCGGATCGGGTCGCCGAGGGCCCCCATCACCTCGATGAGGGTCATCTCCTCCGGTTCCGGATGCCGCGCCTGTTTCATGAGGCTCATGGTACTTTGTTCGATGTTCTACGAACATCGAACATTGGAGGCGACATGTCCGTCGAGTCGTTGCAGGGCACGGTCGCCATCGTCACGGGTGCCGGGTCGGGGATCGGGCGGGCCACGGCGGTGGCGTTCGCGCAGGCCGGCGCGTACGTCCTGGGCGTCGGCCGGCGCAAGGACGCGCTGGACGCCACCGCGGAACTGCACCCGGGCATCGCCATCCATTCCGCCGACATCACGGCCGCCGGCGCACCCGAGGCGATCGTCGACATCGCGGTGGGCCGCTGGGGCCGGCTGGACGTGCTGGTCAACAATGCCGGGGCCACGCGAGTGATGCCGCTGGGCGAGACCACCGCCGAAGGGATCGCGGGCCTGCTGGAGTTGAACGTCACCGCACCAAGCCTGCTCGCAGGGGCGGCACTGCCGCATCTGCGCGAGACGCGGGGTTCGATCGTCAACGTCTCCAGCACGTACGGCCACCGACCCCTCCCTGGCGGCGCGCACTATGCCGCGTCCAAGTCCGCACTCGAGCAGCTGACCCGCAGCTGGGCGCTGGAGCTGGCCGCGGACGGCATCCGCGTCAACGCGCTCGCCCCCGGGCCGACCGAGAGTGAGGCGCTGGCTGCCGCGGGGCTGCCCCAGGACATGCTCGACCAGATCAAGCGGGACGAGGCCGCCCGCATCCCGCTGGGGCGGCGCGGGAAGCCCGAGGAGGTCGCCACTTGGGTCGTCCGCCTCGCCGACCCTGGCAGCACCTGGCTCACCGGCCAGATCCTCACGATCGACGGCGGTCTCGAACTCACCTGACGGAGTGAGGCCGGGCGGTTGATGTGGCCCTGGCTCCAGCCTGCGCTGCGCGAAAGCCATCGGGGATAGGGGACTCCGCGTGCATCCGGCGGCACGAACCGGCGCGGCCACCGTTGCCCCCCACGGACGCCACGAACATTTGGGACGGTCCGCCCATCAGATAGGGCACGGCGAAAAACCGAGTGAGATGGGGGATCTCACGATGACACACGCAGAACTCGCAACGATCCGGCACCGCATGGTGCGTACCGCGGTCACGGCGGTGGCCGCCCTGGCCCTGCTGGTCGCGGCCGCGATCGCGGGAGCGGGCGCCGCCTCGGCGGACGGGCCCGACACGCCGCCGGGCGTCAAGGCCAAGGTCGAGGCGCTGGCCTGGCCGGTCCTGAACGAGGGCGACGCGCGCTGGGAGGTGATCCCGGTCAAGTTCCTGCTGGACGAGTACGGCTACATGGACGTGGGCTCCGGCACGCCGAACAACGTCTATGACGCGGCGATGGCCAAGGCCGTCACCGCGTACCAGAAGGACAACGACCTGTCCGAGGCGAAGAAGGTCGGGCCGGAGACCTGGGAGCACATCCGCACCGACTTCGGTGAGATCGGTCCGGGCAAGGCTCCCGTACTGAAGACCAAGGCGGTCCAGCGGGCCCTGAACGAGTACGGCAACGAACTCGTGCTCGACGGGGTGTACGGGTCCGGGACGAAGAACGCCGTGGTCGCGTTCCAGCAGGACGTCGGCATCGGCGCCGACGGCTGGGTCGGAAAGATCACGTTCCGGGCGCTCATCTGCGGAGGCGTCTGAGAGATTCCGGGGCGGCCGGCACTCTCCCGATGATGGCCTGATCCGGCATCCGAAGATGGCCTGATCGGGAATCCGAAGAAGGCGGCCCGCTCCGAAAGAGGGCCCGGCGGCACCGGCCGCCGGGCCCTCGATCTCCGACAATGAGAACTCTGACCATTTCGCGGCAGATGCCGCACTTGTTCGGCTCTTAGCGGCGCGACCGTCAATCGGCGCGCATGGCGTTTCCACGACACGGCCATGATCACTTAAAGCCTCGTGGCGCCCCGAATATCCCGGCGACGCGTGCGGGTAGTCGTTTCCTCGGCAAACGAAACGATCAGCGTTCGACATCGGAAGGGTGTTTGCTATGGGCATCCAGCTTCAGCCGCGGGGTGCGTACGGGCCGGCCCACGAGAGGCGGACCGGCCGAATGGTGCCGCAGGCCGCCACCTGCCTGCTGGCCGCGACGATGTTAGTGGCCGTTCCGGCCGGCGGGGACGCGGCCCGGGCCGATGCCCAGCCGCAGCCGCGACCGCCGTCCACGCAGCGCCAGCCAGCCGTCCACCCAGCGCGAGCCGTCGAAGCCGCAGAACAGGATCGACCCGGCTTCCCTGCGCAAGGTCCGCGCGTACAACAAGTACAAGCGCAAGCTCGCCAAGCAGGAGCAGCGCGCCAGGACCGCCATCCGCTTCGCTCGCCAGCAGATCGGCAAGCCGTACCGCTGGGGCGCCACCGGGCCCAGCGCCTACGACTGTTCCGGCCTGGTGATGAAGGCCTGGCGGCGGGCCGGGGTCAAGATCCCGCGGGTGACCCATTCCCAGTACCGCTCGGTCCGGCGGAAGGTGTCGCTGCGGTCCCTGCGGCCGGGCGACCTGATCTTCTTCAACGGCCGCCGGCATGTCGGGATGTACGTCTCGAAGAACCGCTTCGTGCACGCGCCCAACAGCGGATCGCGAATCCGGATCAACAAGATATCGCGGTACCGGAAAAGACAGTTCGCCGGGGCAGTACGGCCAGGCGCCCCGGCAGTCAAGAAGTGGCCAGACTCGATCCCGCGACTGTCCCGCCAAGTCGAGGACATGAAGAACAAGGAAAAACAGGAAGCGGCCACTGAACCCGCACCGGCGGCACCTTCCACGCAGAATCCATCCACGCAGAAACCACCGAATTTTGGGAACGACGCCCCCGCCCAGAATTCGCCCGTGACATCACCGCAGAACGTGGCTCCCCCGGGCCCATCGCAGGACCACCCCGACCCTGCTCCCCCCGGCTCCTCCGCTCCCGGCTCGGCCGGTCACGAGCAGGAGTTCCCATCGGCCGCCACGACCGGCCGTGACCCCGACGAATCGGGGTGATCCACCGGTTCCACCACAGAGCCCCAGAGCGCCGTCATGCGCTCTGGGGCTCTCTCGTTTCCTCGGGACGCGCCTCGCCACGTTCATCGACCCGGGCATGGGCGTCGGGGTCAGGGGACCTGGTGGAAGCGCGGTGCCCGGACGTGGGCCAGGCTGTCCAGCTTGTGCGTCCGCTCGTCATGCCCGATCTGGCGGAGCAGGTCGGCCACCGAGGCGTACCGGCCGTACTCGGCGGCGTACGTCCCGGGGTCGTCCTCCGACTCCAGTTCGGGGTGCTCGGCCACGAACGACATGTACTCGTGCTCGGCATGGTCCTCGAACTCGGCGTTCAGCCGGTAGCTCCTCTCGGGCCTGACCAGGAACAGCACCCACGAGACGTGGTAGTAGAAGAACGCGATCAGCCAGGGCAGCGCGCCGTGCAGCAGCCGGCCCTGCCGGACGCCGTTCCGCTGGACGAGGTCCTGCATGATCAGCAGGTGCCACTGCTCGTTGTCCTGGTCGGCGCGCGCCTCCACGATGCGGTCGAACACCCGCAGGGCCAGCGCCGAGCGGCCGTGGTGGCGGTGCAGCGCCCAGTAGCCGGTCCGTTCCCAGGCCTGGTACGGCACCCGCGCGATGATCTCCAGCATGGCGAACTTCGTGTACGAGCCCTTCCGGCCGTAGACCAGGTCGACCGGCAGGAACATCATCTTGGCCAGGACGCTGTACTTCATCCGCGGTGAGTCCAGCGTCTCCTGCTGGGCGCGGCGCAGGGCGTCGCGGCCGAGCTTGGGCGGTCCGGCGGGGGCCTCGGGCCGGACGGCGGGTGCGGGAGCGGTGGTGGGGAGCTGCGGGGCCGGCGCGGTCATCGTGGTGGTCATCTCGGGATCTCCAGTCGCATCGTGTTTCGTCGATGCCCAGATCATGCGGATGCGGCCAGGGTCCCGGCGTCCGCCTGGGGAGGGCACCTGCGCTGCGCCGTCCGATGTACGGCCCCGGGCGCGAGGAGGCGTTCCGGCGTACGGGTCATCCCCCGGTCCGACTCGGGGGCATCCCTGAGCCGGCCCGCTGTGAGCCGGCCCTTGGGAGCCACGGCTCACCCCTGGCCACTCGAGTGCCCGACAGCCCCAGGTGTCCCTCAGGTGACCACATTGCTCCCTTTTGTCACTATTGCCGCTTTTCTAGTTTCGTGTTCGGATATTTAGGTCAGTGTCCCGAGATGCGTACCGGATCCCTTTTATGGCTCCGGCCATCGCGGGGCGAGCGTCCATCCCTACGCCCGCGAACTCACATGACCGTGACGCGGCACGCAGTCTCGCGCGGCAGCGGAGGTTCGATGCGCAATCGGACAGGTCCTCAGGCAGGCACGGAGACACAGCAGACGAAGACCCAGCACACGAAGACGCAGCACAAGCGGACACAGCACACCCAGGCACAAGCGCAGCGGCAGAGGCGGATCGGCACCGAGAAG
The DNA here is from genome assembly GCF_044326315.1 of Actinomadura sp. 9N407. Classification (NCBI taxonomy): domain Bacteria; kingdom Bacillati; phylum Actinomycetota; class Actinomycetes; order Streptosporangiales; family Thermomonosporaceae; genus Actinomadura; species Actinomadura sp. 9N407. Next base: position 102,511 of record NZ_JBIRAW010000023.1, on the reverse strand, counting down.
CTGGAGAGCCTCGTCCTCGGGGACGTCCTCCGGACGCAGGCCCGCGCGCACCGCACGGATCCCCTGCTCAAATTCCGGGACGGCGAGGTCAGCTACGGCGAGGTCGACGCCATGGCCGACCGGATGGCCCGCGGCCTGGCCGCGCTCGGGGTCGAACGCGGCCACCACGTCGGCGTGATGCTCCCCAACTGCGCCGACTTCGTCCATCTCATCTTCGCGCTGGCCCGGCTGGGGGCCGTGGCCGTGCCGATCAACATCGCGTACCGGGGCGAGCTGCTGCGGCACGTGCTGGCCAGCTCGCAGGCGCGCTGGCTCATCGTGGACGGCCCGTACGCCGAACGGATCCCGGCCGTGGCCGACCGGCTGCCCGATCTCGGGCTGGTGATCGTCCGCGATGGCGCCGCCGCCGGGGTACCGATGGGCGCGCTGGGCAAGCCCGCCACCGAGATGTCCGGCCTGCTGGCGCACGGCACCGGCCTGGTCGAGGGCGTCGCGGGCTTCGCCGACCTTCAGGCGATCATGTACACCTCGGGGACGACGGGCCCGTCCAAGGGCGCGATGATCCCGCACGCGCTCGCGCTGACCTGCGCGTACGACTCGCTGAACTTCCTCGACCGGTGGGGCAAGACGATCTACTGCCCGCTGCCGCTGTTCCATGCGGCGGCGCTGTGGGACGGGATGCTGTCCGCGCTGCTGGGCGGCGGGTCGATCGCGATCGTCGAGCGGTTCAGCGCGTCCCGGTTCTGGGACGACGTGCGCCGGTTCGACGCCCAGGTCACGATGAGCGTCTTCTCGATGATCCCGATCCTGCTCGGCCAGCCGCCCTCGCCGCGCGACCGGGACCATCCGATGGAGACCTTCTACATGGGCAAGTCGAGCCTGGACGAGCCGTTGCGCGAGCGCTTCGGGGTCCGCTCGGTCGAGACGTACACCAGCACCGAGGCCGGCATCGCGACCGGCAGCCCGTACGGCGAATGGCGTACGGGCTCGTGCGGTACGGCCCATGACGAGCGCTTCCATGTGGCCGTCGTGGACGAGCACGACCGTGAGGTCGGCCCCGGCGAGCCCGGCGAACTCGTGCTGCGGCCGAAGCAGCCGTTCGTCCTGACGACGGGCTATTACGGAGATTGGGAGGCCACGACCCGTTGCTTCCGGAACATGTGGTTCCACACCGGAGATCGGGTATGGCAGGACGACGACGGCTACTTCTACTTCCTGGACCGCATGAAGGACGCCATCCGGCGCCGCGGCGAGAACATCTCGGCGTTCGACCTGGAGTGCGAGATCAACATGCATCCCTCGGTGCTGGAGTCGGCGGCGATCGGGGTGCCCTCGGAGCTGGAGGACGAGGACATCAAGGTCAGCGTCGTCGTGCGGCCCGGTACCGGCCTCGATCCCGAGGAACTGGTCGCGTTCTGCGAGGAACGGCTGCCGCGCTCGATGGTCCCCCGCTATGTGGAGTTCGTCGAGGCGCTCCCCCGTACCCCCACCGACAAGGTCGCCAAGTACCGGCTGCGCGCGGAAGGCAAGAGCGGCATCACGCCGGCCACCTGGGACCGCGAACGGCCGCCCGTACCGGGGCCGGCGCCGCCCCCGGAGGCCGCGACGCTACCTGAGCCGATAGTGGACGCGCCCGTGGTGGATGCGCCCGTAGTGGATGCGCCCGTGGTGGACGCGCCGGCGCCGGACGCGCCCGAGCCGCCCGTGACCTGGGAGCGGGAGGGGACGGCGTGAACTGGGACGACACCCCCGAGGAGGCGGCGTTCCGCGAGGAGGTCCGGGCGTTCGTCCGCGACCGCTTCCCCGCCTCGTACCGTCCCGACCTCGAAGGCGAGCAGAGCCTGGAGCCCGAGGACGTGCGCGGCTACAACTGGGCCGCCGACCGCGCCGGCGAGGATCCGGAACGCCGGGACGGCGCGCGCGCATGGGCGGAGGCCCTCGCCGAGCGCGGCTGGATCGCGCCGCACTGGCCGGCCGAGTACGGCGGCGCGGGGCTGTCGGCCCTGGAGGAGTTCATCCTGCACGAGGAGCTGATGCGGGCCCGCGTCCCGACGGTGAACGGGATCGGCGCGTTCCTGCTCGGCCCGACCCTGCTCGTGCACGGCACCGACGAGCAGAAGGCCGCGCACCTGCCGGGCATCGCGCGCGGCGAGGTGACGTGGGCGCAGGGCTTCTCGGAGCCGGGCGCCGGTTCCGACCTGGCCTCGCTGCGGACCCGCGCCATCCGGGACGGCGACGAGTACGTGATCGACGGGCAGAAGGTGTGGACGTCGCTCGGACAGCACGCGGACTGGCTGTTCGTGCTCGTCCGGACCGATCCCGACGCGGAGCCGAAGCACCGCGGCATCACGTTCCTGCTGGTCGAGACGGCGGCACCGGGCGTGACCGTACGGCCGATCACCGATCTGCGCGGCGCGGCGCCGTACTGCGAGATCTTCTTCGAGGGCGTGCGGGTCCCGGCCCGCGACCGGGTCGGCGAGGAGAACCGGGGCTGGTACGTGGCGATGAGCGCGCTCGGCTTCGAGCGGGCCGGCATCGGGGCGACGATCAAGTACGAGCAGGCCCTGCACGATCTCGTCGGCTACCTGCGTTCGGAGGAGGGGCGCGGCCTCGTACGGACGGATCGCGGCGCCGCGTACCGCCGCGAGATCGCGCGCCGGCACACCGAGATCCGGGTGCTCTACAACCTGGCCCGCTACACCGTCTCCTTGCAGGCCGCGGGCGAGGAACCCGGCTTCGAGGCCTCGGTCAACCAGCTGTTCAGCGCCGAACTGCACCAGCGGATCGCCCGTACGGGAGCCAAGGCGTTCGGCCGTTCCGGCACCCTCTGGGACCGCTCCGGCGCTCCCCTGAACGCCGCGTTCACGCACATGCGGCGGGACGCGATCGCCGCCACCTTCCTCGGCGGCGCCTCCGAGATCCAGCGCAACGTCATCGCCACCCGAGGCCTGCACCTGCCCCGAAGCTAAGGAGCCCGTATGCCCATCGACCCCGACACCAAGTACGAGACCGTCGACCTGCGGATCGAGGACCGGGTGGCGTGGCTGACCCTCGACCGGCCGGACAAGCTCAACGCCCTCACCCCCACCACGATGGCGGAGCTCCGTGGCATCTTCACCGACGTCGACGATGACGAGGACGTCTGCGTGGTGGTGCTGCGCGGCGCCGGCGAGCGGGCCTTCTGCGCGGGCATGGACCTCGCCTGGTCGGAGCAGCTGACCAAGCGGGAGCGGATCGAGCAGGGCAGGCTCGGCGAGAAGACGTTCGCGATGATGGAACGGCTGTCGGTCCCGGTCATCGCGGCCGTGCACGGCTACGCGGTCGGCGGCGGGCTCGAACTGGCGCTGGCGGCCGACTTCATCGTGGCCTCGGACAACGCCAAGATGGGCCTGGTCGAGATCACCCTGTCCGCGCGGCCCCCGTACCGGCCCAAGATGACCGAGGACGGCGACCCCGACCAGCCCGAGTTCGGCGGCTCCGCCCCGGGCTGGGGCGGCGTGAAGCGGCTGCCGCAGCGGATCGGCAAGGCGCTGGCCAAGGAGCTGCTGTTCACCGGCGCGCGGATCGACGCCGAGCGCGCCATGCGCCTGGGGCTGGTGAACGACGTGTACCCGGCCGAGGAGTTCGACAAGCGGGTCGGCGAGCTGGCCGAGCGGATCGCGGCGATGAACCGCTACAACCTGCGCCTGGTCAAGGAGCTGGTCACGTACGGCTACGACTGGATCGAACCGCACCCGAGCTAGATCACCCATCCGCGTTCACTCGTGGCGTGTTCGCCCTTGTACGGCCTTGGGCAGGCGAACACGCCACGAGTCGACAGGGCAGGAATGAGGGAGAGATTCGTGCTGATCTATCGGATCGACCATGTCGGCCAGGTGACGCCCGACCTTGACGCGCAGGTCGCGCTGCTGGAGGGGCTGTTCGGGTTCACGCGCGTGCGGAGCTGGGACAGTCCGGAGGAGGGATGCCGGGGCGTCCGGCTGGAGGTGCCGGGCAGCTGGGGCCAGGCGTGGGAGGTGCTGGAGCCGGTCGGGGAGGGCTCCGCGATCCAGGCCTGGCTGGACGATCACGGCGGGCGGGCCGGGCTGCATCACATCGGTGCCGAGACGCCCGACATCGACGCCGTACGAGCCGACCTGGAGACACGCGGCATCAAGCCGACCGCCGGGGTACGGGGACGCTGGCTGGAGGCGTCGCTGTCGCCGCCCGAGCACGGCCCCGGGGTCCTGTTCCGGCTGCGCGGGCCGGGCGCACTCGGTATGTGCGGGGATGACGACGCCGTACCGGAGACGACGGAGACCCGGGACGCGCCCTCGCTGGGGATCGTCGCGCTCGACCATGTCTGCCAGGCGTTCCCGGACCGCGACGAGCTGGCCCGCTGGTATGCCGACCTGGCCGGGTTCGTCCCGATCTGGCGGACGCCGATGGACGAGCATCCCGACATGGCCGACCTGGTGCTGAACATCCCCGGCTCGGCGGTCTGCTGGGAGATCATCATGCCGCGCGGCGAGGACTCGTTCATCGAGCGGTTCTGGGACCGCAACGGCGCCGCCGCGCACCACGTCACGTTCGAGGTCGCCGACTGGGACCGCGCGATGGCCGCCTGCGCCCACCACGACACGCCCACGTTCGGCGAGAACGAGGGCAGCACCGACGGCGCCGCCTGGCGCGACGCGTTCATCCACCCCAAGCACACCGGCGGCGTCCTCGTCCAGCTCTTCTGGGAGGAGCGGCCGGGCGTGTGGGTGCGTTCCGACAAGATCCCGGCGCCATGGACCTGACCCTCACCGAGGACCAGCGGCTGATCGCCGCCACCGCCCGCGAGCTGCTGGCCTCCCGGAACGCGACCGCCGGGGCGCGGGCGATGGCGGACGACCCCACCGGCTACTCCGCCGCGCTCTGGAAGGAGATGGTCGAGCTCGGCTGGACCGGCCTGGCCCTGCCCGAGGAGTACGGCGGCGTCGGCGGCGACTTCCTGGACGTGTGCCTGCTGTTCGAGCAGCTCGGGTACGCCCTCGTACCGAGCCCCCTGCCGGCCACCGTCGCCTGCTGCGCGCTGCCGATCGCGCGCTTCGGGACCGGGGCGCAGAAGGAGGAGTGGCTCGGCGCCATCGCACGAGGCGCGGTGATGAGTCACGCGCCGCTCCCGTGGGACCGTCCCGGGGAAGGCCCGGTCGCCCGCGCGGCCGACGGCGGCGGCTTCGAGATCGACGGGACGGCCCGCTTCGTCCCGTACGCGCGCGCCGCCGAGGCCCTGCTGGTCGCGGCGGACCTCGACGGCGAGCCGCGCGCGTTCCTGGTCGATGCCCGCTCGCCCGGGATCACGCTCGAACCGGCCGGGACGGTCGGCCTGGACCGTCCGCATCACGTCCGCTTCGCCTCCGTGGCCGTACCGGACGATCACGTACTCGGCGCCGGCACGGCCGCCGTGGACGCGATCTCCGCGTACGGGGCGGCGGCGGCCTGCGCCGAGATGGTCGGCGGGGCGCAGCGCGTCCTCGACCTGACCATCGAGTACGCGACGGGACGGGAGCAGTTCGGCAAGCCCATCGGCGCGTTCCAGGCCGTCCAGCACCACTGCGCCGACATGGCGATCGACGTGCTGGGCTCCCGCTTCATCGCGTACGAGGCGATCTGGCGGCTGTCGGCCAGCCGGGAGGCGGCCGCCGAGGTGTCGATGGCCAAGGCCTGGACGAGCGAGGCGTACGAACGGGTGTGCGCGCTCGGCCACCAGGTCCACGGGGCCATCGGCTTCACCTGGGAGCACGACCTGCACCTGTTCTCCCGGCACGCGATGGCGGCGGCGCCCGCCTTCGGCGACGACGATCTCCACCTGGACCGGCTCGCCGACCGCATCGGCCTGCCCTGAGGGTCCGGCCAACGGTCCTGACCAGCGTGTTTCTTAGAATGTGAGGATGACTGCCGATCCGGAATCGGACCAGACCACGGAACAGATCATCGCCGTGTCCACCCGGCTGTTCGCCCAGCTCGGCTTCGACGGGGCCTCGATGCGGCTGATCGGCGACGCCACCGGGCTGGACGCGGCGACGGTGACCGCGCACGTCGGGAGCAAGACCGACCTCTACCGGACCGTCGTGGGCCGCGCCTTCGAGGCCGAGCGGTCGGCGGTCGCGGGCATGGTCGGCGCGTTCACGCCGACCTGGACCAGCATGTCCCGCCTGCTGGACGCCTACCTGGACTTCTACGCCGGCAGCCCGCAGATCGTCGAGCTGTGGCTGCACCGCCGGATGGGCGACGCCGCCGACATCTCCGGCCTGGAGGACGTCTACGTCCGGCCGCCGTTCCTGCAGATCGCCGAGGCACTGCGCACCGAGGCGGCGGTGGACGTGGACGTCGACTACGCCATCTGGACGATCGTCTGGCTGGTCTCGGGATTCCTGAGCACCGGCATCATGCACAGCACGCCGCCCGACCACCCGCACGGAACGCACATGCACCGCACGCCCGAGGACCTGGAGGACTTCCGCGGCTACCTGCACGAGATCATGCGGCGGATCCTGCCGCTGCCCGACTGAGGGCCGCCGCCCGGCTGAGGGCCGCCGCCCGGGTGAGCGGCTCGCCTGTCACCCGACTGCGCGGCTCACTCGCTGCCCGGCCGAGCGGCTCGCCCGCCGCCCGGCCGCGCCGCCGCGTCCGCCGCCCCTGACGGCGGCGGACGCGGACGCCCGCTACTTGCTCCAGACGATCGGGGCGTCGTCGTAACCGCCGTCGGTCTCGTCGTACTCGGCACCACTGACCGCGATGCCCGTCCGCGCGGCCTGCAGCCGGCAGGTCTCGTACGTGGCTCCGACCTTGGCGAACGCCTTGTCCGGACGGCCCCGCTCGCAGCCCTCCACCGAGCCGATCACGATGGCGCCGGTGCTGCCGCCGCCGGGCCCGACCGCGCTGAGCAGCGGTGACGCCGACCGGGACAGGTCCGATCCGCCCTTGTTCTCGACCGTGTACCGGATGTAGTACGGGTCCATCCCGTTGGCCTTGTCCTTGAACCGCTGCGCGAACACGGCCTTGTCACCGGGCTCGATCTTGGTGACCGTGATGCCGACGGTGCCGGTGACGGACCCGGACTTGACCGGGACCACCGCCTGCTGGCCCAGCTTGAGCTTGGTCCCCGGCTTGGTCGCCTCCGCCGGCGCGCCACCGCCGCCATCCTGCTCGACGGGCGCGGCCGCCGGGCTCGACGCCGCTGATGACGGCGCTGACGACGGCGCCACGGCGGCCGGTTCCTCTTCGCCGCCACAGCCGGACAGCATCCCGGCGGCGGCCACCCCGGCGATTCCCAGGGTGACGATTCGCATACGCATGGTTCCACTCCTTGCACAGCATGCCTGAGGGGTCGGCACAGAGAGCTCCAGACGGACGCCGTGCGGCTCGCGCAGCGGCACCTTGCCCCCAGGGGCGAACTTGATCTTCGATCGCTCTTCGGACGCGGGCCGGCCGCGAACGGTTGCATCCGGTACCGAGGTACGGGGTTAGCGTCGGTACATGGACCTGAACCAGGTATGCACCCTGCCTCCCGCCGAGCGCCCGCCACGGCTGGCGGAGTTCGGCGCCCTCCTCGCGGAAGCGGACGTGTCGCGGCCGTCGCCGACCCTACTCCGCCTGGTCATCGACCCGACGAGGGCCTCCCATGTAGCGGAACTGATGGTGCTGGAGACCGGCTGCTGCTCCTTCTTCACGTTCACCCTCACGGCCACGGCCGGTGGGCTGACACTGGAGATCTCCGTACCCGACCGGTATCGGGACGCCCTGAACGCCGTCGCGGGACCGGACGCCCTCTCATGACCGGGCTCCGCAGCGGGCAGGTCGCGGCGGCCGCCGGGGTGAACCCGCAGACGCTGCGCTACTACGAGCGCCGCGGCCTGCTCGCCGAGCCGGAACGCACGCTGGGCGGGCACCGGCTGTATCCGGCGGAGGCGGTGACCGTGCTCCGCGTCATCAAGACGGCCCAGCGCCTCGGGTTCACCCTCGGCGAGGTGGCCGAGCTGCTGGACACCGGCCCGGCCCGTTCCCGCAGGACTGGTCCTGACCTGCGGGAACGGGCACGCGCCAAGCTGGCCGAGGTGGAGTCCGAGATCGCCGAGCTGGCCGGGGTCGCCGCGACGCTGCGGGCCGCGCTCGCCGCAGGCTGCGACGACCTGGTCGCATGCTCACACGAGCCGCACTGCCCGATCCCGTTCCCGGACGGCGATCGTCCCCTGGACTAGGACCGCTGCCAGATCTCCGTCAGAGGTCAGATCTCCTTCAGGAAGCCGGAGTCGACCACGAAGTCCGCGCCCGTGGTGCTGCCCGAACGCGGCGAGGCCAGCAGGACGACCGCGTCGGCGATCTCCTGCGGCTCGACCAGCCGGCCGGTGGTCAGGCCCATCATCTCCGGTGCCACCTTCTCGATCACGGCCGTACGGTCGGCGCCCGCCTGCGCCCCGATCACGTCGGCCGCGCCGCCGTCCTTGGTCCACCAGTCCGTACGGACGGGCCCGGCCGACACGCAGTTGACCCGGATGCCCTGCGGCCCGAACTCCTCCGACAGCGCCTTGGTCAGGTTGTTCAGGCCCGCCTTCGCCGCGTTGTAGTCGTGGTTCATCGGCGCCGGCCGGCGGGCGTTCCCGCTGGAGACGTTGACGATCGCGCCGCCGCCCCTGGTGATCAGGTGCGGAATGGCCGCGCGGCTGGCCCGTACGGCCGAGAACAGGTTGAACTCGAACATCTCGCGCCAGTCGTCATCGGTCGGGGTCAGGAACCCGAACCTCGGCAGGGTCACGCCGGGCGGCGGGCCGCCGGCGTTGTTGACCAGGATGTCCAGCCCGCCGAACGCCTCCACCGCGCGCTCCACGACCAGCGCGGGCGTGGCGGGGTCCATCAGGTCCACGGGAACGTGCACGAGGGCGGGCCCGGCGAGGGCCTCCAGGTCGGGCCCGGCGGTACGGGAGGCGGCGACCACCTGGGCGCCCTCTTCCAGCAGCGTGCGGGTGACGGCCAGCCCGATCCCCTTGGACGCACCGGTGACGACGGCGACCTTGCCGCTCAGACGCAGATCCATGTCAGCTCATTCCTCAGTGGTGGTTCATCGTTCGCGTTGATCTCGACAGCCAGAACCCCGGCCGGGGCGGTCCGGTTGCAGTGCGGAACGATCACCTGGGTAGGGGTCGGCTCACCTGCCCTTTCGCCACTGTCAGCACCCCGACTTGGCGGGTATGTTGCATTGGTGTTACGTGCGGGTTACGTGCAAGGCATCCGGCCCCACGGACCGAGTGCCCGCCGACCGGCGGGCGCGACCACTAGGAGCTTCGTGGCTGCAATCCCCCCGGCGGAGGCACGTCCCCGCCGGCCACAGGTCAACCGGATCGCCCGGCGGCACGGCGCTCTCACCGACATGGAGACCGCCGCCCGCGCGGCGTACGCGCTGCGCGGGAACGACCGCGGGCGCCTCACCGTGGCCGCGCCGGGGCTGTATCCCCACATGTGGAGCTGGGACGCCGCGTTCATCGCCATCGGGCTGGCCCGCCTGTCCCCCGCCCGTGCGCTGACCGAGATGGAGACCCTGCTCGCGGCCCAGTGGCGCAACGGCATGGTCCCGCACATCGTGTTCTCCGACGGCGACGCCTCGTACGAGCCCGGCCCCGAGCGCTGGGCCTGCCGCGACCTCTGCGCCGACGCCCCCGAAGGCGCCGCCACCAGCGGCCTGATGCAGCCGCCGGTCCACGGCATCGCGATCCGCCGCATCCTGGACGCCGCCCTCCGGGCCGGCCCCGCCGAGCGCCGGTCGGCAATCGAACGCATCCGTGCCCTCTGGCCCCGCCTGCTGGCCTGGCACCGCTACCTCGCCGAGCAGCGCGATCCCGAGCACCGCGGCCTCCTGACGATCTACCACGGCTGGGAGAGCGGGCTGGACAACTCGCCCCGCTGGGACGCCCCGTACGCCGCCGTCGTCCCGCCCGCCTCGTTCGTCCCGTTCGTCCGCGCCGACGTGCACGCCCTCGACGCCCTCGGCGGCGGTGCCGCGCAGCGGCCCACCGACCTCGACTACACCCGCTACCAGTGGCTGATCGAGGAGCTCCGGCAGGCCCGCTACGACGACGCCCTCGCCCGCGCGTCGCTCAGCTTCCGGGTCGCCGACGTGCTGTCCAGCGCGATCTTCGCCGCCGCCGCCGAGGAGCTGGCCACCGTCGCCGACGAGCTGGCCCTGCCCGGCATGGACGAGCTGATCGGCCACGCCGACCGCTTCCGCCGTGGCGTCGCCGGCACCACCGACGGGGACGGCTTCGCCGCCGACCTCGACCTGCGCACCGGCCGTACGCTCCGTACCGAGACCATCGCCGGCTTCGCCCCGCTGCTGAGCGGCGGTCTGGCCCCGGCCGTCCGGCGCCGGCTGGTCGACACGCTGTTCTCGCCCGGCTGGTGCGGCCACCCCGCCCTGGCCACCGCCCTGCCGCCGAGCACCAGCCCGTCCTCCGCCGCCTTCGACCCGGCCCGCTACTGGCGCGGCCCGCAGTGGCCGCCGATGACGTGGCTGCTCATCTGGGGCCTGGAGCGTTCGGGCGAGCCCGAGTCCGCCGCCGTCCTGCGCGCCTCCGCGCTCGACCAGCTCTCCGACGGCCTGTTCGCCGAGTACTACCACCCGTTCACCGGCGAGGCCCTCGGCGCCCGCCCCCAGTCCTGGACCGCCGCCGTAGCCCTGGACCTGGTCTTCAGCGCCTGACACGCGGACGCCACTCCCCGTTGACTCGTGGCGTGTTCGCTTCTGGCATCGCCTGTGGAGGCGAACACGCCACGAGTCAACGTGAGGCTTAGTCTTCGGCGAGGACGATCACGCAGTCGTGGGCGGTGAGGGTGAGCGGCGCGGTCTTGGCCGGGTTGAGGACGACGCCGTACGACGGCGGTTCGTGGAACCGCCGGTGCACGCGGTAGCCGAGGGCGGTCTCGCCGCGGCGGCGGGCGGCCTCGATGATCGTGGCGAAGTCGGCGGCGGCGCCCGGGCGCAGGTAGCCGCCGGCGGGCTTGAGGTAGAGCTCGGAGCCCTCGGGGTCCAGCAGGTCGGTGAAGACGTCGTGCAGATGGCGGTTCTCGCTGAGCTGGGTGAGCATCAGGCTGATCAGCTTGTCGCTGACCACGAAGTCGTCGGCCTTGGTGACCTGGGCGACCTCCCGGTTGGCATCGTCGTTGATCTCGCTGACGATGGAGAACGGATCGCCCAGGGTCTCCTCCATGTCGCGCAGGTGCAGCAGCGTGACCAGGGTGCGGGCGTCGGCGCGCTGCGGGTCCTGGGCGGTGTCGCCCAGCACGATGATCTTCTGGTACATCCCGACGTCCAGGTCCTCCAGCCGGGTCCGGTCGGTCGGGTCGCAGCGGACGAAGCCGACCTTGATGTTGTCCAGGCAGGTGAACGACTCGCTCGGGTCGTCCGGGCAGCGGGCCGCGATGACCAGTTCGGAGCCGGGCTCGACGAACGCGTCCAGCAGCTTGATGATCTTCGGGGCCCGCTCGTTCCAGCCCATGAGCAGGGTGCGTTCCGGGCCCCGGAAGCGGGGCGCCGCGGTGCTGATCGCATCCTCCGCGATCGGGACCGGGCCGTCGGCCAGCCGGATGAGCAGGTCGTCCTCGGCCAGCAGGACCACCTCGTCATCGGCTCCGATCACGGTGTCGTGCGGCGGGTTGACCGCGACCCTGCCGTCGGAGCGGCGCAGTCCGACCGGGATGCCGAGCTCGTACGCGGTGAGGGCCTGGCCGTACGTGATGCCGACGAGCGCCGGTTCCGGGCGCATGTAGAACTCGTGGCCCTGGTAGTTGAGCAGATCGGTGCAGACCGTGGACAGCCCGGACTGGCGGTGCGACTGCACGATCAGCTGGATGGCGATGTCGTCGGCGTCGATGACGTGCGCGGACTCGCCGCCGGCCAGCCGGGCCGCGGGGAGGTTGGCCGAGTCGTGCACGGCCGCGACGACATGCGGGCGGGCGTCGTCCCAGCGCCGGGCGCCCAGCGAGAGCAGCACCTTGATCACATGGTTGTCGGCGTCGGCCACCGGCGGCGAGAGCACCATGATCGAACGGGCCGTACCGGGGCTGACCAGCTCCAGGTCGGCGACCTTGAGCGGATCGCCGCGCCGGCACACGACCCGGGTCCGGCCGAGGTCGCCGACGGCGGACCGGATCGCCTCCTCCATGTCGATCCGGTCGCGGTCGGCCAGGATCGCCACGCAGGACCGGCGCCGGCTCTGGTTGGCCTCGACCAGCTCGGCGATCACCGTGAAGACCTGGTCGGACCAGCCCAGCACGACGGTGTGGCCGCGCTCGACGATCCGGGACCGGCCCTTGCGCAGCTCGGCGATCTTGCCTTCGAGTCCGGTGGTGAGCACGCCGATCAGCGAGCTGACCAGGAAGATGCCGCCGATCGTGGCCAGCAGCATCAGCGCGAGGAACGGCGCCGTGCCCTCGTCGTCGCCCATCGTCCCCGGGTCGAGGGTGCGCAGCAGGCTGCGCCACACCACGCCGGGCCAGCTGCCGTGGCGCTCGGTATCACCGGGGGCGAGCAGCACCGACAGCAGGGTCACCACCAGGATGAGGGCACCCGAGGCCAGCCCGAGCCAGCCGATCAGCGCAGAGGTGCCCTTGGCCATGGTGTTGTCGAACCAGTACCGCACGCGCTCACGCCGGCTCACCCGCAACGGACGGACCTCCCCCGAGTAGACCCGCGGCCATCTTGCCGGAAACCGGGGTAAGGCGGGCACCGTTCAGCCCAAGATCGCCTCACTCAGCGACCAGATCGCCAGCGCGACCATCACCAGCCCGCCGATCCGCTGGACGATCTTCAGCGGGACCCGCTCGGCGATGAACCGGCCCGCGATCAGTGCCAGCGCCGACACCGACACCAGGGCGAGCAGGGCGCCCAGCGCGACGGGCAGGGGGCTCTGGGTGGCGGCGAGGTTGGCGGTGGTGATCTGGGTGAGATCGCCCCACTCGCTGATGAAGACGACGGTGAACGCGGTCAGGAACGTCGGCCAGAGGCCGGTGACCTGCTTGGCCTCGCCGTCCTCGTCCTCATCGTCGTCGCCGCCGCGCAGCAGCGTGTACGCGCCGAACGCGAACAGCGCCGCCGCCACGACCTGGACCAGCGGCTTGGGCAGCAACGAGAACACGCTGCCGGCCGCCACCGCCACCCCCACGTGCACCACGAAGGCGGTCGACGTACCGAACCAGACCCACAGCGGGCGCATCCGGGTACCCATCGCCAGCGAGGCGAACATCGTCTTGTCCGGCAGCTCGGCCAGGAAGATGACGGCGAACGCGGTGGCGAACGTCGCGAGGTTGAAAGACATCGGGTCGGGGCCCTTCCCTTCAGGGCCGGGCCTGAGCGGCCCGTCGACACGCCACCCGGAGGGAGGAGAGGACCGCTCGGCCCGGCATGACGTACGCGCCCGGTCGTGGGACCGGGCACTGCCTTACCAGACCGAAGGTCTCGTCCACCGTGACCAGGTCACAGCCTGAGGGCCGGGCTCGCGCCAGTATGTCGACCTCTCAGCGGTCGGGACTACTCCCCTTCGCCGCGACCACACTACCCGAAGAGATCAAGGACCCGGCGGGCCGGGACGGCCTCAAGCCCCCGCCGGGTGACGGGGGCTTGACCGGGCGGTCTCGCCCGTACGGGCTTTCGCTCGTACGGGGTCAGCGCTTCAGGCCGTGCACGAGGGCCTTGGTGTCCTCGCGGCGCTGCCAGCCGATCAGGGCGAAGATCACGCCGAACACGACGGGCATCAGGGCCCAGGCGGGCTCCAGCACCAGGATCTGGGTGAGCGCGGCACCGATCATCAGCCCGATCAGGGCGGTCGCGGCGGCGCCCGCCAGCCGGGGGATCACCAGGCCGATCGCGCCGGCGGCCTCGACGACGGCGGTCACGTACCGGAACCAGTCGCCCCAGCCGATCTTGGCGAACGTCTCGATCGCGTCCTGCTGCCCGGCGAACTTGGGCAGCGCCGAGGCGAACAGCAGGAAGGACGCCAGCAGGATCTGGGCTCCCCAGAGGGTGCGGCGCAGCGCCCGGCCGGTGGACCGGGCGGGGGCGGTGGTCTGCGTGATGGCGGCCATTGTTCTCTCCTCGGTAGGTTGCCTTCACCTACACGTCGAGTCACCCGACCCCAGAACGACATCTCGCCGGACTTTTTCGGAGAATTCTTGTCCGCGCAGCTCAGACCCTACGAGCGAGGGTGAGGAAGTGCGAGCTGATGCCCAGCAGGGCGGGATCGCGTTCGACCTGGCGCAGCCCCCACATGAGGTTCTCGCGCCGTTCCGGATCGTCGAGCCGACTCCGGATGTCGGCGTCGGACATCATCCACGCGGCGCCCTCCAGGCTGTACGAGCCGAGCGGTTCCAGCCCCGCATCGCGCGCTTCGGCGACGGGCTCGTCCGGGTGGTGGAAGTACGCGGTGGTGAACCACGGAGTGTCGGGCGGCGGGTGGTGCTCGCCGTTCTCCAGGGCTCCTTGGACGACCTTCCGGAAACGGGGATCGTCGAGCATCCCGTCCCGGATGCCGCTGTACATGGAGGCGAACCTGCTGATGGTCGCCGCCGCCACCAGGCCCCCGGGCCGTACGACGCGCAGGGCCTCGCGCCAGGCGCGCAGGCGGTCCGCGCGATCGAGCAGGTGGTACAGCGGCCCGAGCATCAGGACGACGTCCTGGGACGCCGATGCGGCGGCGAGTTCCCGGGCATCGCCGACCGAGGCGGTGACCCCGGGGATCCGCGCGGCCTGCTCGACGTGCAGGGGAACGGGGTCGATCAGCTCGACCGTGTAGCCGGCGGCGGTCAGCCATTCGGCATGGACGCCGGGCCCGCCGCCGACGTCGAGGACGCGGGCGGGCGGCGGGGGCATCTCCCGGCACAGGACGTCCCGGGTCCTCAGCAGTTCCAGCAGGCCGGGGGGATCGTCCCGCAGGCGGGCGCGCTCCTTGCCGAGGCCGTAGTAGTCGCCGATCTCCTGTTCCATGCGGTCCATGCCAGCACATAATGGAGCGGTGATCGACTCGTTTTGCGTGCCCCTCGTCCTCGACTGCGACCCCGGGCATGACGACATGTTCGCGATCCTGCTGGCGGCGGCGCATCCGGGGATCGACCTGCTGGCGGTGACGACCGTGGCGGGGAACGGGCCGCTGGACGCGGTCACCGAGAACGCGCGGCGGATCTGCACGCTGGCCGGGCTCGACGGCACCGTGGTGGCCGCGGGAGCCGATCGCGCGCTGCTGGGCGACCGGCGTACCGCGCCGAACATCCATGGAAAGACCGGGCTCGACGGTGCTCCGCTGCCCGAGCCGACGGTGCCCTTGGCGGACGAGGACGCGGTCACGGTCATCGCGCGGCTGCTGGAGGAATCGGAACGGCCCGTGACGATCGCGGCCACCGGACCGCTCACCAACGTCGCGACGCTGCTGGAGCGGCGGCCCGATCTGAAGCCGCGGATCGAACGGATCGTCTTCATGGGCGGCAGCGCCGGGCGCGGCAACACCACGCCGCTGGCCGAGTTCAACGTCCACACCGATCCGGAGGCCGCCGATCGCGTCCTGCGCTGCGGCCTTCCGCTGGTGATGTGCGGGCTGGACGTGACGCATCAGGCGCTGGCCACGCCCGAGGTGTTCGAGCGGCTCCGGTCCATCGGCGGGCTGCTGCCCGCGACGCTCGGCGGTCTCCTGCGGTTCTTCGCGGGAACGTACGAGAAGGTGTACGGGATGCCCGCGCCGCCCGTGCACGACCCGGTGGCGATCGCGGCGATCATCGACCCGGACGTGGTGCGGTGCGTCGAGGCGCCGGTGGCCGTGGAGCTGGCCGGGGAGCACACACGCGGTGCCACGGTCGTCGACCTGCACGGCGTGACGGGCGCCCCGGCCAACGTCCAGGTGGCGCTGGAGCTGGACAGCGGCCGGTTCTGGGACCTCATGCTCGACGCGGTACGGGTTCTATCCGATCAGGGCGCCCTGTCGGATTGAGGTGCGGGCGGGCTGAGGTGCGGGCGGGCGCCGACGGCGGCGATGGCGGACGCGGCGGCGGCGAGCCCGCTTCCGGCGCAGTCCTCCAGTGAACGGTCCGACGCCCACGCCGTCAGGAATCCGGCACAGAACGCGTCGCCCGCCCCCGTCGGGTCGACGACCTCGGCCGGCGGGCTGGGGAGCCGGAACCGCGTACCGTCGCCCGCGGCGATCAGCACGCCGTCCGCGCCGAGTTTGAGGGCCACCACGGCATGGTCCGTGGCCAGGGCCGCCGCGACGTCGGACGGGGCGTGCTCGCCGGTCAGCTGCCGTCCCTCGTCCAAATTGGGGAAGATCAGCCGGGCGCCGCGGGCCCAGGCCCGGAACGCCTCCGCGCCGGTGTGCGCGAGGAACGCCGCCGAACCGGGATCGACGGAGGTGTCGACGCCGCGCTCGCGGGCCCGCCGCATGAGCCCGCCGACCGCGTCCCGTACGCCCGGATGGAACAGCGAGTAGCCGGAGACGTGCAGCAGCCGGACCCCGTCGAGCAGGTCGTCGGGCAGGTCGGCGGGTGAGAGGTTGAGGTTCGCGCCGCGATCGGTGTACATGTCACGGCGCCCGCCCTCGGCCAGCACCACGATCCGGCCGGTGGCGGTGCCCGGGTCGGCGGCCAGCCGCGCGTCCACACCGGCCGCGGCCAGCGCCGCCGTGTGCGCGTCGACGTCGGCCGCGCCGGCCCGGCCGGCGAACCGCACGTCCGTACCGAGCACGCCGAGCCAGGCCGCCTGGTTGGCGCCCGAGCCGCCCGGGCAGGCGGTGATCGCGGACGGGGTATCGCTGTCGGCGGTGACCCCGCGCAGCGGCCGGACGACGATGTCGTCGATCACGTCACCGACCACCAGAACCGTCATCGGTTCGGGCGCCCGCCCGGGGACCAGGCCAGCGCGATCCGCGCCGCCAGGGCCACGTTGGACCGTACGGCCCGGACGTTGGCCTCCAGGCTGGCCCCCTCGGACGCCCGCTGGAAGTAGTCCAGCAGGAACGGCGTGACCGGCTTGCCGTGCAGGCCCTCACGGTCGGCCGCGGCGAGGGCCTCCGCAAGGATCCGGTCGTGCAGTGCCGGGTCGAGCTGCTCGGCCTCGGGCAGCGGGTTGGCCACCACGATCGCCGAATCGAGGTCGAGGTCGTCCGCGGCGGCCATCATTCCGGCGATGGTGCCGGGTTCGCCGGCCTGCCAGTCGATCGAGTGCCCGGACTCGGAGAGGTAGAAGCCGGGGAAGCGGTCCGTGCCGTAGCCGACGACGGTGACCCCGAGGGTCTCCAGGCGTTCCAGGGTGGCGGCCACGTCCAGGATCGACTTGACCCCGGCGCAGACCACGGTGATCGGCGTACGGGCGAGCGTGGGCAGGTCGGCGGACTCGTCGAAGGTGCCGGAAGCGCCGCGATGCACGCCGCCGAGCCCGCCGGTGGCGAACACCCGGACCCCGGCGCGGCGGGCCAGGTACGCGGTGGCGGCGACCGTGGTCGCGGCGTCGGCTCCGGTCGCCATCGCGACGGGCAGGTCGCGCACGCTGGCCTTGGCGACGTCGTCGCCGGTCGCCATCCGCTCCAGGTCGGCCGGTGACATGCCCACCAGCGGGCGGCCGCCGACCACACCGACGGTGGCGGGGACGACCCCGGCCTCGCGCAGCCCGTCCTCCAGTTCCCGCGCCACCTCGAGGTTGCGGGGGCGGGGCAGGCCATGGGCGATGATCGTCGATTCCAGCGCGACGACCGGCCGCCCGGCGGCGAGCGCTTCGGCGACCTCCTCCGACGCGACGATCGGCCCGCCGGTCCTTACACTCACAGTTCCCAGATCGCTCACCGGCCGCACGGTAGCGGGACGAATGCCCTGGAGTAAAGCGCTTGACGGAGCTGACACGATCATGTGACCGAACGCCTCGTCCCGCTGTCACGAGGGCGCGCCTGACGGACCCGAGAACGTGCCGCAAGGGGTGCTGTGCCTACCGGGCGGGCTTGGGCGGGGCGGTGGTGCCCCTCACCTGGAGGCTCGCGGGGAGCAGCGGTACGGCGCCGTCCAGCGGCCGTCCCTCCATCAGCCCCAGCAGCAGGCCGGCCGCGCGATGGCCGAGGTCGAACGCCGAGAGCTTCACCGTCGTCAGCGGCGGGCTGACCAGCGCCGAGAACGGCAGGTCGTCGAACGCGGCGACCGACAGCTCGCCGGGCACCGCCGCACCGAGCCGCGCGGCGGCGCGCAGGACCCCGTAGGCCTGGACGTCGGCCGCGCAGACGAGCGCCGTGACCCCGGCCGCGCGCCAGCCGTCCCAATGGGCGGTGAACGCCTCGGCCGCCGCGTCGATGTCGGTCCGCGCCTGGACGTCCGGACCGGTGAAACCGTGCCCGGTGACGGCGCGCAGGCGGTCGTCCATGCAGGCACGCCGGGCCTTGAAGGTCGGCACGCCGATGTCGGCATCGAGGTAGCCGATCTGGTCGTGACCGAGGTCCAGCAGGTGGTCGATCAGCGCGGTCGCGCCCTCGGACAGCGCGAAGCCGACGTACGGGGAGTCCCAGCCGGGCGACGGGCGGTCGAGCACGACCAGCGGGGTACGGCCGTCGAGCCGGCGGATCAGATCGACGGCGGGCGCCTCGGCGAGGATGCCGTCGACCCGCTCGCCGACGATCCGGTCCAGCCCGGCCGGGCGCGGGTCGTGCGCCGGGTCGGCGATGACCAGGCAGAGCTGGTAGCCGCCGCCGAGCCGGCCCGCCACACCCTGGGTGAGGTGGGAGAAGTACGGGTTGGCGATGTCGGGGACCACCAGCGCCACGCTGTGCCGGCGCCCGGTCGCCAGATCGCGGGCGACCGCGTCGACCCGGTAGCCGAGCTCGTCCACCGCGGCCAGCACGCGGTCGCGGGTCCCGGGCGAGACCCGCCCCTCGGCCTTGCCGTTGACGATGAGCGACACCGTCGCGGTGGACACCTGCGCGCGGCGGGCCACATCGGCCGCGGTCGTCCGCTTCACCGACCGCACGGAACCTCCCACCTGACAGCTCGGTAACGCCGTCTGTCCAGCGGTTTCGCCCGATGGACCCCGTGATGATAGCCGCTCGCGGGCGGCCGGGGCGGGCGGGCGGTGGAGCCGGGGATCAGGCGTCTGGTGGGGTGTCGTTCGCGGCCTCGCGGAGGGCTCCGACGACGGCGGTGAGCTGTGCGACGAGCCCCGCGACGCTGGTGGGGTCGGTGCCGCCGATGGTGACCGACCGGAGTTCGGCGGGTGCGGGCAGCTTCTCCACGATGCCCGGCAGCGCGGCGATCAGCTCGGCCTGGACGCTGGCGGGCGTGCGCTCGTTCTCGATGGCGGCATGGGCCCGGTCGCGCTCGAGCTCCTGCAGGGCCTGCTCGTGCCGGAACCCGGCCCTGGCCCGGGCGGTCTCCAGCTCGGCGGCCAGGGCGAGGCGCTTGAGCTCCTGCTCCCGCTCCAGCCGGAGCCGTCCGGTCTCGGCCTCCTCGGCGTGCCGGTCGCGTTCCATCCGCAGCGCGTGCCGGGTCGTCTCGGTCTCCAGCTCGGCGAACTGGCGGGAGTCGTCGTGCTCGCGCTTGGTCCGCCGCAGCTTCTCGGCGACCTCGGTGTCGAACCGGGCCGCCTCGTTGCGGGCGCGCAGCTCGGCCAGCTCCCGCTCGTACTCGACGCGCTGGCTCTCCTTGAGACTGGCGGACGCCATCTCGCGCTGCGCGATCACCTCTTCGGCCTGCAGCTCGGCCAGCCGGGCGAGCTGGCCCTGCTCGGCCCGGTACGGCTTCTGGAGGTTCTCCCAGAGCCGGGACGAGCTGACCACGGCCTCCTTGATCTGGACCGTGACGATGCGGAGCCCGAGGCCCTCGTCGCCGCTCTCCTCGCCCTCGGCCACGCCGCGCAGCCGGGCGGTCAGCTCCTCGATGATCGGCTGCTTGTCGCTCAGCACGTCCCGGACGCCCATCGTCGAGACCTTGTCCTTGATCGCCGCCTCGGCCTGCTCCTTGAGCTGCAGGTTCACCAGTCGCATCGGATCCTGGTCATCGCCGAAGTCCAGCTTGCGGTAGGCGATCGAGAAGTCCTGGATGATCCACTGCACGTACCCCTGCACCAGGACACCCTGCAGCTCCCCGCAGATGCAGTACGCGTTGATCAGGATCGTCTGGGTCGCGCCCGGCACCACCAGGAACGAGTCGGTGGACGGGTTGAACCGGAACGAGACGCCCAGCCCGATGTGCAGCGGCGTCTCGCGGCCCCGCCGGGTGTGCACCACGAACGCGTTCGGCGGGACCAGCACGTTCTTCCAGCGCCAGAAGCCGCTGATCCGGACGTCCACCGGGCCCGGCCCGCCCGAGTCGGGCCCGGAACCGCCCGCGCCGAGCGCGCGGTCCCGCTTGACCAGCGCTCCCGGCCCGCCCGGGCCGGTCTGCCCGGGGGCACCGGCGGGTGCGGGCGGGAACGGGGGCGCGCCGCGCTGGGACTGGCTCCGCCTGGACTTGAGGTCGTCCTCGAGCACGGCCTGCTGCGCGACGACCTGCTCCAGGTAGGTGTTGCCCTTGTCGGCCCCGCTCATCGGCGTACCACTCTCGGTCGGTCGTCACGCTGGTCGTGATCACCGCCGAGTCTGCCGAGGCCGATCACGGCCCGCAACCGGTTTCGATGGCTTTGTCGTTCGGGGGCTCGGCGTTCGAGGGCTCGGCCGTCCGGGGCCCTCAGGTCTTCTTGAGCGCGATCCCCGCCATGCCCAGCTGCTCGCCCGGGGTGAGGTTGCCGGCGTCGACCGCCCGGTCCGGCCGCCACAGTGCGGTGAACGTGACGCCCGGCTCCACCAACTCGAAGTCACCGAAGTGGTGCTCGATCTCGGCCGGTGTACGCGCCCAGCCCTCTTCGAGGTTCTCCCGGGTGATGCGGGCCAGTTCCTGCTGCGCGGGCAGCCCGGTGTCGACGAGCGAGGTCATGAAGAGGTAGCTGCCCGGTACGAGGGCGTCCCGCAGCGTGGCGACGACATCGTCGACGACGTCGGGCGACAGGTAGTGGAGCATGCCGACGAGCATCAGCGCGATCGGGCGGTCGAAGTCCAGGAAGCCGGCGACGTCCTCATGGGCCAGGACGGTCGCCGGGTCGCGGACGTCACCGACGACGACCTTCGTCACCGTGTTCTCGGCGAGGATCGCGCGGCCGTGCACCAGCACCAGCGGGTCGATGTCGACGTAGACCACGCGGGCGTCGGGGTTGACCGACTGGGCGACCGTGTGGGTGTTCTCGACCGTGGGCAGGCCGCTGCCCAGGTCGAGGAACTGGTCGATGCCGGCCTCCTGCGCCAGCCATTGCACGCCCCGTACCAGGACCTTGCGGTTCTCCACCGCCGAGTCGACCAGGCCGGGGATGTTCGCGATAGCGTGCTCTGCCAGGGCGCGGTCCACCGCGAAGTTGTCCTTGCCGCCCAGCAGCGCGTCATAGGCGCGGGCGATGGTGGGCTTGCTGAAATCCAGTTCCGGCGGCGGCCATGCGGCCTGCTCGTCAGTCATCGACGGTTCCTTGCCCAATCCGGAGAGTCGCACGGATACGAAGGGTCACGGGAATGAACGGTGTGCCCAGCTGTGACCAGAGGTGATCGGAATGGTCTTCAGCCTAGTCCCGAAATGGCCCTGATAGCCGAACAATTCTCACAAATCGGCCACGTTCCCGGGGCGCGGATGCTCAGCGGCGGGTGGCCCCGTCGGAGAGTCCGTGCATCCAGTGCCGGCCCGTGTCCCAGCCGAGGAAGCGGCGGGTGCGGTGGGCTTCGAGCGCGCCGTCCTCGTCGAGGCTCCCGCCGACCAGGACGTGGCGGAGACCGTCGAGCACGGGCTCGAGCCGTTCCGCCACATGGCGTGGACGGCGCTCGGCCTCGTCCCGCATCCAGGCGATGACGGCGATCTGGTCACGCAGGCCGCACAGTGCCAGGAAGAACACCGCCTGGCGCCACGCGTACGCGGCGTCCTTGATGGTGCCCAGCGGCCGCGGGTTCCCGTGAAGCTGAGTCACCAGGCGGCACACGGTCGTGAACGCGCCGCGCGCCAGGCCGTCCCAGCCGATGGCCGGCTCGGCACCGATCGGATGCACCAGCACGGCCAGGTTGTGCGTGGTGAGGATCTGCGACTGCTCGATCACCGTCCCGTTCTCGGCGGGCCGGTGGCTCCCCAGGCTCGTCCCGGCGCGCTCGGCGCACAGGGCGGCGAACGAATCCGACGTGCGGGCGGCGAGCCCGTGCTTCCGGCCGATGTCGCCGATCCGCTGGATCGCCGCGTAGTCGATGCCGTAGTACCGCTCGTACAGGGTCCCTTCGAGCAGGTCTCCGGCCAGCCGCGCCGCCTCCAGGAACTTGCCGGAGAACGCGCCCATGAAGATGTCGGCCGCCAACTCCTCCACGAACGGCACCTTGACGTTCGCCGCCTTGGCCAGCTCGCCGAGCTCCCTGATGAGCGGGTTGGGCAGGATCGTCCCCGGGAAGCCCTGCAGGGCCAGCTCCGCGAGCCTGGTCAG
The DNA here is from genome assembly GCF_044326315.1 of Actinomadura sp. 9N407. Classification (NCBI taxonomy): domain Bacteria; kingdom Bacillati; phylum Actinomycetota; class Actinomycetes; order Streptosporangiales; family Thermomonosporaceae; genus Actinomadura; species Actinomadura sp. 9N407. Next base: position 80,007 of record NZ_JBIRAW010000023.1, on the reverse strand, counting down.
CGTGGCGTGCGAGCCGCTCCGGAAGCCGTAGCCGGGGCGCCGGTGCTCGTGGACGGCCCGTACCCAGGGCAGCTCGGCGAGCTCGACCTGGTGCTGGAGGTGGAGCAGCAGCAGCGAGCGCCGGTTGCGGAACGCGCGGTACGCGGCGGCCATCAGCCCGCGCAGCGCCTCGTCCCGGTACGACTGCGCGGTCGTCCAGGCCACCAGCTGCGGAACGAGCTCCGCCATCACCTCGGCCGAAGGCACCACGCCGCGCTCGACCAGCGTTCCGATGGGGGCGGCGAGCGCGGCCTCCACGGTCTGCCGGAGCGACGCGGGGATCCCGGTGCCCGCGGCCACGCCCGTACGGAGGGCCTCCTCCTCGGTGACCGGCCCGATCAGCGATTCGGGCGCGGGCACGCCGTTCTCCTGCGGCAGCGGAGCCAGCCGCGCGACCAGGATCTGCGCCAGCTCGTGGTGCGTGGGGCGGACGGCGATCTGGTGCTGGCGCTCGCGCAGGTCGGCGTGCTCGTCCGTACCGGGTGCGCCCCGGCGCCGGACCATCGAGTCCACCGCGTGCTGCAGGAGCCCCGGACGGCTCGGCCGTGCCCGGGGTGCCGCGACGGTCTCCTGCAGGGCCGTCCGCAGGATCGCGATGTTCTCCTTGGGCCTGCGGTGCTTGGTGCACCTCGTGTGCCTGGCCGCGAGGACCTCGTACCACTCCAGCAGTTCCACGCCGCGTTCCCGCCAGCCGTCCGGCTCCAGGCGCGCGACGCGTCCCTCGTCCACGGTCTCCAGCCAGTGCGCCAGCAACTCGTCGGCGAACGGGTTCCAGACGCCGAGTGCCTCGTTCATCGCGGCCACCGCCGGCTGGGGGAGCCGCCCGCGGAGCGCGGCGACGGTCTCACCGGCCGTCCGCCGGTGCACGATCTCGGCGTCCCCGGCCGGAGTCCGTGCAGGGCTCGCGGCCTGTGCGGGACTCGGGGCCGGTACGGGACGGGGCGTGAACCGCAGCCGGTCGGCGAACGGCTCGATCTCGTCCAGCAGGGTCAGCGCCGCGTTCCGGTCGCCGGCGCGCAGCAGCCACGCGACCGTGGGCAGCGCCGCCTCCTCCGGGACGTCGACCTCGTACAGGCCGCTGTCCAGCAGTTCCTGCAGCTCAGCGAGACCCGCGTCCGTGAGGTGGTGGAAGAACAGCGCGCGCCGGTCGGCGGCGATGCCGAGGCGCTCGGCCTTCTCGATCTCGTACGGCAGCGGCGGTCCGCCCGCCGCGGCCTCACCCGTGGCGAAGCCGCCCCGGACGACCTCGGGCGTCACCCAGGTCGGCAGACCCCGGACGGGCGCCCGCGAGCCGATCGTCAGCGAGCCGTCCGCCATCCCGGCCAGGACCCGGTCCCAGCTCTCGATCCGGGCCTCGGCACGCAGCCGCGCGGCCTCGTCCTCGTGCTCGGAGGCCGCGCGGAACGCCTTGGCCAGCTGAGCGCGCGGGTAGCCGGAACCCACCCGGACCTCGCCCTCGCGGGCCGTCACACCGTCGCCGTTCATGCCGGCGTGGCAGGTCCTGCCCCTGCGCCCCCCGGGTCAGAAGCCCGGTGCTCTGCTGCTGAGCTACACGCCGTCGCGTGGGCAACAGTACGAGCCCGGCGATCGCGGCCGCAACGGGATTGGACAGGCGCAGTGGGATCGGACGGGCAGGTCCTACCGGTCGTGCCGGGAGCGCGCCTGCTCGTTCTCCTCCATGATCGGATCCACGGCGGCGTGCTGGTCGTCGTCGAAGGCGCGGGTGTCGCGCGGTTCCACGTACGGCTCGCGCTTCTCGGGGATGCCGGCGGCGATGGCCCGGCCGCGCTCCAGCTCCGCGTTCAGCTCGGCGCCCAGCAGGATGGCGATATTGGTGATCCACAGCCAGACCAGGAAGATGATCACACCGGCCAGGCTGCCGTAGGTCTTGTTGTACGAGGCGAAGTTCGCGACGTACAGCGCGAAGCCCGCCGACGCGATCAGCCACAGCAGGATCGCCAGCAGCCCGCCCGGCGTCACCCACCGGTACCCGTGCTTGGCATTGGGCGACGCCCAGTACAGCAGCGAGATCAGGAAGGCGGCCACCAGCAGCAGGACGGGCCACTTCGCGATGTTCCAGACGGTGACCGCCTGCGACCCCAGGCCGAGCAGGTCACCGGCCTTCTGGGCCAGCGGCCCAGACACCACGACGGCGATCGCCGACACCGCCAGCAGGACCAGCGTGACCAGGGTGACCGCGACCCGGATCGGCAGCGTCTTCCAGATCGGCCGGCCCTCCGGAACGTCGTAGATGACGTTCGAGGCGCGCATGAAGCCCGCGACGTAGCCGGAGGCCGACCACAGGGCCGTGGCCAGACCGATCAGCGCGACCACGCCCGCGCCGCCGCCACTGCCCTGCAACTCCTTGAGCACGTTCACGAGCACGTCCCGGACCGCGCCCGGCGCCAGCCCGCCCAGGTTGTCGATCAGCGACTGCGTCGCCGACCGCCCGGCCAGGCCGACCAGCGACACGACCACCAGCATCGCCGGGAAGATCGACAACACCCCGTAGTAGGTCAGGGCCGCGGCCCGGTCGGTCAGGTCGTCGCGCTTGAACTCGCGGACGGTGCGCTTGAGCGCGTCCCGCCACGAGGTCCCCGGCATGTCCGTGGGGCCCTCGAAGCGGCTCGGCGTGCCGGCCTTCGTGCTCATCCGGGTCTCCTGGCGTCGGTCGTCGGGTCGGTCCTCGTCGCCGGATCAGTCCTCGTCGCCGGGCCAGCGGCCGGTCGCCCTGGCCACGCTCCGCGCGGTGGCCCGGTGGGTGGCGGCCTTGACCAGGCCGAAGATCGCGCCCTGCAGCATGGCGGCGACCAGGATCTCCCGCCAGGTGCGCTCGAAGTCGTCGGCGTCCGGGGCGTCCTCCTCCCCGGCGACCAGCTTCCAGACCTGCTTGAAGATGGCCCCCGCCAGCACACCGCCGAGCACACTGATCAGCAGCGAGAGCGGCTTGAACAGCAGCTTCATCCGCGCCCCGCCTTCATCCCGCCCATGCCCTTCGCCTTGGCCGCCTTACCCTTCGCCTTGGCCATGTCCTTCATCCGGCTGATGTCCTTCGCCTTGGCCATGCCCTTGTCCTGGCCCATGCCCTTCGGCTTGCCCAGTCCCTTCGACATGCCCATGCCCCTCGCCTTGGCCATGTCCTTCATCCGGCTCATGTCCTTGGCCTTGCCGGTGCCGCTCGCCTGTCCCATGCCCTTCATCGGGCCCATGCCCGTCCGCGAGCCCATGCCCGTCCGGGAGCCCGTGCCCATGCGGGAGCGCATGCCGATCCCGGCGCGCTGCCGCATCGTCGGCCGCGCCGCCCGGCGCATCCTGGCCATCGGCTTCGGGGACCGGCCGTTGCGCAGCATCGCCGGCCGCATCCGCATCGGCCGCCGGGACCGCCCGTTCCGGAGCATCATCGGACGGCGGCGGGCGCGGCGCCGGCGGCGCAGCAGCATGTAGGCGAACAGCGCGCCCGCCACCCCGGCCGTGACGGCGCCGCCGCGGCGCGCCATCGCGGACGTGTCCTGCGATCGTGCGGTCTCGCGGGCCTGCCGGGCCGTCTCCTCGCGCTTGGTCCGCGCCTGCTGCGCCATCGTCTTGGTACGGGTCGAGACGTTCGCCTTCATCCGGTCGGCGGTGTCCTTGGCCCGGGCCTTGACATCGGCCTTGGCGGCGAGCGCCTCCACCGTGTCGCCCAGTTCCCGGCGGGTCTGCTCGATCTCCTCGCGCAGCTCCTCCGTCCCCTCCGGGGCGTCATGGCCGTGCGTCCCCTGGGAGTCGTGCGTTTCCCGGGAGCTCTGCTTTCCGTGCTGGGAGTCGTGCGTTCCCCGCGGGTCGCCGTGACCCGTGGCGGTACCAGGTGCGGCCGCGTGGCGCGGTTGGCTCGTCATCGATGTGCCCTTCCCTTGATCTCAGCGACGTCCTGCCGGGTGCTGTCCATGGCCCCCTCGGGCACCGGCGGTACGGCGCGCTTGGTCTGGCCCCGGCCCATCAGCGCGAGCACGCCGGCGATCGCCAGCAGCACCACGCCCACGATGAGCGCCGACACCCAGACCGGCATCGCCAGCGCCAGCAGCGCGATCACGCACGCCACCAGCGCTCCGGCCCCGAACAGGGCCACCAGGCCGGCGGCGCCGAACAGCCCGGCTCCCGTACCGGCGTGCTTGCCCTTGTCCTTGAGCTCGGCCACCGCCAGCCGCAGTTCCGCCCGGACCAGGTCCGAGAGCTGCTGCGTGGCGCGCGAGACCAGCTCGCCGATGCCCTGCTCGTCCCCGTGCTCGCGCCCGTGCCCGGGCTCGCGCGTGCCGCGCTGCTCATGCTCGCGGGCGCCGTGCGGCTGGGTGGGTATGGCGGCGTACGCGCCACCGCGCCGGGCGTCGGACTCCGCCGTGCCGGATTCTGTCCTGCCGCTCTCCGGCGGCCGTACCGTGCTCATGAAATGAGCCCCTTCCATGGTGTTGACCGAGGTCGGCGCGTGCTACGGGACCTGGAACCCCCCGTTCCCCCACACCCCGCCCTAAACGCGTACGGCACCCGTTAGGCCGGGTTTGAAGACTTCTTGAAAAAGCGTGCAACCCCCCTCACCCTCCGTGCGTATGTGTCGGGCACAGGAGGGCTGCGGACCGACCTGCGGGCTTGAACCGCGGGCGAGCCGCAGGGAGAAAGGGCGCTGATGAGGACACCGGGTCGGAGACTCATGACGGGCACCGTGGCCATGGCGGCCACGGCCGTGCTCGTGGTCGGCTGCGGCGGGAAGGAGGACGGGTCGGCGGCGCCCGGCGCTCCGGCGAACGCCGCCACCGGGAAGCTGCCCCAGGCGACCACGTACACCACGCTCAAGGGCCTGCCGGAGGACAAGGAACCGTTCGGCAAGAACACCGGAACGGTGGTCCGCCCCAAGGCGCCGCTACCGGTGTCGGCCCTGCCGGGCGGGGCCGCGGTGGCGACGCTGCCGGACAAGCAGCTCGGCGGGCCCACCTGGGTCCCCGTGGTGGAGTCCAGGCCCGGCTGGCACCGGGTCCTGCTCCCGAGCCGTCCCAACCGGGTCACCGGCTGGATCCCCGGCGCGCCCGGCCAGGTGGAGACCGCGCGAAGCTCCTACCTGGTCAAGGTCGACGTCGGCGACCGCCGCCTCACCCTGCTCGACAAGGGCCGCAAGGTCGGTTCCTGGACCGTCGCGGTGGGCGAGGGCAAGACGCCCACCCCCACCGGGCGGACCTTCCTGCTCGCCCTGCTGAAGCCGTCCAAGCCGACCTACAGCCCGCTCATCCTGCCGGTCGGTGCCCACTCGGAGACCCTGGAGACCTACGGCGGCGGTCCCGGCACCGTCGCGTTCCACGGGTGGCCCAGCAAGGACGTCTTCGGCAAGGCCGTCACGCACGGGTGCATCCGCGTCCCCGCCGACGCGCTGGCCCGGCTGTCCAAAGCCCCGCTCGGCACGCCCGTCGACATCGTCGGCTGACGACCTGACACCGACGGTCGCGTGTCCCCTTCCCCCCATCGATTCACCCCGTACAAGGAGAGCACCATGCGTTTGAAGCACCTGACCAAGGCCGCCGCGGTCGCGGGCGCCGTCGCCATGCCGCTGGCGCTGGCCGTGCCGTCCGCCGGTGCCGCCACCCCCGCCCCGGCGGGCTCGGCGTTCGCGCTGTCGGCCACCGGGCCGGTCGCGATCCCGGCGACCCCGTCGGTCACCTCGGCCGCCGTCAAGCCGGAGCGCAAGAGCGTCGCCGAACTGCCGGCCAACCCGGTCGTCAAGGCGAGCGTGCTGAACGCCGCGGCCTGGGCCGGGCACGCCCGCGCCTCGGTGGCCGACCTCGCCATCCCCAGGGCGCAGCTGCGGGCGAGCGCGGTCGCCGCCCGGTGTGACCAGGGCAACGGCGGATCGCATCTGGTCAAGCTGACGGTGAACGGCCGCATGATCAAGGCGGCGGCCAAGCCCAACAGCGGCGTGACGGTGCAGCTGGACGGGCTGGGCACGGTCTCGCTGGTGCTGAACAAGCAGAGCCGCACGCCGGACGGCCGGCTCACCGTCACCGCGATCGAACTGTCGCTGCCGCTCGGGGCAGGCAAGACCGAGACGATCCGCATCGCGTCCGCCACCTGCGGCCGCGCCCCGGGCAAGCCGTCCGAGCCGAGCAAGCCGGGGAACCCGAAGCCGTCGCCGTCCGCCCCGACGACGGCGCCGCCGACCCAGGTCGCCCCGGCGCCGACCCCGGTGACCGGTGACCTGCCCGTGACCGGCTGACCGGCTGATCCGCTGACCGGCTGACTGCAGAGCCCGGCGAAGGGCCCGTACCGCTTCTCGTCTTCTAGGAGCGGCACGGGCCCTTTCGGCTGGACGGCCGCCTGGCCGCGTTCTCCGAATGTAGACGGCGCCTCCCCATCTATTAGGCTTGCGCGACCATTCACCCTGCACGTTCCCCCCGTTCTGGAGGCCGCCTCATGGCCGCACCGTCCGACGACGCCCAGGGACCCCTCCCGCCTCAGCCCGCCCCGGGCGACAAGAGCTCGGGAGTCCGCGAGGTCAAGTCGGCGGCGCGGACGCTGGAGCTGCTGGAACTCCTCGCATCCCGGCAGAACCGCCCGGCCCGGCTGCGCGAGCTGACCGAGGCGCTCGGCGTACCGCGCAGCAGCCTGTACGCGCTGCTGCGCACGCTCACCAAGCACGGCTGGGTCCGTACCGACGCCTCCGGGACGATGTACGGGATCGGCATCCGGGCGCTGCTGGTCGGCACCAGCTACCTGGACACCGACCCGCACCTGCGGATCGTCAAGCCGGTGCTGGACGAGCTGGGCGAGAAGCTGGACGAGACCTTCCACTTCGGCCGGCTGGACGGCTTCGACGTCGTCTACCTGGCGACCCGGGAGTCCAGCCAGTACCTGCGCCCGTACAGCCGGGTCGGGCGGCGGCTGCCCGCCTACTGCACGGCGCTCGGCAAGGCGCTGCTCGCCGAGCGGCACGGGACGGAACTGGACCGGCACGTACCGGAGGAGCTGGCCCCCTCGACCCCGCACACGATCACCGGCCGGGACGCGCTCGCGGCCGATCTGGACCGCACCCGCGAGCGCGGCCATGCCGTCGACATCGAGGAGAACAGCCTCGGGCTGCACTGCTTCGGGTTCGCGCTGCGGTACGCGCCGGAGGGACGGCCCGCGCGGGACGCGATCAGCTGCTCGGTCCCGCTGGCCCGGCTCACCCCGGACCGGGAGGCCGAGATCGTCACGGCGATGCGGGAGGCGCGGGCGCGGATCGAGCGCGGCGCGCCACCGATCACCGAGGACATGTGGGTCTGACCGGGCCGCGTCCGATGCGCCGATCACGTCTACCCCACGGGGCGATCGTCTACATATAAAAACATGGTCTGCTAGCGTAGCCGGGCATTCGTCCCACCGGCGACGTGAGGTGCCCTTCCATGACTCCGTCCTCCAGCCAGCGCATCGCCGACATCACGATCACCCCGGTCGCGTTCCGGGACCTTCCGCTGCTCAACACCGTCGGCGTGCACGAGCCGTACGCGATCCGGGCGATCGTCGAGGTCCGGACCGCGGACGGGCTGACCGGACTGGGCGAGACCTACGCTGACACCGCGCATCTGGCCCGGCTCCGGCGCGCGGCAGCCGGGCTCGCGGGCCTGGACGTCTGGGACGTCAACGAGCTCACCCGGCGGGTCAAGGCGAGCCTGGCCGGCGACACCGGGACCGGCGGCCACGGGATGGCCGGCATGGTCACCAACAGCAGCACCGCCGACGCCGTCCTGTCCCCCTTCGAGGTGGCCTGCCTGGACGTCCAGGGGCAGGCCGCCGGGCTGCCGGTGAGCGCGCTGCTGGGCGGCGCCGTGCGCGACCGCGTCGACTATTCGGCCTACCTCTTCTACAAGTGGGACGCGCACCCCGGCCGGGAACCCGACGCCTGGGGCGCGGCGCTCGATCCGGACGGGATCGTCGCCCAGGCCCGGCGGATGATCGACCTGTACGGCTTCACCGCGATCAAGCTCAAGGGCGGGGTGTTCCCGCCCGAGGAGGAGATCGCGGCGATCCGGGCGCTGCGCGGCGCGTTCCCCGATCACCCGCTGCGCATCGACCCCAACGGCGCCTGGACGGTCGAGACCTCGGTCCGGGTCGGGCGCGAGCTGGACGGGATCATCGAGTACCTGGAGGACCCCACCGAGGGCATCGCGGGGATGGCCGAGGTGGCGCGGCGGGTCCCGATGCCGCTGGCCACCAACATGTGCGTGGTGGGCTTCGCCGACATCGAGCCGGCCGTACGGCGGGACGCGGTGGGCGTGGTGCTCTCCGACCATCACTTCTGGGGCGGCCTCGGACGGTCCCGGCTGCTGGCGGGCATCTGCGAGACGTTCGGGCTCGGCCTGTCAATGCACTCCAACTCCCACCTCGGCATCAGCCTGGCCGCCATGACGCACCTGGCCGCCGCCTCCCCCGGCCTCACCTACGCCTGCGACACGCACTGGCCGTGGAAGGACGCGGACGAGGACGTGATCGTGCCGGGCGCCCTCACGTTCGAGAACGGGGCCCTCGCCGTACCGACGGCGCCCGGGCTCGGTGTCACCCTGGACCGCGACAGGCTGGCCCGCCTGCACGAGCAGTACGTGGAGTGCGGCATCCGCGACCGCGACGACACCGGCTACATGCGGAGCGTGGACCCCTCGTACGAGCTGAGGAAGCCGCGCTGGTGACGGCGGTACGCGAGCCCCTGCGGGTGCTGGTCACCGATCCGATCATCAGCCGGTTCGCGGACGTCCTGGCGGCAGGCGGCGAACACGAGATCGCGCTCGGCGCCGGCTGGACGGACGAGGAGATCGTCGCCGCGCTGCCGGGCACCGACGTGCTGGTCTGCTCGCGGATGACCGAGCCGATGGCCCGCGCGGGGACCCGGCTGCGGCTGGTGCAGTGCACCGGCGCCGGGTACGAGCGCCTCGCGATCGGCGCGCTCGCGCCCGGGACGGCCGTGGCCAACACGTTCCACCACGGCCGTTCGATCGCCGAACACGTGCTGATGGTCGCGCTGATGCTGTCGCGGCAGGTGCGGCGCAAGGACCGGCTCGTGCGGCAGGGCATCTGGGAGTCGGTAAGCGCCGACCCCGGACTCCCCCTCGGGGAATCGCTGGCGGGCCGTACGCTCGGGCTTCTCGGCCTCGGCGAGACCGGACGGCAGGTGGCCCGGCTGGCGTCGGCGTTCGGGATGCGGGTCGATGCCGTACGGCGCGATCCGGGCGCCCCGCTGGAGGACGGACTCGTGCTCGACCGGGTCAGGCCGCCCGGCGAGCTGCATGGACTCCTCGCGGACGCCGACATCGTCGTGGTGACCGTCCCGCTGGACGAGCGCACCCGCGGCATGATCGGCGCCGCGGAGCTGGCGCGGATGCGGCCCGCCGCCCTCCTGATCAACGTCGCCCGAGGCCCCGTCGTGGACGAGCGCGCGCTCTACGAGGCGCTCGCCGAGGGCCGCATCGGCGGGGCCGGGATCGACGTGTGGTGGCCCGCTCCCGGCGTGTCCGGACGGGGCGGCGCGACGATGCCGTTCGAGGAGCTGGACAACGTGGTGCTCACGCCGCACAACTCCGGCCACACGCGCGAGACGTTCGAGAACCGCGCCCGCGACATCGCCGCGAACCTCGCGGCCCTCGCCGAGGGCCGCGAACTCCGCAACATCGTCAGCGCCTAGGAGGACTGGCCGGCCACCGCCGGTTCCAGCGGGAAGTGGCAGGCGGCCTGGTGGGCGGGGTCGTCGCCGTCCGGGCCCTCCGGGACGGTCTGCGCGCAGGTGTCGCGCGCCTGCCAGCAGCGGGTACGGAAGCGGCAGCCGGACGGCGGGTCCAGCGGCGACGGCACCTCGCCCTCCAGCAGGATCCGTTCGCCGCGCTCGCGGTCCCCGGGCCGGCCCAGTTCCGGCACGGCCGACAGCAGGGCGGCGGTGTACGGATGGCGCGGCGTCCCGAAGACCTCCTCGGCCGTCCCGGACTCGACGATCCGGCCGAGGTACATCACCGCGACCCGGTCGGCGACATGCCGGACCACCGAAAGGTCATGCGAGATGAACACGTACGACACGCCGAGCTCGCGCTGCAGCTCGTTCAGCAGGTTGAGGACCTGGGCCTGCACCGACAGGTCCAGTGCCGAGACCGGCTCGTCGCAGACGATCACCTCGGGATCGAGCGCGAGCGCGCGGGCGATGCCGATCCGCTGGCGCTGACCGCCGGAGAACTCCTGCGGGTACCGGCCGGCGTCGCCCGCGCGCAGCCCGACCAGGTCGAGCAGCTCCCGGACGCGGGCCTGCCGGTCCCGGCGCGAGGGCAGCAGATCGCGGTGCGTCCGCCACGGCTCGGCGATGATCTCGGCCGCCGTCATCCGGGGGTTGAGCGAGGCGAACGGGTCCTGGAACACCATCTGGACGCGGCGCCGCCAGGCCAGCAGCTCCTTGCCCGCCAGGCCGAACGGGTCGGTGCCGTCGAAGCGCAGCGTGCCGCCGTCCGGACGGTCCAGCATGAGCAGGACGCGCGCCAGCGTGGACTTGCCGCAGCCGGACTCGCCGACCAGACCCAGCGTCTCGCCGCGCTCGAGGGTGAGGTCGACGCCGTCCAGCGCGTGCAGCCGGTCCTTGCCGGCCTTGTTCTTCTTCACCCGGAACGTCTTGGTGATGCCGCGCGCCTCGATCACCGGGGCCCGGGACGCCTCGCCGGCGGGTGCGACTTCGGTTCCTTCAGGCGCTGTTCCTTCAGGCGCTGTTCCTTCAAGCACGGGCCGGCTCCTTCGCGAAGTGGCAGGCGGCGGCGCGGCCGGGCGCGACGCCGGCCGGCTCGGGACGTTCGGTACGGCACAGGTCCTCGACCATCGGGCAGCGGGCCTGGAACGCGCAGCCGGCCGGAACGGCGTGCAGTTCCGGTGGCCCGCCCTTGATCGAGTGCAGCTCCTCGCCCCGCCCGACCCGGGCGGGGACGGACTCCAGCAGCCCGCGCGTGTACGGGTGGCGCGGATCGGCGAAGACCTCGGCGACCGGGCCGGTCTCCACGATCCGGCCCGCGTACATCACCGCGACCCGGTCGGCGTGCTCGGCGACCACGGCCAGATCGTGGGTGATCAGCACGATCGCCATCCTCCGCTCGGTGCGCAGCTCCCGCAGCAGCTCCATGATCTGGGCCTGGACGGTCACGTCCAGCGCGGTCGTGGGCTCGTCGGCCAGCAGCACCTCCGGGTCCAGCGCGACCGCCATCGCGATCAGCAGCCGCTGCCGCATGCCGCCGGAGAACTGGTGCGGGTACGCCGACAGCCGGGAGTCCGGATCCGGGATGCCGACCCGTTCCATCAGCTCCGCGGCCTTGCCCGCCGCCGCGCGCCGCGACATCCCGCGGTGGATCCGGAACGGCTCGGCGAGCTGGGCGCCGACCGTCTGGACCGGGTTGAGCGCGGTGAGCGCGTCCTGGAAGACGATCGACAGGCGGGGTCCGGCGACCTTGCGGCGGGCGGCGCGGTCCATCGTCAGCAGCTCGTCGCCGTTGAGCCGTACCGACCCTCCGGCCACGCTCGCGACCGGGTCCAGCAGCCCGGCGACGGCCTGCGCGGTCATGCTCTTGCCGCAGCCGGACTCGCCCAGGAGGGCGAGGGTCTGGCCGGATCGTACGGAGAAGTCGGCCTGGTCGACGGCGCGGACCGTACCGTGCTGGGTGCGCAGGTCGACGGACAGGTCCTCGACCTTGAGCGCGACCGGCCCGTTCTCGTCCGGCCCGTTCTCGGTCGCCTCGTTCGTGTCCGCCTCGTTCGGCTCGTTCTCGCTCGGGCTCACTGGTGCACCTCCGGAAGGGCGGACGCGGTACGGGCGCCGCGGCGGCCGCGCGGGAGCGCCAGCCGCCACCGCTGCGCCGGGTCGGTGGCCAGCCGGAACCAGGCGGCCAGCAGGGTCGCCGACACCGTGGTGATGACGATCGCCAGGCCCGGGAAGACGGCCGTCCACCAGGCGGTCTGCAGGTACTGGCGGCCCTGCGCCACCATCAGCCCCCAGCTGACGTCGGGCGGCTGGATGCCGATGCCGAGGAAGCTCAGCGAGGACTCGGCCAGCATCACGAAGCAGAAGTCGACCGTGGCCACGGTCACCAGGGTGGGCGCCACCACCGGCGCGATGTGCCGGACGATGACGGCGTTGCCGCCGGTACCGAACGTGCGCGCCGCGTCCACGAACAGCCGGCCGCGCAGCTCGGCCGACTCGGCCCGGGCCGTCCGCAGGTAGACCGGGATCCGGGCGACGGCCAGCACCGCCACGATGTTGGCCGCGCTGGGCGAGAAGATGAACAGCACGACCACCGCGAGCAGCAGCGAGGGGAAGCTGAGGATGATGTCGGCGATCCGCATCGACACGTTCTCCCGCCACCCCCGGTGGTAGCCGGCCCACATCCCCCAGGCGCCGCCGATGAGCAGCGAGATCAGCACCGCCGGGACCGCGATCGACAGCGTGGTGCCGCCGGCGGTGATCAGCCGGGCCAGCACGCTGCGGCCGAGCGCGTCGCTGCCGAGCAGGAACTCCCAGCCGTGCTCCAGCTGGAACGGCGGGGTGTTGGTGGCACGCAGGTTCTGCCGGGTGTCCAGGTCGCCGAGCAGTACGCGGCCGACGGTCGTGGCCAGCACCACCAGCAGGAGCACCAGGGCGGCCACCGTGGCCACCCGGTCCCGCAGCAGCAGCCGCCACCAGGGGACCTTGCTCTGCTTGACGACCGGTTCCGGCTTTGCGGCGGCTGCCGTGCCTTCTTCGGGTGTGGTGCTCTCTTCGGATGCCGTGCTTTCTTCGGATGCCGGGCCTGCTTCAGGCGTCACCGAGGTTCCCTTCGTCTCTCCGGAACGCGTCATGCCGGCACCGCCTCCCGGACCCGGACGTCGAGCAGGGCATGGCACAGGTCGACGAGGATGTTCAGAGCGAAGATCGTCACCGCGGTGACGAGCACCGCCGCCTGGAGCACCGCGAAGTCGCGCTGCAGGATCGAGTCGATCATCAGCTTGCCGATGCCGGGCCAGCCGAAGATCGTCTCGACCACCACGGCGCCGTTCACCAGTCCCACGGCCAGGTCGCCGGCCACGGTGAGCACGGGCGGCGCGGCGTTGCGCAGGGCATGCCCGAAGACGATCCGCGGCTCGCTCGCCCCCTTGCTGCGCGCGACCTTCACGTACGGGGCCGACAGGGCCGACACCATCGCGCCCCGGACCACCTGCACCAGCACGCCGAACGGCCGGATCAGCAGCGTGAGCAGGGGAAGCACCCACACCTCGGGGCCGCCGACGACGCCGGAGGTGGGCAGCCAGCCCAGCGTGACCGCGAAGACCAGCACGCCCATGATCGCGAACCAGAAGTCGGGCATGCTGGCGGCGGTCATCGACAGCAGGCCGGAGAGCCGGTCGGCGAGCGAGTTGGGCCGGTACGCCGCCCAGCTGCCGATCACGACGGCGCCGACGATGGCCAGCAGCATCGTCGCCCCGGCCAGCTGCAGCGTCGCGGGGAACGCGCGCAGCGCCATCCCGGCGGCGTCCTGCCCGGTACGGAGGGACACGCCGAAGTCGAGCGTGAACACCCCGCCGAGGTAGTCGAGCAGCTGCTGGAGCATCGGCCGGTCGAACCCGTTGCGCTCCATGAAGTCGGTGCGCATCTCCGCCGTCGCGCTCAGCGGAAGGTAGAGCTTGGCCGGGTCGCCGGTGAGCCGGGACAGGCAGAACACGCCCAGGATCACCACGACCAGGGGAACGGCGCTGGAGACGATCCGTCTCCGCACGAAGGTCAGCATTCCTGCTCCTTCTCGGGCTTCCGCACGTGCGGCCCCCTCATTTGGCCGGGCGGACGTCGGCGAGCCGCAGCTCGTCGGTGGTCGCGGAGTCGGGCTTGTAGCGGACGTTCGGGGAGATGCCGAGCAGCCCGCGCATGTGGGCGATGTGCGCGTACTGCACGACGTGATCGTTCTGGTGGCGGAGCACGGCGGCGAAGGCGCGCTCGCGCTCCGCGCCGGTCTTGCGCTCCGCCTCGTCGATCATGCGGTCCAGCTCGGGCGTCCCGAACCGGCTCTGCGGGCCGTCGCTCTTCAGGTACTGGCTGGTCGTGAATCCGGCGTCGCCCGCCTGGTTGCCGTGCATGATCAGCAGCAGCACCGGGCCGGCGTCGGGGACGAACGGGTGCAGCTGGTACTCCAGCTGCGCGGCGGTGTCCAGCATCTTGATCTTCACGTTCAGCCCGGCCTTGCCGAGCGCGTTCTGGATCACCTCGGCGGTCTCGGCCACCTTGGGGAACATCGCGTTCCTGGCGATCAGCGTGATCGGGGTGTCCACCGGTACCCCGGCGGCCTTGGCCTCGGCGACCAGCGCCCTGGCCCTGGCCATGTCGAACGGCCAGGCCTTGATCGCCGGATCGTGGCCGACCACGCCGTTCGCGACCAGCTGCCCGGCCGGCTCGCCCAGCTTCAGGAAGAGCGACTGGACGATGCCCTCCTTGTCGACGGCGTAGTTGATCGCGCGCCGGATCCGGACGTCGTTCAGCGGCACCTCGTTGCCGTTCATCCGCAGCGCGGTGGTCTCGTTGTTCGGGTACGCGACGCCGAGGTCGCCCGCGCCGTCCTCGGGGCCGAGCCCGGTGACGATCCCGGCCTCACCGCTGGTGATCATCGCGGCGCGGATGCTGTTCTCGGCGCGCCACACGTACCGGACGGCCTGGTAGGCGGGCCTGGTGCCCCAGTAGCCGCTGGAGCGCGCCAGGCTCAGGCTGATCCCGATGTCCCAGTCGGCGATCCGGTACGGACCGGTGCCGACCGGCTTGCGCACCTTGTTCTTCGTGTCGGTCCCGGTCGGGACGACCTCCAGGAACGACATCCGCAGCGGCAGGATCGGGTCCGGCTCCGCGGTGGTGACGGTCAGCGTCGAGGCGTCGGGCGCGGCCACCTTCAGCTCGCTGTCGGCGAACACGTAGCCGTCCACGTTGCAGCCGAGCTTGGAGCCGACGGCCCGTTCGATCGTGAACGCGGCGTCCTTCGCGTCGAAGGCCGTGCCGTCATGGAAGCGCACGCCGTCCCGCATGGTGAACGTCCAGGTGCGCCCGTCGTCGCCGACCTTCCATCCGGTCGCCAGCAGGGGCTTCAGCTCACCGGAGGTCGGGTCGCGCTCGATCAGCGGCTCGGTGATGTTGGAGCGCACCACGATGCCGGTCGCGGTCAGCGAGGACTCGCAGGGTTCCAGGGTGGGCGGCTCCTGCGGCAGCACGATCTGCAGCGCGCCGTTCGCGCCGCCGGACACCGCGTCGCTGTTGGCGACCGTGCATCCGGTGGCGGCGAGGGTCAGGGCCACGAGTACGGCGGGCACCGGGCGTGCCCGGCGTACGGGACGTACCGGCCGGACGGGTGCCCGGGGTCGGCGGCGGGGCGGGAATGCGGGCATGGCCTCTCCAGACAGGGCGTGTCGAGAGCGCGAGACGTGTGAGCGACCGAAGGCGCGGAGGCGGAGCCCAGCGCTGAGCACGGGCCCGGGAACGGGCCCGGGAGCGGGGCCTGAGCACGGGCCCGGCGCACGGGCCGGGATCGCATGGCCGGATCACACGGCCCGAATCACAAGGGATGGGAGAAGACGGTTGTCTACCGGGAGGAAATTCATCTCTATGGGTAGACGGGACCTTAGAGCGGCCGAACTTCCGGCGTCAAGAGTCGGGACCGACCAGCCGCAGCAGGGCCCGCAGCGCCGGGGCATCGCTCGTCCCGCGCCAGACGGCGTGCACCTCGACCAGATCCGGAGCCGGCCCGGCGACGTCCAGGAACTCCAGCCGCGGCAGCCGCAGCACCGCGGCGGAGCGCGGGACCAGCGCCACCCCGAGACCCGCGTCGACCAGCGCGAGCAGGCTGTGGACCTGCGCCATCTGCTGGACGAAGCGCGGCACCACGCCCGCGTCCCGGAAGACCGTGATGACCAGCTCGTAGAAGTACCGGGCCTCCACCGGCGCGTACGTGACGATGTCGTGCTCGGCGATGTCGGCCGGCCTCGGCGTGCGGCCGAGCGCGGTGAGCGGATGCCCGCGCGGTACGGCCAGGACCAGCGGCTCGGCATGCACCAGCCGCGCGCTCAGCACGTCCGATCGCGCGACGCCGCGCGCCAGCCCGACATCGATCTCCCCGGCCATCAGCGCGTCCACCTGCGCCCGGGTCACCATCTCGGACAGCACCAGATCGACGTCGGGCAGGTGCTCGCGGGCCGCCGCGATCCACCGGCCCAGCACCGCCAGCGCCGACATCGCCGTGAAGGCGATCCGCACCGTGCCGCTGGTCCCCTCGGCGCTGCGGCGCGCCATCAGCACCGCCGCGTCGGCCTGGCTGAGCAGCCGGCGCGCCTCGACGAGGAAGGCGCGCCCGGCATGCGTCGGCGTGGCACCGTGCGCGGTACGCACCAGCAGCGGGACGCCGACGGCCCGTTCGAGCTTCTGCATCTGGCGGCTGAGCGGGGGCTGCGTCATCCGCAGCCGGTCGGCCGCCCGGCCGAAGTGGCCCTCCTCCGCGACGGCGACGAAGCCGCGCAACTGATCCAGCGTGTACGTCACCATGCCCACCCCACCCTTCCTCGTGTGATGCACGAAAGGTATCAGTGCATGCCATATCCAACTTGGACACGCATGATGCCCGGTCCCTAGCCTGACGGCATCTCCCCCCGCCCCCCGATCCTGGAGTCAGAGCACATGACGCGATTCACCCACGACGAACTGAAATCCGCGCTCGGTGCCGGGCTGCTGTCGTTCCCGGTGACCCATCTGACGGCCGGCCTCGGCTTCGACGAGGGACCGTACCGCGAGCACATCGGCTGGCTCGGGCAGCGTCCGGCCGCCGGGCTGTTCGCGGCGGGCGGCACCGGCGAGTTCTTCTCGCTCACCCCCGCCGAGGTGGGACAGGTCGTCCGCGCCGCCGTCGGCGAGGCGCCCGAGGGCATGCCGATCATCGCCCCGGCCGGGTACGGCACCGCGCTGGCCGCCGAGATGGCCCGCGACGCCGAGGCCGCCGGCGCCGACGCGGTCCTGCTGCTGCCGCCGTACCTGACCGAGGCGAGCCAGGACGGCCTGCGCGCGCACGTCCGCGCGGTCTGCGCCGCCACCTCGCTCGGCGTGATCGTCTACCACCGCGCCAACGCCGTGTACACGGTGGACACCGTCGCCCGGCTCGCCGAGGAGTGCCCCAACTTCATCGGCTTCAAGGACGGCATCGGCGACATCGAGCTGATGTCCCGCCTGTACGCCACGCTCGGCGAATCGCTGCTGTACGTCGGCGGGCTGCCCACCGCGGAGACCTACGCGCTGCCGTACCTCGAACTCGGCGTCACGACGTACTCCTCGGCGATGTTCAACTTCGCGCCGGACTTCGCGATCGGCTTCTACCAGGCGGTCCGCGCCCAGGACCGGGCGGCGGTGTACGGCAAGCTCGCCGATTTCGTGCTGCCCTACCTCGACATCCGCAACCGGAACACCGGGTACGCCGTGTCGATCGTCAAGGCGGGAATGACCGCGATCGGCCGCCCGGCCGGCCCGGTCCGGCCGCCGCTGACCGATCTGAACGCCGCCGAACTGGCCGACCTCACCGCCCTGATCGAGAAGGCGGCCAGGTGAGCGGCCCCGAGACCGCCCTGCACGCGGTCGATCCCCGTACCGGCGAACGGCTCGAGCCCGGCTACGAGGCCGCGGGGCCGCAGGACGTGGATGGCGCCTGCGAGCTGGCCTGGCAGGCGTTCGGCACGTACCGCCGCACCGGGCTCAAGGCCCGCGCCGCGTTCCTCGACACCATCGCGGACCGCATCGAGGCCCTGGGTGACGTCCTGGTCGAGCGCGTCGTCGCCGAGACCGGCATCCCCCGGGCCCGGGTGGAGGGCGAGCGCGCCCGGACCTGCAACCAGCTGCGACTGTTCGCGCAGGTCGTCCGCAGTGGCGACTGGCTCGGTGCCCGCATCGATCCGGCCCTGCCGGAGCGTACGCCGCTGCCCCGTCCCGACCTGCGCCGCCGCCAGGTACCGCTCGGCCCGGTCGCGGTGTTCGGGGCGAGCAACTTCCCCCTGGCCTTCTCGGTCGCGGGTGGCGACACCGCCTCCGCCCTCGCCGCCGGTGCCCCGGTCGTGGTGAAGGCCCACCCGGCACACCCCGGAACGAGCGAGCTGGTCGGCCGCGCCGTACGCGAAGCCGTCCAGGAGCACGGCCTTCCCGAGGGCACCTTCTCCCTGCTGCACGGCGCCGGGCACGAGATCGGGACGCGGCTGGTCACCCATCCGCGCATCGCGGCCGTCGGGTTCACCGGGTCGCGACGCGGCGGGCTCGCGCTCGTCGCGGCTGCCGCCGCACGGCCCGTACCGATCCCGGTGTACGCGGAGATGTCCAGCGTGAACCCGGTGTTCCTGCTGCCCGGAGCCCTCCGGGACGGCGGCGCCGACCTCGGCCGGGCCTTCGTCGCCTCCCTGTCCATCGGCGCGGGGCAGCTGTGCACCAGTCCCGGCCTCGTGTTCCTCGTCGGGGACGGGAGCGACGCGTTCATCGAGGCCGCGTCCGCCGCGGTCGCCGCCGCTCCGCCCGCGCCGATGCTGACCGCCGGCATCCGTACCGCCTACGACGCCGGGACCGCCAGGCTGGCCGGGACGGACGGCGTACGGACGCTGGCCCGCGGCCTGGACGATCCCGAGATCGCGTCCCCGTGCGTCGCCGGGCTCTTCCTCACCGACGACGCGACCTTCCTCGCCCACTCCTTCCTCCAGGACGAGGTCTTCGGAGCCTCCTCGCTGCTCGTGCGGGTCGCGGACGCGGACCGGCTGGCGGAGATCATCGGCTCGCTCGAAGGCCAGCTCACCGCGACCGTGCACGCCGCGCCCGGCGACCACGCGCTCGCGGGCGAGTTGCTGCCCGCCCTCGAGACGCTGGCCGGGCGGGTCCTGTTCAACGGCTGGCCCACCGGTGTCGAGGTCGGCGACGCGATCGTGCACGGCGGCCCGTTCCCCGCGACCTCCGCGCCGGCCACCACCTCCGTCGGTACGTCGGCGATCGAGCGCTTCCTGCGCCCGGTCAGCTACCAGAACGTGCCGGACGGCCTGCTCCCGGAAGAGTTGCGCGACGGCGACCCGCTCGGCGTACCGCGCCGGGTCGACGGCAAGCCGGTATGAGCGGCTCTCCTCGCATCACCGACATGCGGGTCGTGCCGGTCGCGGGCCGCGACAGCATGCTGCTCAACCTGAGCGGCGCGCACGCTCCGTTCTTCACCCGCACCATCGTCCTGCTCACCGACTCCGACGGCCGGACCGGCGTGGGCGAGGTGCCGGGCGGGGCGGGGATCGTCCGTACGCTCCGCGAGTCCCGCGACCTGGTCACCGGCCGTCCCGTCGCCACCCGCCTCGCGATCCTGGAATCGGTACGGCGGCGCTTCGCCGATCGCGACGCGGCCGGACGCGGCGCGCAGACGTTCGACCTTCGCACCACCGTCCATGCCGTGACCGCGATCGAGTCGGCCCTGCTCGACCTGCTCGGGCAGTACCTGGAGATCCCGGTCGCGGACCTGCTGGGCTCCGGGCGGCAGCGCGACCGCGTCCCGGTGCTCGGCTACCTCTTCTTCATCGGCGACCGGAACCGCACGGACCTGCCCTACCGGTCAGGGGACGGCGACGGCTGGTTCCGCCTGCGCGCCGAGGAGGCGCTGACGCCCGAGGCCGTCGTCGCGCTCGCCGAGGCGGCCCGGGAACGGTACGGATTCGCCGACTTCAAGCTCAAGGGCGGCGTCCTGCCGGGAGAGGAGGAGGCCGCGACGGTGACGGCGCTCGCCGAACGCTTCCCCGGCGCCCGCGTCACCCTCGACCCGAACGGCGCCTGGCCCCTGGACCAGGCGATCGAGCTGGGCCGGAGGCTGCGCGACGTGCTGGCGTACGCCGAGGACCCGTGCGGTGCCGAGGGCGGCTACTCCGCCCGAGAGACGATGGCGGAGTTCCGGCGGGCGACCGGCCTGCGCACGGCCACCAACATGGTGGCGACCGACTGGCGCGAGCTGGGCCACGCGATCACCGCCGGCGCGGTCGACATCCCGCTGGCGGACCCGCACTTCTGGACGATGGACGGCTCGGTACGGGTCGCGCAGCTGTGCGACGCCTGGGGGCTGACCTGGGGCTCGCACTCCAACAACCACTTCGACGTCTCGCTGGCGATGATCACCCATGTCGCGGCCGCCGCCCCCGGCACCATCACGGCCGTGGACACGCACTGGATCTGGCAGGACGGCCAGCGCCTCACCACCGCCCCGTACGAGATCACCGACGGCCATCTGACCCTGCCCGACCGGCCGGGCCTCGGCATCGAGATCGATCCCGAGCGGCTGGAGGAGGCGCACCGGCTGTATGTGAACGAGGGGCTGGGCGGCCGCGACGACGCCGCCCAGATGGGGTATCTCGTCCCGGGCTGGACGTTCGACCCCAAGCTTCCCGCCCTCGACCGGCGCTGAGGCTCGAACCGACACCCATGCTCGATCGACGCCATGGCTCCACGATGAACAGGAGACAACCTTGAACCGCGTGCTCCAGGTCGGACCGCTGCTGCCGTCCCTTCACCGGAACCTGCGCGAGGCGTACGACACCGTCCTGCTCGACGAGCAGCCGTCCGGCCACCTCGACGAGCACGGCGCGGACTACGCGGCCGTGGTGACCACCGCGCGGTACGGCGTCGGCCGGGAGCTGATGGACCGGCTGCCCCGGCTGAAGGTGATCGTGAACTTCGGCGTCGGGTACGACACGACCGACGTCGGCCGGGCCGCCGAGCGCGGGATCGCGGTGAGCAACACGCCCGACGTGCTGAACGACTGCGTCGCCGACACCGCCGTCGGCGGGCTGATCGACGTGATGCGGCGGTTCGCGGCGGCCGACCGGTTCGTCCGGCGCGGTGACTGGGCGCGCGGTCCGTTCCCGCTGGCCACCAAGGTCAGCGGCAAGCGGGTCGGCATCCTCGGCCTCGGCCGGATCGGCCGGGCCATCGCCCGCCGGCTGGAGGGCTTCGACATGGAGATCTCCTATCACTCCCGCTCGCGCGTGGACGGCGTGCCGTACGGCTACGCCGAGTCGCCGGAGAAGCTCGCCGCCTGGAGCGACGCCCTGATCGTCGCGGCCTCCGGCGGGCCCGGCACGCGCGGCCTGGTCTCGGCCGGGGTCCTGGACGCGCTCGGCCCCGAGGGCTACCTGGTCAACGTCGCGCGCGGCAGCGTCGTCGACGAGCCCGCCCTGGTGGCGGCGCTGACCGGCGGCCGGCTCGCCGGAGCCGCGCTCGACGTCTTCGCCGACGAGCCGAACGTCCCCTCGCCCCTGCTCGGCCTGGACTCGGTCCTGCTGCTGCCGCACATCGCCAGCGCCACCCGCGAGACCCGCGAGGCGATGGGCGAGCTCGCGTTCCGGAACCTGCGGAGCTTCCTGGAGAACGGGACGCTGGTCAGCCCGGTCCCGGCTCCATGACCTCCGGGCCGCCGTTCCAGTTCAAGATGCGCAGGGACAGGTCGGCGTAGGCGCGCGCGATCTGGTCGGGCTTGCGGCGGCGCTGCGCCGGGTACCAGCGGGCCACGTCGATCGCCAGCGACATGATCGCCAGCTCGCCGGTCGGGACCGCCGCCGCGTCGAACCGGCCGGTCCGTACCCCGTCCTCGATCGCCTCCCGCAGGACGGCCTCGGTACGGCGGCGCAGGGCGCTGATCTCGCGGCGGTGGCCCGGCGCGAGCGAGGTGTGCTCGTACTGGAGGATCCGGGCGATCGTGCAGTGCTCGGCGTGCCAGCGGACCAGGGCCGTGACGATGGCGTGGACCCGCGCGACCGGGTCGTACGAGGACGCCGCCGCGTCCCGGACGATCTCCAGGGTGAGCTCGTGCCCGGTCTTGCTGATCTGGTAGAGCAGGTCCTCCTTGGCGGGGAAGTGCATGTACATGGCCGCGGGGCTCAGCCCGGCCCGCGCGGCGACGGCCCTGGTCGAGGTGCCGTGGTAGCCGTGCTCCCCGATGACCTCCACCGCCGCGCGGAACAGCCGCCTGGCGCTCTCGGGCCGCTTGGCCCAGGCCCGCTCGACCGCCGCCGCCGAAGCCCCGTCGCCGGGGGCGGTCACGTCGCGGTCAGGCCGCCATCGACCGGAATCACCGTTCCCGTGACGAAGGCGCCCGCCCGGCTCGACAGGTAGACGGCGGCACCGGCCATGTCGTCGGGACGGCCGATGCGGCGCACCGGCACGGTGGCGGCGATGGCGTCGCCGAACGCCTCCAGCGTGGCGGCCATCATCTTGGACTCGAACGGACCGGGAGCGACCGCGTTCACCGTGATCGCCTGGGGGCCCAGTTCCTTGGCCAGCACCCGGGTGAGCTGGTGCAGCCCGGCCTTGCTCGCGGTGTAGGAGTAGCGCTCGCCGGGCGTCATGATCCCGTCGATGGAGCCGATGTTGATCACGCGCGCCGGGTCGTCGGGGGTCGCGGCCTTGCGCAGCAGCGGCAGCAGGGCCCGGGTCAGGTAGAACGGCGCCTTGAGGTTGAGGTCGACGACCTTGTCCCACGCGTGCGCGGGGAACTCCTCCAGCGGCGCGCCCCAGGTGGCCCCGGCGTTGTTCACCAGGATGTGCAGGGAGTCCTCCCGGCCCGCGACGGCCTCGGCCAGGCCCAGGCAGCCCTCTTCGGTGCTGACGTTGGCCGGAATGGGGATCGCGGTGCCGTACTGGGACAGCTCCTCGGCGGCCTGCTCGCACGCCTCGGCCTTGCGGGAGCTCACGTACACCTTGCCCGCGCCCGCCTCGAGCAGACCCCGCGCGATCATCAGCCCGATGCCTCGGGTACCACCGGTGACCAGCGCGGTCTTGCCCGCGAGGCTGAACAGATCCGTCATCGTGAGGCCTTTCCGAGGATTAAGCGGCCGCTTAGCGATCGAGAACGCCTAGCAAGCTAGGCGCGGCACGGACCGCCTGTCAACGCACCAAGATCACCCGGGGCGCTGGGCCAGGACGGTGTAGTGCGGGTCGGTGGCGCTGGTACGGCCCGCCTCGAAGACGCCGAAGCGGGTGCAGGCGGAGCCTGCGAGGAGGGCGGCGCCGCACAGCGCGGCACCCCTGCGGGAACGTCCGGCCCGGGTGACGGTCCCCACGGCACCGGCAACGGTGAGGAACTGCGCGGCGCGCATGAGATGGCCCGCCTTGCCGCTGCGGTACGGCTCGGCCTGCGGGCCGAGGCGCCGGCGCATGAGGCGGAAGGCCCCCATTTCGAGGGCTGTGCCGAGCGCGGCGGTGGCTCGGGCCGGGGCGGTCTCCCGTACGGGGGCCGCCAGCAGGCCCAGGCCCGCGGCCGCGGCAGCGCCGGAGCCGACGAACAGGAACGGCATCTCGCGGTGCGCCTCATGCCAGGCGGGCACGGCCGTGTCGGAGATCAGGACCGCTGTGTACGAGGCCACGGCGGCGCCCGTCAGGGCCGACCAGCCGGTGGCCGCGCGGCCGACCCTGCGGAACAGGCCGCCCTCGCAGAGCAGGGTGCTGATGTCGGTGACGGCGGCGATCCCGGCGGCGGGGCCGTACGCCATCAGGATCCAGGAGCCCATGCTCATCGGCGAGCTGGGCTTGAAGACGCGCAGCATGTTGATGAACCGCGCGGGGCGGCCGAGGTCGTGGATCAGGGCCGCGGTGGACAGCCCGATCGCGGTCAGGCCGCCGATCTTGCCCGCTCGGGCCAGCGCCGGGCGTCCGGTGAACTCGGCCCCGGCGGCCAGCGCCGAGGCACCCCCGGCCAGGCCGCCCAGGAACAGGTAGCTCGCGATGTCGCGGGCCTTCCAGGTGGGCGCCTTGATGATGGGCCTGCCGTAGTACGAGCCGAACTCGGCCTCCGGGACGACCGTCCGCTCGCCTTTGCGACGGCGGCGGTGCGGACGTTCCAGCCCGCCCTTGGCCCCGGGTACGGCCTCACGGCCGGGACGCTGGTTCTGTACGCCCTCTCGGGTGACCTCTGCCTCGCTCAACGCTTCCTCCTGGTCGCGAGATAGGCCGTGGCGACTCCGCCTAGGAGTGTCAGGGCCGCCGCACCCGCGTGACGCCACATGGAACCGAGGTCATGGGTGGTGACGACCGGGTGGGGAGGAAGGCCGTAGACCTCTGGCTCGTCCAAGAGGAGGAAGAACGCTCCGTCCCCGCCGACTCCGTCGTTGGGGTCGTGCCCATAGAGGCGGGCGTCCTCGACTCCTGCGTCGTGGAGCTGTTCCACTCTCGTGGCGGCGCGTTCCCTTAGCTCGTCCAAGGGGCCGTACTGAATGGAGTCGGTGGGGCACGCCTTCGCGCACGCGGGCTCCATGCCGTCCGAGATGCGGTCATAGCACATCGTGCATTTCCAGACGCGGCCGTCGTCCTTGCGCTGGTCGATGACTCCGTACGGGCAGGCCGGTACGCAGTAGCCGCAGCCGTTGCAGATGTCCTCCTGCACCACCACCGTGCCGAATTCCGTACGGAACAGCGAGCCGGTGGGGCACACGTCAAGGCAGGCGGCATGCGTGCAGTGCTTGCACACGTCCGAGGCCATCAGCCAACGGAACTCGCCACGATCCTCGCCATCGGCCGCTTCGCCTTGGGCCGCGGCCTCCGCCGTCAGGCCGAGCAGGTCCACATCGCTGTAATCGCCATGCTCGACGCCCGGGTCCTGCATGCCCAGGGGCTTGCGTTGCTCGATGAACGCGACATGCCGCCAGCTGTCGGCGCCGAGCCCCTGGGTGTTGTCGTACGACATGCCGGTGAACGTGAGCCCGTCCTCCGGTATGGCGTTCCACTCCTTGCACGCCACCTCGCACGCCTTGCAGCCGATGCAGACGGAGGTATCGGTGAAGAATCCCATCCGGGGCGGGTGGCCGACGTGTCCCGCATCGCCCGCGACGTCCGCCAGCGGTCCGGAGAAGCGCCCCATCGTCATACCTCCATGCCTGTGTCGGCGTGAATCCCCGCTCTGCGCTGGTAGTCGAGCACCAGCTCGGGCAGGCCGGGACCGCGTGGACGGCGTCCGGCCCGGATATCGGCGGACAGCGCCTTGACCTCTTGGATGTGCACGTTGGGATCGAGCGAGATACCGGACAGCTCGTTGGCCGCGTCGCCCGTGCTGTAGCCGTTGGGTCCCCAGTGGTAGGGCAACCCGATCTGATGGACCGTACGGCCCTGCACCTTCAGCGGCGCCATACGGTCGGTCACCATCACACGCGCCTCGATGGCGTTGCGTGCGGTCACGATGGTCGCCCAGCCACCGTGTTCCAGATCCCGTTCCGCGGCCAGTTCGGGTGAGATCTCGCAGAAGAACTCGGGTTGCAGCTCGGCCAGGTAGGGCGTCCAGCGGCTCATGCCCCCTGCGGTGAAGTGCTCGGTGAGCCGGTACGTGGTGACGACGTACGGGAAGACCTCCGCCCCCGGCTCCGAACCGCTGGGGTGCATCCGGTTGTGCTGCCTGGGGAA
This sequence comes from Actinomadura sp. 9N407, assembly GCF_044326315.1. Lineage (NCBI taxonomy): Bacteria > Bacillati > Actinomycetota > Actinomycetes > Streptosporangiales > Thermomonosporaceae > Actinomadura > Actinomadura sp. 9N407. Next base: position 54,533 of record NZ_JBIRAW010000023.1, on the reverse strand, counting down.
GGTGTTCCGTACGGGATTGCGCTGCTGCCCGTACAGCGGGTTGTCGAACGGCGAATCCTGCGGCTCGTAGTGAGTCGGCATGGGGCCGTCCACCAGACCGGCCGGAGCGAACAGCCATCCCTTACCGTCCGCCTGCAAGATGAACGGGTCGTCGCCCGCCAGTGCGGACGGCCCAGTGGAATCGGCTTCCGGCCTGAAGGACGGATCCTTGCCGGCCGGGAAATCGGGATTGTCGTGCCCGGTCCACTTGCGCTGCTCGGCGTCCCACCAGACCAGCGCCTTCTTCTCGCTCCAGGGCCGGCCACTGGCATCGGCGGACGCCCTGTTGTAGAGGATGCGCCGGTTGGACGGCCACGCCCACGCCCACTCCGCCGCGATCCAGTCCTGCTCCGAGGACGGCTTGCGGCGCGCGGCCTGGTTGACGCCGTCGGCGTAGACCCCGCAGTAGATCCAGCAGCCGCACGACGTGGACCCGTCGTCCTTGAGCTGGTCGTACGACGACAGATGGTCCCCGTTGGCGTCGAACCCGTTGATCTCGGCCAGCACCGCGTTCGCCGACGGCTCGTCATGCGGCCCTTCGACCGGGTAGTCCCAGGTCAGGTCCAGGACGGGACGGTCGCGCTCGTCCGTCGAGCCCGCGATCCGCTCCCTGATGATGCGGCCCAGGTGGTACATGAACCACAGGTCGCTCCGGCAGTCGCCCTCCGGATGGACGGCCGGGTGGTGCCATTGCAGGGTCCGGTTGGTGTTGGTGAAGCTGCCTTCCTTCTCGGTGTGGGAGGCCGCCGGGAAGAAGAAGACCTCGGTTCCGATGTCCCCGGTCCTGAGTTCCCCGGTCTCGATCTCCGGGCCGTCCTTCCACCAGGTGGCGCTTTCGATGAGGGAGAAGTCCCGGACGACGAGCCAGTCCAGATTGGCCATCCCGAGCCGCTGCACCTTGGCGTTGGCCGACCCCACCGCCGGGTTCTCCCCCATGAGGAAGTAGCCCTTGCACGTGCCGTCCATCTGGGCGAGGGCCGTCTCGTACGTACTGTGGCTTCCGGTCAGGCGGGGCAGGTAGTCGAAGCAGTAGTCGTTGTCGGCGGTCGCCTTGTCGCCCCACCACGCTTTCAGCAGGCTCACCACGTACTGGCGCATGTTGCCCCAGTAGCCCTTCTGGGCGGAATCGGCCGCGACGAAATCCTCCAGCGTCTGGCCCCGATGGGCGTGCGGCATGGGAATGTAGCCCGGCAGCAGGTCGAACAGGGTCGGGATGTCGCTCGATCCCTGAATGGACGCGTGCCCGCGCAGCGCCTGGATTCCTCCGCCGGGACGCCCGATGTTCCCGAGCAGCAATTGCAGGATGGAGGCCGTACGGATGTACTGCGAGCCCACCGTGTGCTGCGTCCAGCCCACCGCATAGGCGAACGCGCTCGTACGGTCGGGCCCGGAATTGCGTACCAGCGCATCGCAGACCTTGGCGAACAGTTCCGGCGGCACACCGCAGGTCCTCTCCACCATCTCGGGCGTGTAGCGGGCGAAGTGCCGCTTGAGGACCTGGAACACGCAACGCGGATGCTGCAAGGTCTCGTCGACGTGCGGCTTGCCCTTGCCCAGAGCGGCGCCGCCGGCCCCGTGGGTCTCGCCCCGGCCGGACTCCTTGACCGAGGCCTCGTCCCTCTCCATGCGGTCCCGGGTACGGCGGTCGTAGTCCAGGTCACGCTTGCCGGAGGCCGCGACCACGTCCAGGCCCTCGTACCGCCAGGTGTCCAGGTCGTAGTGCCGCGTCTCCGCGTCCAGCCCGGAGAACACCCCGTCGAGATCCTCGGTGTCGCGGAAGTCCTCGCGCAGGATCGTCGACGCGTTCGTGAAGCTGAGCACGTAGTCGCGGAAGTACGACTCCGTCGTCAGCACATGGTTGATGATGCCGCCCAGGAAGGCGATATCGGATCCCGCGCGAATGGGCACGTAGACATCGCTGACCGCACTCGTCCGGGTGAAGCGCGGATCCACATGGATGACCGTGGCGCCCCGGGCCTTGGCCTCCATCACCCACTGGAACCCGACCGGATGCGCCTCGGCGAAGTTCGATCCCTGGATGACGATGCAGTCGGAGTTCTGCAGATCCTGCATGAACGTCGTCGCGCCGCCCCGGCCGAACGAGGTCCCCAGTCCGGCCACCGTCGCGCTGTGGCACACCCGCGCCTGGTTCTCCACCTGCACCACACCGAGCGCCGTGTGGAGCTTCTTGATGAGGTAGTTCTCCTCATTGTCCAGCGTCGCGCCGCCCAGGCTGGCGATTCCGAGAGTGCGCCGTACCCTGGCGTCCTCGGCCTCCCATTCCCAGGTGCTCGCCCTCGTCTCCAGGACACGCTCGGCCACCATTCCCATGGCCGTGTCGAGGTCGAGCTCCTCCCACTCCGTCCCGTACGGCGGCCGGTACAGCACCGAACGTTCGCGGGCGGACCCGGTCGTCAGCTGCAGCGTCGCCGATCCTTTGGGGCAGAGCCGCCCCCTGCTGATCGGCGAGTCCGGATCACCCTCGACCTGGACGACCTTCTCGTCCTTGACGTACACCTGCTGGCCGCAGCCCACGGCGCAGTAGGGACAGACCGACTTCACCACGCGGTCGGCCGTCGACACCCGCGGTCTCAGCCCGGCGGTATGCGCCGACTCCACCGCCGCCCCGCGGCCGAGCCGGTCGTCACCCGTCACCTGCTTGTAGACGGGCCATCCTTCGATCCACGTCCGCACACCCACGAGCGCTCCCTCCCCGGTCGGGCACTACCCGGGACGAGCGCTTGAAACATCAGTAGTCGAACCAGCCCGACAGCTTCGCGCCGAACATCATGTCGCCGGTGAGCTGGATCTTTCCGCTGGTGAACGCGGTCACGGCGTTCAGCCGGCCGGCGCACACCCGGAGCAGATCGGGCACCGAGATCTTGAGCGAGACGTTCGCTCCGCTGTAGGCGCCGCGCTCGCCCTTGGCCGCGCCGTCGCGGATCTCGACGTGGTACGTGAACACCCCCGAGGGCGTCCGCACGTTCCACTGCACGATGCCCGCCTCGTCCTTCGCGCGCTCGGGGACGAACCGCTCCCCCATGAGCGCGAACACCCGGTCGAGGATCCGGGTGGGCCCGGCCGCCTCCACGAACTCCTCGATCCGGGCGTCGTCCATCCCCGGCCCGTCCAGCAGCTCGCGCAGCACTTCGGGCCCGTCGATCGCGTCGAGGAACTTCTGCAGCTCCTCGGCATTGTCGAGATCCGGGATCACGGTCATGTCGGCGTCCTCTCGTCCGGTTGGCTCAGCCGTCCAGTAGCACGAAATCCCACCGAAAATGACCCGCCGGCCGTAAGAGCCAAACCAACAAGGCGCCGCCCGCCCTTTAGCAAAGCGGCACAACTACCCGGAGGAGCGACTACCCAGAAAGGTTGAGTCGCCGTACTCAGGCGCCCGGCCCGGCCAGTCCGCACACTCGGACCATGACCCCTCCGAACCAGCAGCCCGCGAGTACCGCCGCGTTCTTCGCCCAGGCCATCATCTCGTTCGCCGTCTCCAGTATCGCCGTGGCGGTCGGCGTCGCCTATCTGCCCGTGGAGACCTGGGTCCGCGCGTTCCTGGCCCTCGGCATGCTGTACGTGATCACGTCCACGTTCACGCTCGCCAAATGCGTCCGGGACAAGCAGGAGACCCAGGAGATCAGCAGCCGCGTCGACAAGGCGCGCCTCGACAAGCTCCTCAGCGAGCACGACCCGTACGCGCCGCCGCCCATGTGAAGGACGCGTGCCCGCGTGAAGGACCCGTGTCCGCCCTCGGGGAAGCGGGGTGGTGGCGGGTGGCCTCGCGTCATCGCCGGTCGGCGAGGCCACCCGCTACCCGAGCCACCCTAGCGACTTATTGGCGCTATGCCAACAGCGTTCGGCAGCACCTACTGGCGGATTGCCAATAGCTATTGGCACAGCGCCAACGACGCTCTAGGGTGACCCCTGCGAAAGGGGTGAGGCCATGGTCACGTCGGGTGTGCCGGCCCGTGTCCACGGGCTGCTCGCCGAGGTCGGCGAGATGTTCGTGATCGCGCTCGAGGGGCTGCGCCGGACCTGGGACGTACGGACCTGGTTCTGGGAGTTCGTCGAGCAGTCCTGGTTCCTGGCCCGGGTGACGAGCCTGCCGGTGATCCTGGTGTCACTGCCGCTCGGCGCGACGGTGGCGCTCCAGGTCGGCCAGCTCGCCGGGCAGCTCGGCGCGCAGTCGGCGACCGGCGGCGCGGTCGTGGTGGGCCTGGTCCGGGAGGTGGCGCCGATCGCCGCCGCGCTGATCATCGCGGGCGCGGGCGGGTCGGCGATGACCGCCGACATGGGCGCCCGCCGGATCCGCGACGAGCTGTCGGCGATGGAGACGATGGCGGTCAACCCCGTGCACCGGCTGGTCACGCCGCGGCTGTGGGCGGCGAGCCTGGTGTCGACGCTGCTGGCCTCGCTGGTCATCGCCTCGGGGGCGGCCGGCGGGTTCGTGTTCAACGTGCTGCTGCAGGACGTCACGCCCGGCGCGTACTTCGACGGCGCGGTCTCGCTGCTGCAGACCTCCGACCTGCTGGTGACGCTGCTGAAGTCCTGGCTGTTCGGGATGATCGCCGCGATCGTCGCCTGCCATATGGGGATGACCTGCGCGAGCAGCCCGGTCGGCGTCGGCCGGGCGGTCAACCGGGCGATCGTGGTCGCCTTCATGCTGGTGTTCGCCCTCAACTACGTGATCACGACGGTGTACTTCGTCGCGTTCCCGCCCAAGATCTGATGGCCGGCCCGATTCCGGCGGCCGGGGCCGGGACCCGAGCGGTGGCGGCGGCGGGCACGGCCGTCCGGCGGACCGGCGACCTGGCGCAGTGGCCGGTGTTCATGCAGCGGGTGGTCGTGTACTCGGTACGCGACCTGATCCTGCGCCGCAAGTACGCCAAGACCGTCGCCCGGCACGTCAGCGACATCGTCGTCGGCGCCGGGGCCACCGTGGTCGGCGGCGGGATGATCTTCGTCATCTTCACGATGGCGTTCTTCGTGGGCACCGAGGTGGGGCTGCAGGGCTACACCGGGCTGCGCTCGATCGGCGCCGAGTCGTTCATGGGCCTGGTCGGCTCGTTCGCCAACGTCCGCGAGATCACCCCGGTGATCGCGGCGGTGGCGCTGGCGGCGCAGTGCGGCTCGGCGTTCACCGCCGAACTCGGCGCGATGCGGATCTCCGAGGAGATCGACGCGCTGGAGGTGATGGGCATCGGCTCGTTCGCCTACCTCGTGTGCACCCGCGTCGTGGCCGCGCTGATCGCGCTCGTCCCGCTGTACCTGATCGCGCTGTTCGCCAGCTTCTTCGCCACCCGGCTGATCAGTACCCAGTTCTTCGATCTGGCGCCGGGCGTCTACGACTACTACTTCCGGCTGTACCTGCCGACGATCGACCTGGTCTACAGCTCGATCAAGGTGGCCGTCTTCTCGTTCGCGGTGATCACCATCCACTGCTTCTACGGCTACTACGCCGGCGGCGGCCCGGCCGGGGTCGGCCGGGCGGCGGGCCGGGCGATCCGGCTGTCGATCATCACGATCGTCACCCTGAACCTGCTGCTGTCCTACGTCTTCTGGGGCAGCGGCGCGACCGTGAGGCTGACCGGATGAGCGCCGACGGATCGAACGCGGCCGGCCTGGACGACCGGAGGTACCCGCTGCGGCGCCGGCTGCTGATCAGCGTCGCCACGCTCGCCGTGACCGGGCTGGCGGTGTACGGGCTGGTCGCGCGGCCGTTCCAGGACGAGGGCACGATGCTCACCGCCGAGTTCGGGCGGGCCGGGCAGGGCCTCGGCTCCGGTGCCCCGGTCAAGATCCGCGGGGTGACGGTCGGCACGGTCGCGGACACCGAGCTGGCCGCGTCCGGACGGGCCCGGCTGAAGCTGCGGATCCGGCCGGGTACCCGCGTCCCCGACTCGGTGACCGCGGCGATCGAGCCCGCGTCCGCGTTCGGGCCCAAGTTCGTCAACCTCAAGCCCGGCGCGCACGAGCGGGGCGGCCCGTTCCTGGCCTCGGGCGCGTCCATCGCCCGTACCGCCGACCCGCGCGACCTGTCGGACCTGCTGGCCGACGCGGACGCCGGGCTCGGCGCCATCGACCCGGCCGAGGTGGCGACGATCGTGCACACGCTCGCCGAGGGACTGGACGGGCAGGGCGCGCGGCTGCGCGGCACCATCGACCAGTCCGGCGTCCTGCTGAACGTCGCGCACAAGCGGCGCGCCGAGGCCCGCCGCTTCCTCGCCGACAGCGCCCTGCTCAGCACCGCACTGTCGGGCTCGGGCGACGAGCTGATCGCGATCGGCGGCGACACCAACACGCTCATCTCCAGCACGGCGGCGGGCGGAACGGGGCGGCTCGGCGCGTTCGCCGACCAGCTCTCCACCATCTCCGCGCTGGTGTCGCACGGGCTCGACAAGCGCGGCGGGCAGCTCGGCGAGGCGTTCCGTTCCGGTGAACGGGCCGCCGCGGTCATCTACGGCCAGCTCGGGCTGCTCGGCAACGCCGTCCGTACCGGCAACACCCTCCTTCCCCTGTACGGGGAGCTGACCTCGGCGCGCGGGCCCGGCGGCAAGAACTACATCCGCTCGCAGGCGCTGCTGCCGTCCGATCCGTGCGAGCTGCTCGTCGGGCTGTGCGGCCCGTCCACCACGGGAGGCCGCTGATGGCGCACAGGCAACGGATGCGACGGCTGCGGCAGGCACCGCGCTGGAACGCGCGGGACCGGGCACGGGCCGGCATGGCACTCAGGCTGGGCGCGTTCGTGCTGGTCACCGGGGTACTGACGGCGTTCATCGGGGCCCAGATCGCGCGGCTGAGCGTGGCCGGAGGCTGGAGCCTCACGGCCACGTTCGACGACGCCAGCGGGCTCTCCGAAGGCGACCAGGTGAAGATCGCGGGCGCTCCGGTGGGCCGGGTGGACGAGCTCAAGGTCGTCGAGGGCCGCGCCCAGGTGAGGCTCACCGTGAACGAGTCGGTCTCGATCCCCGCCGACAGCGAGGCCGCCATCCGGTGGCGCGACGCGATGGGCCGCCGGGTCGTCTACCTGATCCCCGGTACGAGCCCGAGCCCGATCCGTCCCGGCGCGCACATCACCCGGACCCGGTCGGTCGTCGACGCCGGCGCGCTGATCGACCAGCTGGCGCCGCTGACGCAGAGCGTGAACCCCGCGCAGGTGAACGAGGTGCTCGGCTCGCTCGCGCAGGCCCTGGACGGCAACGCGGCCGAGATCGACCGGCTGATCGTCGGGGTCGACACGCTGTCGTCGACGATCGCGGCCCGGCGCGGCACGCTGCGCCAGATGCTCGCCGACTACGCCGCGATCACCGAGGTCATCGCCCGCCGCGACAAGCAGATCGGCCAGGCGATCGACAACATGGTCAGCCTGAGCGGCGCGTTCGCCGACAACCGCGCGCTGATCGACCAGGCGCTCGTCCAGCTGGCGGCGATGGCCAGGACGTCCGACCAGGTACTGGCGGGCAACAGCGAGCAGCTCGCGCGCGTCATCTCCCGGCTGTCCACGTTCACCGCCGGAGTCAGCCGCAACACCGGAACCGTCGCCGACATCATGACGTCGGCGAGTCCCAAGCTGCGGCACATCTTCGCCGCCGTCGACAACGGCCGCTTCGTCGAGTCGGCCGTCCCGTGCGTCAGCCTCGCCGCGCCGCCCTGCCCGTACCCGACCCGGCTGCCCGGCCCCCGCGAGTCCGCCGGCGCGATCACCTCGTCCGGGGACCTGGAGCGCCTCATCCTCGGAGGCCGGAAGTGAAGCCGATATCGCGAAGTCTCAGACCACGGCGGATGGGAACGCTGGGGTCGTTCCGGGACCGGAACAAGATCACCGTCGGCCTGGTGTCGTCGGGCACGCTGCTCGTCCTGGTGCTCACGGTCTACCTGGTCGGCACCCGCGGCCTGCTGCAGGACCGGTACACGGTCACCGGCGTGTTCACCGACACCGGCGGGCTGCGTTCCGGCGACGAGGTACGGGTGGCCGGCATCCGGGTCGGCGAGGTGACGGAGGTCGCTCCCGACTACGGCCGCGGCGAGGTCCTGGTCGCCTGGAAGGTCGACGCCGAGGTCGAACTGGGCCCCGCAACCCGCGCCGACATCAAGGTGGCGAACGTCCTCGGCGGCCGCTACCTGCGGCTGTCCGGTCCCGTCGGGGCCCCGCACCTGGACGGGCTGCCGCCGTCCAAGCGGCGCATCCCCAAGTCGCGGACCAAGGTGCCGGTGACGGTCAACGACGTCCTCAACACCTCCACCCGGACGATCGCCAAGCTCGACTCCCGCTCCCTCAACAAGATCGTCGCGGAGCTGGGCGGGGTGAACACGCAGGACCGGCACCGGCTGTCGCGCGCCCTGACCAACCTGACCGAGCTGGCCGAGACCGTGAACGCGAGTAATCCCGACATCAAGAAGCTGCTCGGCAACGGCGACCGCATCCTCGACCTGGCCCGGACGAAGGACCGCCAGCTCTCCCAGCTGCTCACCAACGTCGAGGCGATGCTGGCCGAGCTGCGGCACCGCCGGGCCGAGCTGTCGACGTTCCTCGGCAGCGGCGACCGGACCGTACGGAGCATGACGACGCTGATCGACAAGCACCAGGCGGACCTGGTCGCGACCATCGCCGACCTGCGCACCACGCTCGGCGGGCTGCGCCCGGTCACCGGCGACTTCAACAACCTGCTCGCCTGGGCCGGGCCGACGCTGAGCGGCCTGGCCGGTACGGGCGGGTACGGGCCCTGGCTCGAAGTCCTCGCCACCGGGCTCGGCCCGCTCTCGCCGCGCGACCTCGCCGAACTGGCCGAGATCGCGCCGAACGCCGGGCCCGGCAAGACGCGGACGACCTCAGGAGGACGGCCATGAGACGGCTCCTCGCCGCAGCGGCGGCGCTGGCGCTGACCGCCGGCACGGGCGGCTGCACGGTGGTGCAGGGCGGCGACACGTACCCGCTGACCGTCTACTTCGCCAAGACGCCGTCGCTGTACGAGCAGTCCCGGGTGAAGGTGCTCGGCGCCAACGCCGGAACGATCACCTCCATCGAGAGCGAGCGCGGCCGGGTCCGGGTCCGGCTGCTGCTCGACCGGGAAGTCCCCGTACCGCAGAACGTGCGGGCCACGATCGCCTCGGCCAACGCGCTCGGCGAGCGGTACGTGATGCTGCATCCCGCGTGGCTGCCCGGACAGCCCAAGGCCGCGCCGGACTCGGTCATCCCGCAGGAACGCACCGAACTGCCGGTCGAGATCGACGACGCGCTCGCCGCGTTCGCCCGGCTCAACGGGTCCATCGACCCGAAGCGGCTCGGGGACACCGTGGGACGCGGCGCCGACGCGCTCGACGGGCACGGCGACGACGTCAACCGCGCCTTGCAGGGCACCGCGACGCTCACCCACGACCTGGCCGCCCAGGACGAGCGGATCGTGTCGCTCGCCAAAGGGCTGCGCACGCTGGCCGCCGACCTCAACGCCCGGGACGAGAAGCTCAGCACGCTGCTCGGCTCGTTCTCCACCACCAGCCGCACGCTGGCCGAGGAACGGACCCGGCTGCGCGACTTCGTGGCCGGGCTGGCGAGCGCGATCCGCAAGAGCGAGGTGCTGATCACCCAGTACCAGGAGACGCTGCCGGCGGCGGTCACCGACCTGTCCAACATCGTGCTGACGCTCAAGGCCAACGCCGGTGCGCTCAACCAGACCATCGACGCGCTGGGCCGGTTCGCCGACGTCGCCGTCCAGGCCTGGGACCGCGATCGCAACGTCGCCGTGATCCGGCTCGTCGTGCACGGCACCGTACGCGCCTGGCTGCAGCCGCTGTTCACCGCGATGGGCTGGGGCACCGTCCCCTGCCTGCAAGGCGAGCCGAAGCTGGCCGACTGCACCCCGCCCCGCGACACCGGGCAGGTGCCCCGATGACAGCCGCCTCGATGACGCGGACTCCGATGGCAGGGACCCGGATGAGAAGGAGCGCCCCGATGAGGCGACCGGTCGTCGCCGTGGCGTGCGCGCTGGCGCTGACCGCCGGTACGGCGGGTGCGAGCGGCTGCTCGCTGCAGACCCTCGGTGCCCCGCGCGGCGACATGGTCCTGTCCGCGACGTTCGACGACGTGCAGAGCCTGGTCACCGGGCACAGTGTGCAGATCTCCGACATCCGGGTCGGCTCGGTCACCGGGATCCGGCTCAGCGGCTTCCGCGCCCGCGTCACGATGGCGCTCCAGAGCGACCGCCGCGTCCCGGCCGGGACCACCGCGACGATCGCCAAGACGTCGCTGCTCGGTGAGAACTACGTGCGCCTCGACCTGCCGCCCGGACGGACCGCCGGCACCGGCCCGTTCCTGGCCAGCGGCGCCTCGCTCGCGCAGACCTCCGTACAGCCGGACCTGGAGGAGATCAGCGCCAAGCTCGGGCCGCTGCTCGCCGCGCTCAGCGGCCAGGACCTCTCGACCATCACCGGCGAGACCGCGACCGCCGTACGCGGCAAGGGCCCCAAGCTCAACACGCTGATCAAGCGCGCCGCCGACGTCACCGACGCCTACGCCGCCGCGAGCACCGACCTGGTCCGCGCCCTGGACGGACTCGCCAAGCTCGGCGACTCGCTGGAGAAGGGCCGTGGCGAGATCGACAAGCTGCCCGGCAACGTGCTGCTGGCGACCGAACGGCTGAAGAACGAGCGCGCCGAGCTCAAGCGGGCCGTCCAGCAGCTGCTCAAGCTCGCCCGCTCGGTCAACACCAAGATCCACGGCCGCCATGCCGCCCGGCTGGGCACCCTGCTCGCCCGGGCGGACACCCTGCTCGCCGCCGCCGTGCGCGGCGGCCAGGACCTCAAGGCCGTCGCGGGATCCGTACTGACGTTCCTGCGCGGCCCGTCGGTCTCCTACAGCGGGCAGGCCCTGCTCTTCCTCTGGATCAAGGGCTTCCTGCCGTCGGCCTCGGACTCGCCGGGTCCGGCCAGTACGTCCGGTGCCGCCAAGATCCCGCTGGACGAGCTGATGGGGCCACGGCCATGAGACACCCGCGCATCGTCATCAACCTGACGTTCTTCGCCCTGCTCGGGGTCGCGCTCGCGATCTGGGCCGTACGGAGCATCATCAGCATCGACGCCCTGGACCGCCCGTTCCGGGTCACCGCCGAGTTCGCCGACTCCCCCGGCCTCAACAGCGACCTGGAGGTCACCCATCTGGGCGTACGGGTCGGCAAGGTCGGCGCGATCGAGCTGCGCACCGGGCATGTCGACGTGGGGCTCGACCTCGATCGCGGCGTACGGGTCCCGGCCGGCGTCGGCGCCCGGGTGCTGCGGAAGTCGGCGATCGGCGAGCCGTACATCGAGCTGACACCGCCCGCCCGGCCCGGCCCGGGCGTCCTGAGGCCCGGCGACCACATCCCGGTCGCCCGTACCGTCGGCACCACCAACTACCAGCAGCTGTTCACCGGGCTCGGCCAGACGCTCAAGGCCATCGACCCGCGCGACACCCGGACGCTCGTGCGCGAGCTGGCCGCGGGCCTGGAGGGACGCGGCACCTCCATCAACGACACGATCGCCGACGCCCACCAGCTCACCGGGACGCTGGCGGCCGACGCCGAGGTCCTGGACGCGCTGTCGGCCGAGCTGACCCGGCTGACCGCCACCCTCACCGGCCACCGGCACCAGCTGGTCTCCGGCGTGAACGATCTGGCCCTGCTCACCGCGGCCATGCGGCAGACCCGCCAGGACCTCGACTCCGTCCTGCGGTACGGCCCCGGCGCCCTCAAGAACGTGAACACCCTCCTGGACAAGGCCCGTCCCGGATTCGGCTGCCTGCTCACCGCCGCCGCCGTCCCGACGGCGCCGATCTTCAGCGGGCGGAACCAGGCGAAGATCCGCCACGTCCTCGAAATGGTGCCCACGCTGCAGGCCCTGGTCGCGGACGTCACCGCGACCGACGCCAGTGGCAAGTCCCTGCGGGTCATGCCCGTCCTGACGGTCGGGGGGCCGTACAAGGCGGCGGCCGAGTACAGCTCGCCGGTCCCCCAGCCGAAGGCACCGGCGCTCGCGCTCTGCCCGTCCACTCCCAAGACGGCGAAGGCCGCCAAGGCGGACAAGACCGACAAGACGACGACGCGGCAGCCCGCCGCCGAGCCGGCGCCCGAGAGCACCACTCCCATCCGGCCGGTCGGCTCCAGCAGCGAGGAGACCACCGACTCGGCGCGATGGCTTCCCCTGCTGCCCCCGGCCATCGGCGCCGCGGTCGTTCTCGCCGTCATCGCGAACTTCCTCCGCACGCTGCTACGCCGCCGCAATCGCTGACCCCAAGGAGGGCCGATGAGCACCGAGACCGAAGCCAAGCCGGACGAGATCGACGAAACAAAGGCCGAGCCCGAACCCGAAGACACCGAGAACAAGGAGATCAAGGAGCCCGAGAAGCACGAGCCTGAGAAGCACGGGCCCGAGAAGCACGGGGGCAAGACAAAGCGGGCGTTCTCCAAGGGGACGGCCCTCAAGGCGATCGGGGTACTCGCGCTGGCGGCCTCGGTGGCCACGGCCGGGTTGCAGTGGCGGGCGGCGGACGAGGCGGCGCAGCGCGAAGCCGACCGGAAGGCGGTGCAGGAGCGCGCCGGGCAGTTCGGGCAGGCGCTGCTGAGCTACGACCACACCAATCTCCAGGCCGCGCGCAACAAGGTGCTGTCACTGGCCTCGGACGACTTCGCCAAGACCTACGACGTCGCGTTCACGGGCGGCCTCGAAGGCGTCATCACCAAGCTCAAGGCCACCGCGACCGCCACCGTGCGCAGCGTCTATCTCAGCCAGGTCGACGGCGCGTCCGCCAAGGCGGTCGTGGTGATGGACTCCGAGGTCCGCAGCTCCGCCGGTACGCGCCGGGTCCTCGGCTCGTACCTCGACATGCGGCTCGCACGGCAGGGCGGCGGCTGGCGGATCACCGAGGTGACCTCGATCGGCGCCGTGAACGAGAGCATGACCGACCCGAAGGGCAAGCAGCAGGGCACCCCGCAGGGCAATCCCGCCTCACCCGGCGGCTGAGCGGCCCACCATCGGGGACAGGTACCGCAGGGCGAAGGCGCGCGCGCCTTCGTCGTCGAGCGGGATGTGCCCGGCCGGGGTCAGGAGCAGCGAATGCGTGAGCCGGATCAGGATCTCGGCGACGACCTCGGGGTCGAAGTCGCCCGCGTCGCCCTGGCGCTGCGCGGCGCGCAGCCGGCGGGCGAGGTAGCCCCGGGCGGCGGCCAGCAGCGGCCCGGCCCGCTCGGTGGCGTGCGGGAGCAGCAGTTCGGGCTCCAGCACCAGCAGGCGGTGGAACAGTCGCTGCTCGCGGCTGATCCGCAGCGTGGTCGCGAAGCCCTCGACGAGCCGTTCCTGCAGGGTGGCGTCCGCCGGGACGGACCGGTCCAGCTCGGCGAAGAAGCGCCGGGCCTCGCGCAGCAGGACCCCGGTGACCAGGTCGTTCTTCCCGGGAAAGCGCCGGTAGATGGTAGCGCGCCCGAGCCCGGAGGCGCGCGCGACGTCGTCCATGGTGGTACGGCGCAGCCCGAAGGTCTCGAACAGCTCCAGCGCGGCGTCCAGGATCCGGTCCACCTGGGGGCTCAGCGGTACGGTCGCGGCCGGGCCGGCGAGCAGCTCGCTCAGGACGAGGCCGTCCGCCTGGCCGGGCTCCCCGGGGCCGGTGTTCATAGGGCCGGTGTTCAGAGGGCCGGTCGCGCCAGGGCCGGGGTCGATGGGCTCGGTCATGATGGGGCCGACCCTAGCGCCCCCGCTCGGCACGGCGCATGGCCCCGGACGCGATCGGGGTGTAGCGCAGCCGGTCGATCATCACGCCGTCCGCCATCCGCATCGTCCGCGCGAAGTGCCGGAAGCGGCGCTCGTCGCCGGCCGTCCAGGGCAGCTCGAACCGTTCGCGCAGGACGGGCGGCAGGCTGCCCACGCCGAGCTTGCGCAGCATCACGGTGGACGGGACCGCGAGGCCCGTCCAGGCGAAGCCCGGCAGCGGCCATTTCGGCGGGGGCGGGAGTGGCTTGTGGTCGAGATCGATGAGCAGCCGGACGGTGTCGTTGAACTCCAGCCGTTCCCGTACGACCGTGCCGAAGTAGTCCCGGAACTCTTCGGGGCCTTCGGGGATGTGCCGCTTGGTGATGCCGAGGGCGAGGGCCAGCTGCGCCCACTCCTCGTACAGGACCCGCTCGCGGTGCGGCGGGATGGGGCGGCCGAACAGCCGCTGCGTCTGGATCATGCCGTGCAGGAGGGTGGCGTGCACCCAGAGATAGGCCTCGGGGTTGAGCGCGTGGTAGCGGCGGCCCTGGGCGTCGACGCCCTTGATGTCCTTGTGCAGCTCGCGGAGCCGGGCGGCCTCGTCCCGGCCGCGCTCCTCGCCCCGGTAGCCGAGGAAGTCGATCGTGGACTCGATCGTCCGGGTGAGGCGTCCCCAGCGGTCCTCCAGGAACGCGGAGTGGTCGCCCACGCCCGCGCCGACGACGGGGTGCGCCACCTGGAGCAGCAGGGTCGCGCGGCTGGTCAGCGCGCCGCGCCAGTCCCCCGCGTACCGCCAGATGAGCGAGTCGGGGCCCGGGATGGCGCCCGCCGTGCCCGTGGCGGCGGTACGGCCCGTGTCGAGGCCCGTGTCGAGTTCGGTCATGGATTCCTGCCTTCCCGCAACGTGAGACGAATACACGTATTTCGTATCACCATCTCACATCCGAGCAGGCCCGGCCTCTTCGCCCGCCCGAGTAGATTCTGAGGACGATGAGCACCCACACTCCCGCCCCGCGCCCGCGCCGGGTCCGCAAGGAGCCCGACGAGCGGCGCGACCAGATCCTGGCCTGCGCGCGCGCCCTGTTCAGCCGGCGCCCGTACGCGACCGTTTCCAACACCGAGATCGCCGCCGCCGCCGGAGTCAGCCGCGGCCTGCTCAACCACTACTTCGGGACCAAGCGCGACCTGTACCTGGCCGCCGTGGCCGAGATGATGAGCGTCCCGCCCCTGCCCGTCCCGGCCTCCCTCGCGGACGCCGGTGTCCGCGAACGGGTGACGCAGAGCATCAACGCCTGGCTCGAACTGCTCGAACGCAACCGGGAGACCTGGATCGCCGCCCTCGACATGAGCACCTCCGGCGGTGACGTCGAACTGGACCTGATCCTCGATGAGGCGCGCGACCGCGCGGTCCACCACATGACCGAGGTGGTCGGGCTGACCGCGCTGTCGCACGAGCACGGGGAGGTACGGTCGGCGTTCCGCGCCTACTCCGGATTCGCCGAGACGACCACGCGCGAATGGCTCAAGCAGGGACGGCTGACGCGTTCCCAGGTCCACCTGCTGCTGGAGGAGGTCCTGCTGAACCTGATCGAGGAGATCGTCCCGCGGCTCGTGGAGACGGCACAGGCTCGGCAGGGCTGACCTCCCCGGCACGCCCTGGGTCTTCAGGGCCCCATGGCCCTCGGAGTGAGGCCCTCAGAGCGAGGACAGCAGCGTGGCCGGGGTGATCGGCAGGTCGCGGATCCGGATCCCGGTGGCGTGGTGGACGGCGTTGGCGATGGCGGCCGCCGCCCCGACGATCCCGATCTCGCCGATGCCCTTGCCGCCCATGGGATTGAGGTGCGGATCGTCCTCCTCCAGCCAGACCGCCTCGATGTCGGCCACGTCCGCGCAGGCGGGCACGTGGTACTGGGCGAGGTCGTGGTTGAGGTAGTCGCCGAACTCCTCGTCCATCACGCTCTGCTCCATCAGCGCCATGCCGAGCCCCATGGTCATGCCGCCGATGAACTGCGAGCGCGCCGTCGTCGGGTTGATGATCCGGCCCGCCGCGAAGACCCCCAGCATCCGCGGTATCCGGATCTCGCCGGTGTCGGCGTCCACCTCCACCTCGGCGAACTGCGCCCCGAAGGCGTGCCGGGCGTACTTCTCCTGCGCTTTGACCTCCTCGGTCGTGTCGGCCGACACCTCGGTGCCCGCCGGAACGTCGTCGACGCCCGCGCAGGCCCGCGCCACGGCCGTACCCCAGCTGGCCGTGCCCGCGGAACCGCCCGCCACCGAGGCGCGCGGCAGATCGCTGTCGCCGATCTCCACCGTGACCTCTGACGGATCGACGCCCAGGGTCTCGGCGGCGATGATCGTCAGCGTGGTGCGGGCGCCGGTGCCGATGTCGGCGGCGGCGATCCGTACCGTGCAGTGCCCGTCGGGGTCGCGCCGCGCGGTGGCCTGGCCCGGCCGCCGGTACGCGGGGTACGTCGACGCGGCCACGCCCGTACCCCGGAACAGGCGCCCATGTGCGGCCATCGAACGTGGCGCCGGATCGCGCTCGGACCACCCGAACCGGGCGGCGCCCTCGCGCAGGCAGGCCACCAGGTTCCGGGAGCTGAACGGCAGCCCGCTCTCGGGCTCGGTGTCGGTGTCGTTCCTGATCCGCAGCTCGATCGGGTCGAGGCCGGCGGCGAAGGCCAGCTCGTCCATCGCGCATTCGAGCGCGTACATGCCCGGGGTCTCGCCCGGTGCCCGCATCCACGACGGCGTGGGCACGTCCAGGCGGTTCAGCCGGTGCGCGGTCCGCCGGTTGGGTGCTCCGTACATGACGCGGGTCGGCGTCGCGGTCTGCTCGGCGAACTCCTTGACGGTCGAGGTCTGCTCGACCACCTCGTGCATCACGGTGTCGAGCCGTCCCTCGGCATCGGCGCCGAGCCGGAGCCGCTGGATCGTCGGGGTGCGGTAACCAGTGGCGGAGAACATCTGCTGCCGCGTCACCGCGTACTTCACGGGACGGCCCACCACTCTGGCCGCCATCGCCGCGAGCACGACGTTCGGACGGGGCGTCCCCTTGGAGCCGAAGCCTCCGCCCACATGGGGCGCCAGCACGCGCACCAGGGACGGGTCCAAGTCGAAGATCTGGGCGAGCGTGTCCCGTACGGGAGACGCGCCCTGGTTGGAGTCGTACACGACCAGGCGGCCGTCCTCGTCCCACAGCGCCAGCGTGGTGTGCGGCTCCATGGCGTTGTTGTGCTGGGCCGGGGTCCGGTACGTGGCATCGACCTGCACGGCGCACCTGGAGATGGTGTTCTGCGGGTCCCCCTGCTCGGTATCGGTCGGGAACACAGGGTTCACCGTGTCCGGCTTGTAGAGCGTGGGGTGGTCGCGGCGTAGCCGTACGTCGTGCTCCTCAGGGGCGTACTCGATGCGGAGCAGGCGCGCCGCTTCCTGTGCCGTCTCCAGGGTCTCTCCCACTACGGCGGCCACCAGCTGACCGCGATAGGAGACCGTACGGGACTGGAACAGGGCCAGTTCCCCATCCTGGGCCGACGCCAGTGAGGGCGCGTTCTCGCAGGAGAGCACGGCGAGTACTCCGGGCATCTCCAGCACGGCCGCGTCGTCCACCGACCGGATCTCGCCCTTGCCGACCGCCGCCTGGACGGCGAACGCGTACACCACGTCCGCCACCGGGTACTCGAACGCGTAGCGGGCCAGCCCGGTGACCTTCTCCCGGCCCTCGATCCGCCGCAGCGCCGTCATGCCCGCTCCTCCCCGTCGCGTCCGGTCCCCGTGCTTCCCGCTCCGCCTCGTCCCGCCTCGGTCAGCTCCGTCAGCGTCCGTACGATCAGATTGCGGGCGAGCCGTACCTTGTAGGTGTTGTCCCGCAGCGGCTTGGCGGCCTCCAGTTCGGCCTCGGCCGCCCTGATGAAGGCCTCCTCGGTCGCGGGAGCACCACGCAGCCGGTCCTCGATCCGCCAGGCCCGCCACGGCTGGTGGGCGACACCGCCCAGCGCGATCCGGCTGTCCTGCACGGTGCCGTCGACCACGTCCAGGGCGGCCGCCAGCGAAACGAGGGCGAACGCGAACGAGGCCCGTTCCCGCACTTTCCTGTAGCGGGAGGGCATGGGGAGCGGACTCACCTCGACGCCCGTGATGAGTTCGCCTGGCTCAAGTGTGGTGTCGTGTTGCGGCTCGCTGCCCGGCAACCGGTAGAGGGGCTCGGGGCCACGTCCCACCAGCGGTACGACCCGTTGCCCCTCATGGGTGCGAATCCGTACCCGCGCATCGAGTGCCGCTAGGGCGACCGCCATGTCAGAGGGGTGCGTCGCCACGCACTCCTGCGAATAGCCGAGGATCGCCAAGTTGTGGTGGTCGCCCTTGATGGCCGGACAGCCCGTACCCGGCTGCCGCTTGTTGCAGGGCTTGCTGATGTCCTGGAAGTACGGGCACCGGGTGCGCTGGAGCAGGTTGCCCCCGACCGTCGCCATGTTGCGGATCTGCCCGGACGCCCCCGCCAGGACCGCTTGGGCGAGCATCGGGAACCGCTCCCGCACTGCACTATTGGCCGCCAGGTCGCTGTTCCGTACGGCCGCCCCAATGACGAGGCCACCATCGGGCTCCTCCTCTACGGCGTCGTACGGGAGCCGCGTGACGTCCACCAGCCGCCGTGGCTCGGCCACACCCAGCCGCATCAGATCGACCAGATTGGTGCCGCCGCCTAGGTAGAAGGCGTCACCGTCATGCAATGCCAGCGCATCCTGCGCGCTGTCCGCCCGCTCGTAGGCGAAGGGCCTCATGAGCGCACCCCCTCATGCCCGCGGGCGCCGGCCGCCTGCCGGATCGCCGCGACGATGTTCACGTACGCGCCGCAGCGGCACAGGTTGCCGCTCATCCGTTCGCGGATCTCGGCATCGCTCAGCTCCGGATCCGCCGTCAGGTCCTCGGTGACCGCGCTCGGTCTCCCCGCCGCGATCTCGTCGAGCATCCCGGTCGCCGAGCACAGCTGCCCCGGCGTGCAGTAGCCGCACTGGAACGCGTCGCACTCCAGGAACGCCTCCTGCACGGGCGCGAGCCCGCTCCCGCCGTCCGGGGACAGCCCCTCCACGGTCACGATGTCGGCGCCGTCATGCGCGACCGCGAGCGCCAGGCAGGCGTTCGCGCGCGACCCGTTCAGCAGGACCGTGCAGGCCCCGCACTGGCCGTGGTCGCACCCCTTCTTGGAGCCGGTCAGCCCGAGCCGTTCGCGCAGCATGTCCAGCAGCGACGTCCGCGTATCGACGGTGATCCGCTGCTCGCTCCCGTTCACGGTCACGGTGATCTCGGCGTGCACGGGCCGCGCCGCAGCCGAGCCGCCGGCACTCTCAGTGCCTTCAACACTCTCCAGGCCGGCCACGTCCACCGAGCCGTCAGCACTCTCCATGGTCGCGTCCCTACCCGAGATCGCCGGAGTGAGTCAGCCCCGTGGAAGCGGCCCGGGGAAGCGGCCCGAAATGCCCCGACTCAGTCCTTGGAGTCGGCGAGGATCTCGGCGACCTGGCGGGCCGTCTCGGTCGGCAGCGGCGCCGGAAGCCCGCGCCAGCGGCGGGCGGCGACCAGGGCGGCGCAGCCGGCGCCGCCGGAGTACGCGGCGGCCGCGACCAGCGCGGCGGCCTCGGGCGGCAGCTTCTTCTCCAGGAGCAGCACGTTGAGCCGGTACGTGGAGGCGGTGGCGAGCAGCCCGAGGGTACCGGCGAGGGCACCGAACCGGATCGCCGGGATCCGCCGCCGCGCCTTCCCCCACATCTCCCGCTGCGCCGCATCGACGACGGACCGCGCCAGCACCAGCTTCTGCTCCGTCGACTCGTCCATGACCGACCCTGCCATACGCGCCCTTTACCCCTAACAGAAGGACGGACACCTCACCGGGGGTCACTCCGAAACACACAAATTCATCAGTTCCCGGACATTGATGTGTGACTTGGGTTACAAGTGAGGGGGGAGATCTGTCGGGAGTGGCATGAGTCGCGACGCGGGGGCGGCCGCGGAGAGGCAGGGCACGGTGGAGGTTTCCGACCGATTGATCGACTTCCAGATTCCCGAGGGCGCGACCCCCGCGATGGCGAAGTCGCTGCGCAAGCACGTGCCCGGGATCGTGGCCGAGGCCGTCGCCGAGATCCAGCGCGAGGTACCGCAGTACGCGCGGCCGCACGACGCCCGCTACTCGGAGGTGCTGGCCCAGGCGGTCGAGTGGTCGATCTCACACTTCGTCGAGCTGATGGCCGATCCGGACACCTCCTCGACCGAGATCGTGGCGTTCTTCCGCGAGGTCGGGGTGGGCGAGGCGCGCGAGGGCCGCAGCCTGGAGTCGCTGCAGAGCGCCCTGCGCACCGGTGCCGGAGTGGCGGTACGGCGGCTCACCGAGGCCTCGGAACGGACCAGGCACCGCGTCACCGCCGGCATCATCGCCGAGGTCGCGCAGTCGGTGCTGACCTACATCAACCGCCTGGCCGACGTGGTCGCCGAAGGGCACAACGAGGTGTCGGCCCGCGCCGTGGGAGAGCGGCAGAACCGCCGCCGCAAGCTGCTCGACCTGCTCATCGGGGCACCCGCGCCCCGCCTCGCCAACCTGCGCGAGCCCGCGCGCGAGGCCGACTGGCGGCTGCCGCGCACCGTCGCCGCCCTGGCGCTGAAGGAGCGCCGCCCCGACGTCCGCCCGCCGACGTTCCCCGACGAGGTGCTGCCCGGCCTGCACCTGGACGAGCCGTGCCTGCTCGTCCCGGACCCGGCCGGACCCGGCCGCGGGCAGATGCTGCGCGCCGGGCTGCGCGACTGGGTGGGCGTGCTCGGGCCGACCGTCGAGATCACCGAGCTGGCCAAGTCGCTGCGCTGGGCCCGGCAGGCGCTCACGCTCGCCGCGTCCGGCATCATCGAGCACGACGGCTTCGTCCGCGCCGACGACCACATCCCGATCCTGGTGATGACCCAGGACCGGGACCTGCTGGAACGGGCCGCCGCGCAGCGCCTGGAGCCGCTGATGAAGCTGCGCCCCACCCAGCGCCACCGGCTCGCCGAGACCTTCCTGGCCTCCCTCGAATGCGGCTTCAACGCCACCCAGGTGTCGCTGCGCCTCCAGGTCCACGCCCAGACCATCCGTTACCGGGTCCGGCAGCTGGAGACCTTCTTCGGCGACGACATCTACGACCCGGGCCGGCGGCTGGAGTTCCACATGCTGCTGCACGCCTGGCTCGCGACCCGGCCGGCCGCCCCGGACCAGCCGAAGGGCCCGGTGAACGGCCGCAAACCGGTCCCCTCGTAGCCCGGCGAACGGCCGACCCCGGCCACCCGGACAGGAGAAAGCGGCGATTCCGGGCGGGGCAGGTCTAGACCATTTTGCGTTAGAGGGCCATTGATCCAGAAAATCGCCTTCTCAGGCCGAACGCCGGAGACCGTATCCCCGGGTGCCGGACCCATCTGTGCCGGGTCCATCCGTGCCGCACCCGCCGTTGCCGGACCATCCTTGAAGGAGGACTACGCCAACCGTGAACAACTCCCTGGCCAATCCCCGTCGCACCAAGCTCATGACCTGGCCCTCGCAGGGTTCCGAGAACCCGGACCAGGAGCAGTCGGCCACGACCGCCGACTCGGCCCCGTCCCCGGCCGACGAGCCGGGCACGGGACAGTAGGACCGAGGCCACCGGGACGCCCCCCTCGGCGCCCCACGTGGCCTCTCCCATCCCAGGACGCGTACGGGGCCTCTAGGGGACTCCGTTGCTCACCACGTCCACGGCGAGGCTTCTGACGACGGCCTCGTCGACCTCGACGCCCAGCCCGGGCGACTCGGGGACGTACGCCGTGCCGCCCTCCACCCGTACCGTCGAGATGGCATACGGCGACTCCACGAACTGGCGGCCGTTGAGGTCCACGGGCGTGTCGATGCCGTACGCGGCGAACAGGTGCAGCGACGCGGCCAGCCCGACGTCCGAGTCCGTGAGGCCGGAGCCCATGAGCTGGACGCCGCTGTCCTCGGCGAGCGCGCACAGCCGCCGCGAGAGGGTCAGGCCGCCGCTGCGCTGGACCTTGGCGATCGCGATATCGATCGCCTCCAGCCGGATGAACGTGGCCAGGTCGGACGGGTGCCGCAGGCTCTCGTCCAGCGCGACCGGGATCGGGCAGTCGTCCCGCAGCCGCCGCAGGCCGATCACGTCGTTCGCGGGCAGCGGCTGCTCGAACGCGGTGATCCCGAGTCCCTCCAGGCGCCGGGCCATGTGCAGGGCACCGTGCACCGTGTAGCCCTGGTTGGCGTCGACCCACAGCGGAGCCTCCGTGCCGGCATGCTCGCGGACGGCCTCGACCACGGCCGCGTCGGCGTCCTCGTCGTGCAGCCCGATCTTGACCTTGTACGCCCCGTACCCGAGCCCCCGCCCCTCGGCCACGCTGTCGCCCACCTCGGCGGGCGACTGCCCGGAGACGACCCAGGCCAGCTCGATCCGCTCGGTACGGCGGGCGCCCCACAGGATGCCGACCGGCACCCCCGCGGCCCGTCCGAGCAGGTCGTGCAGGGCCATGTCGACCGCGCTCTTGGCCAGCGGCGCCCCGATGCTGAAGCCGCGGTTGATCGCCCGCTCGAAGACCGCCGTGGCCCCGTCCACGTCCCAGGCGTGCCGTCCGATGATCGCGGGCGACAGGTAGCGGTCGATGGTGGTGACGATCGATTCGGCGGTCTCGTACGTCCAGGCGGGGATCGGCGTGGCCTCGCCCCAGCCGCTCACGCCGTCCGCGCTCACCCGTACCAGGATCCGCAGGCTCGGCCGGCCGGCCACCGCGACGGCTCCGCCGGCGACACCGAACGAGCGGCGGGTGGGCAGCGCGACGGCGAACGTCTCGACGCGGTCGATCTTCAGGTCATGCAAGCCCATCAGGGGTTTCGACTCCTCAACTGCGGCGTGCGACGGGGGTGGGCGAGGGGATCCTGTCATGGGCCCGGGGCGGGCCGGTGCTGGCGCGGACGATCACTTCTCCCGGCATCCGCTCCACCCGGCTCCGGTTCGAGGTCAGGTCGCGGACGGCCAGTTCCATCACCCGCTCGCCCATCAGGTCCAGCGGGAGGGCGACGGTGGTCAGGGGCGGGGTGAGATCGCGGACGATGGGGATGTCGTCGAAGCCCGCCAGGGAGACATCGGCCGGGACGTCCACGCCGTGGTCGCGGAAGGCGGCGAGCGCTCCTATGGCCATCACGTCGGTCACGGCGAAGACGCAGGTGGGGAGGGGGCCGCGGCGGATCAGCTCGGTGGCCGCCGCGTAGCCGCCGTCGCGGGTGAAGGCGGCCTCGACGACGCGATCCGGCGGCAGCGCGAGGCCGGCGGCGGTGACGGCGGCCGAGAAGCCGCCGAACCGGTCGGTGACGGTGGTCAGCTCGCGCGGGCCGGTGAGCACGGCGAAGTCGCGGTGGCCGAGGTCCAGCAGCGTCCGGGCCAGGGCCTCAGCGCCCTCGCGGTTCTGCGGCAGGACGGTGTCGACCTTGAGGCTGCGGTGCCGGCTGACCACCGCGACCCGGCCGCCGGCGCGCCGGTACGGCTCCAACACGTTGTCCATCGAGCGTTCCCAGTCGCGGTCCTCGAAGCCCGAGCCGATCAGCAGGATGGCGCGGGCCCGCTGGGCGCGCAGCATCGCGATGTACTCGATCTCGCGGGCCGGATCGCGGAACGTGCTGGCCAGCATGACCATCAGGTCCCGGTCGGCGGCGGCGCGCATCACGCCCCGGGCGACGCTGGCGAAGTACGGGTCGCTGACATCGTGGCAGATCACCCCGATGACCTTGCTGGACGAGCTGGCCAGCGCCTGCGCGTGCGCGTTCGGCGTGTACGCCAGCTCGCCGGCCGCGGCCAGCACCCGTTCCTTGAGGTCGGGCCTGACCTGCGCGGTGCCGTTCAGGACGCGGGACGCGGTCGCCAGCGAGACACCCGCGTGGCGGGCCACGTCCTGCAGCGTCATGTGCGGCCGATCGGCCTCGGTCATGCTGCCTCCTTGCCGAGGGACACCCCCGGGACCCATCCTGCCGCCCGCCCTGCCGACGGGGACGCCGTTTCGT
This sequence comes from Actinomadura sp. 9N407, assembly GCF_044326315.1. Classification (NCBI taxonomy): domain Bacteria; kingdom Bacillati; phylum Actinomycetota; class Actinomycetes; order Streptosporangiales; family Thermomonosporaceae; genus Actinomadura; species Actinomadura sp. 9N407. The sequence continues at coordinate 30,727 of NZ_JBIRAW010000023.1, read as the reverse complement.
TTTGGTAGGCCCCAACCCCTTGACCGCGAGGCCCGCCGTTCTTACGGTCGTACTCACAGTATCTGAGAAAGCGCTTTCAGAGAGCGCTTTCTGAACCCGACACTCAGCTGCCTCGCCGCCACCGCTCGGCGAACGCTCTCGGAGGTTCCATGGTGACCACGCCCGCGCCAACGGTCACGCCCGCGAAGGGGGTCGCCGAACGTGACGCGCCCGGGGCGGGTGAGCGGGTCCGCGACGCGCTCGAACGCTCCTGGCGGCCGGTCGCCCTGCTCTTCGCCTGCCTGGCCGCCTGGTGGGCGGTCACCGCGGCGGAGCTCGTCGAGCCCTACCTGGTGCCCTCGCCAGGGACGACCCTCGGCGTGCTGACCGGCAAGTCGTCCTACATCTGGCACCACACCTGGATCACCACGTACGAGACCCTGCTGGGCTTCATCATCGCGGTCGTCGTCGGCATCGCCGCCGCGGTGCTGATGGTGTACTCCACCACGGTGGAGCGCACGCTCTACCCGATCCTGCTGTTCGCCCAGGTCATCCCGAAGATCGCGATCGCTCCGCTGTTCGTGGTCTGGCTCGGCTTCGGGCTGGCGCCCAAGATCGTCGTCGCGGTGCTGATCGCGTTCTTCCCGGTGGTGATCTCCATGGTCACCGGGCTGAAGGCGGTCGATCCGGAGATGGTCGAGCTGTCGGCCACGATGGGCGCCGGGCCGATGCAGACGTTCACCAAGATCCGGTTCCCGGCCTCGCTGCCGTACCTGTTCTCGGGCCTCAAGGTGGCGGTGACGCTCGCGGTCACCGGCGCCGTCGTCGGCGAGTTCGTCGGCGCCAACGAGGGCCTCGGGTACGTGATCCTGCAGGCCAACGGGAACCTCGACACCCCGATGCTGTTCGCCGGGCTGCTGGTCATGTCGCTGATCGGCGTCGTGCTCTTCGTCCTGGTCGAACTCGCCGAGCACCTGCTGCTGCCCTGGCACGCCAGCCGCCGCGGCGAGCCCGTGACCACCTCTTTCTAAGCGGACCCCCACCCTACGGAGACCCCATGAAACTCCGCATGTTCGCCGCCGCCCTCGTCCCCGTGCTGGCCCTCGCCGCCTGCGGCGGCGGCTCCGACGAGACCACCAGCGCGTCCGGCGAGAAGCTCACGAAGGTGACGCTGACCCTCAACTGGTACCCGTACGGCGAGCACGCGCCGTTCTACTACGGCCAGCAGAAGAAGATCTACGAGAAGCACGGCATCGACCTGGAGATCAAGGCCGGGCAGGGCTCGCAGAAGACCGTCCAGGCCACCGGGGCGGGCCAGACCGACTTCGGCTGGGCCGACACGCCGGCGCTGCTGGCGGCCGTGGACAAGGGCATGCCGATCAAGAGCATCGGGGTGTTCCTGCAGACCACCCCGGCCTCGGTCCAGGCGTTCGACGCCACCGGCATCAAGAAGCCCGCCGACCTCAAGGGCAAGAAGATCGCCGGTACCGCCGGCGACGCGCTGTCGCGCACGTTCCCCGCGTTCCTGAAGAAGAACGGGATGAGCGAGTCCGACGTGCAGATCCAGAACACCGACCCGGCCGGCAAGATCGCCGCGGTGATCTCGGGCAAGGCCGACGGGCTGCTCGGCTACGCCAGCGACCAGGGTCCGATCATGCAGGACAAGGCCAAGAAGCCGGTCTCGGCGCTGCGCTTCTCGGAGTTCGGGCTGAACTTCTTCTCCAACGGGCTGATGGTCGGCGAGCGCAAGCTCAAGAGCGACGCCGGCCTGGTCAAGAAGATGGTCGCGGCCACCAGCGAGTCCTGGACGGCGGCGCAGGCGGACCAGGCCGGCGCGGTGGCGTCGATGGCCGGGGCGTCCGAGCAGCTCCCGCCGGTGCCGGTGATCACCGAGCAGTTCACGACCACGCTCACGCTGCTGAGCACCGCCGCGACCAAGGGCAAGGCGCCCGGCGTCAACACCGAGGCCGACTGGAAGGCGACGATCGACCTCTTCCACCAGACCGGTGTCATCTCCAAGGCCGACGCGCCCGCCACGTACTGGCAGGCCGACTCCGCACCCCAGGGCTGACGATGAGGATGATGAGCGAACCGGAGACCGCGGCCGACCCCGCGTCGCAGACCGCCGTCCGCATCGAGGACGTGGCCGTGCGCTTCCGTTCCCGCAAGCGCGACGTGACCGCGCTGCACGGGGTGTCGCTGGACGTCGCCATGGGCGAGTTCGTGTCCATCGTGGGCCCGTCCGGCTGCGGCAAGTCCACGCTGCTCAAGCTGGTCGCGGGCCTGCTGAAGCCCTCGTCCGGCACCGTACGGCTGCGCGGCGACGCGGTGGCGGGGCCGCGGAACGACATCGGGTACGTGTTCCAGCGCGCGGCCCTGCTGGAGTGGCGCAGCGCGCGCCGCAACATCCTGCTCCAGGCGGAGATGCGCAAGATGCCGTCCGCGCAGGCCGCCCGCCGCACGGCCGAGCTGATCGAGATGACCGGGCTGCAGGGGTTCGAGGACGCGCTGCCGCACGAGTTGTCGGGCGGCATGCAGCAGCGGGTGGCGCTGTGCCGCGCGCTGCTGCACGAGCCGCCCGTGCTGCTGATGGACGAGCCGTTCGGTGCCCTGGACGCCCTCACCCGCGAGCAGCTCAACATCGAGCTCAACCGGATCTGGCGGGAGACCGGCACCACCGTGCTGCTGGTCACCCACTCGATCGCGGAGGCGGCCTACCTGTCCAACCGGGTGGTCGTGATGAGCGACCGGCCTGGAACGGTCCGGGAGGTCATCGACGTCGACCTGCCGGCCGAGCGCGAGTACGCCACGACCGTCGAGCGTCCCGAGTTCTCCCGGGTGGCCTCCCATATCCGGGGACTGCTCGGGGCGGGCGCGGCGGCGGACTGACGCGCCACTTCCACACCACGGGCTCTCTACTACGGGCTCTCCCCACCACGGGGCCACCCGGGCTGCGGCCCTCGCACACATCGATGCCCTTCAGAGGGACTGAGGAAGGAACGGGATGGCACGCAGGTCCATCGGGATCGTCATGAACGGCGTCACCGGCCGCATGGGGTACCGGCAGCATCTCCTCCGCTCGATCCTGGCGATCCGGGACGAGGGCGGGCTCCCCCTGGCCGACGGCACCGTGCTGTGGCCCGAGCCGGTCCTGGTCGGCCGCAGCGAGGACAAGCTGCGCTCGCTGGCCGAGCGGCACGGGCTCACGGAGTGGACGACCGACCTGGCCGGCGCGCTGGCGCGCGACGACACCGAGATCTACTTCGACGCCCAGATCACCTCCGCGCGGGTCCCGGCGATCCGCGCGGCGATCGCGGCCGGCCTGCACGTCTACACCGAGAAGCCGCTGGCCGAGGATCTGGAGGAGGCGCTGGCCCTGGCCCGGCTCGCCGAAGAGGCCGGGATCCGGCACGGCGTCGTCCAGGACAAGCTGTTCCTGCCGGGGCTGCGCAAGCTGAAGCGGCTGGTCGACGGCGGTTTCTTCGGGCGGATCCTGTCGGTACGGGGCGAGTTCGGCTACTGGGTGTTCGAGGGCGACTGGCAGGAGGCGCAGCGCCCCAGCTGGAACTACCGGGCCGAGGACGGCGGCGGGATCATCCTCGACATGTTCGCCCACTGGCGGTACGTGCTGGACGCGATCGCGCCGGTCCGCTCCGTCCAGGCGCTCGGTGCCACGCACATCCCCGAGCGGGTGGACGAGAACGGCAAGCCCTACGAGGCCACCGCCGACGACGCCGCCTACGGCATCTTCGAGCTGGAGGGCGGGATCATCGCGCAGATCAACTCGTCCTGGACGACCCGGGTGTTCCGCGACGAGCTGGTCGAGTTCCAGGTGGACGGCACCGAGGGCAGCGCGGTCGCGGGACTGCGGCGCTGCCGCGTCCAGCACCGCTCGATGACGCCCAAGCCGGTCTGGAACCCCGATCTGCCCGCCACCGAGGACTTCCGCGGCCAGTGGCAGGAGATCCCCGACAACGAGCCGTTCGACAACGGCTTCAAGGTGCAGTGGGAGATGTTCCTGCGGCACATCTACGACGACGAGCCCTTCCTGTGGGACTTCTACGCGGGCGCGCGCGGCGTCCAGCTCGCCGAGCTGGGACTGCGCGCGTGGCGGGAGGGCCGCCGCTTCGACGTGCCGGAGCTGGGACGGTGAAGCTCGACCTCCCTTCCGCGAGCGGCCTCGTCCCGTTCACGCTGGGCGAGCCCCGCGCCTACCCGCGCCCTTCCGGCCCGGCTCGATCGCGGGTCGCGTACGCGGCGGCGCACGTCGTGCCCGACCCGTTCCGTGACGGCGAACTGGACTGGGACACGACGCTGGCCTTCCGCCACCACCTGTGGTCGTACGGGCTCGGCGTGGCCGAGGCCATGGACACCGCGCAGCGCGGTATGGGCCTGGACTGGAAGACGACCCAGGAACTGATCCTGCGCAGCGGTGCCGCCGCGCGCGCTAGCGGCGGCATGCTGGCGTGCGGTGCGGGCACCGACCAGCTCCCGCCGGGGCCTTCCTCCTTGGAACGCATCGTCGCCGCGTACGAGGAGCAGCTCGCGGTGGTCGCCGAGGCCGGAGCCGTTCCGATCCTGATGGCGAGCCGCCAGCTCGCCGCCACCGCCAAGGGTCCGGACGACTACGCCGAGGTCTACGGACGTCTCCTCGGACAGCCGGAACGGCCGGCGATCCTGCACTGGCTGGGCCCCATGTTCGACCCGGCTCTGGAGGGCTACTGGGGCTCGTCCGACCTGGACGCGGCGACCGGCACCGTCCTGTCCATCATCGACTCGCACGCATCGCAGGTGGACGGGATCAAGGTGTCCCTCCTGGACGCCGACCGCGAGATAGCCCTCCGCCGCCGCCTGCCCGCGTCCGTACGCCTCTATACAGGGGACGACTTCAACTACCCCGACCTGATCCGCGGCGATGAGCAGGGGCACAGCGACGCTCTGCTGGGTATCTTCGACCCGATCGCCCCGGCCGCCGCGACCGCGCTGCACGCATTGGACGCGAACGACCTCTCCGCCTACGAGCAAGCCTTCACGCCCACACTCGCTCTGGCCCGGCACATATTCGAGGCTCCCACCTACTACTACAAGACGGGCGTCGTCTTCCTCGCCTGGCTGTCCGGCCATCAGAACCACTTCCGCATGGTCGGTGGCCTGGAGAGCGCACGTTCGGTGCCCCATCTCGTCCGCCTCTTCCAGCTCGCCGACGGCCTCTACCCGGACCCGGAACTGGCGGCCTCCCGTATGCGCGCATGGCTGACCGTCCAGGGGGTCCCCCAGTGAACGCCGATCCGCGATTCAGCCTCAACCAGTGGACGACACGTCACTGGCCTATGCCCGACCTCCTTTCCGGGTGCGCGGCCAAGGGTGTACGTGGCGTGGGCCTCTGGCGGGAGCCCGTCGCCGAGTACGGCCTGGCCCGTACGGCCAAACTCGTAGGCGACAACGGCCTCACGGTCACGTCCCTATGCCGAGGCGGCTTCTTCCAACAGCCCGACGCGATCGCCGACAACAAGCGAGCCATCGAAGAGGCCGCCGCCCTGGGCGCCCCTGTCCTCGTCCTGGTCAGTGGAGGGCTCCCGGACGGCTCCCGCGACATCGACGGCGCCCGTACCCGGGTGGCCGACGCCCTGGCCGAACTGGCGCCGTTCGCAGGGCAGCACAACGTTCAGCTGGCGATCGAGCCGCTGCACCCCATGTACTGCTCGGACCGCTGTGTCGTCTCCACCCTCGCCCAAGCACTCGACCTCGCCTCGCCCCACTCCCCCGACGAGGTCGGCGTCGTCATCGACACGTACCACCTGTGGTGGGACCCCACCGCCTACGACGGCATCGCCCGCGCGGGCCGCGAGGACCGCATCGCCGCCTTCCAGGTGGCCGACTGGACCACCCCGCTCCCGGAAGGCGTCCTGACCGGACGCGGCATGCTCGGCGACGGCTGCGTGGAGCTGCGCCGCTTCCGCCAAGCCGTCGAGGCCACCGGCTACACGGGCCCCATCGAAGTGGAGATCTTCAACGAGGAGCTGTGGGCGATGCCCGGCGCCGACGCCCTCTCCCTCACCTTGTCCCGCTTCGCGGAGCACGTGGTGTGACAGGGGCCAAGGAGCAGGGACGGACTTGGCGGAATTCGGCCGGCGCATGGCTCGGCATAGGAACGGCTCCCGGAACGCTCGTTCTGGGAGCGCAGGTGGGAGGGCGCCACCACGGCGCGCTCCCTCTCCTGGTCCTGCTCATCGGCGGTGTCATCATGGCCACGCTCCTGGCCGCCCAAGGACGGCTCGGCCTGCGCCCACCCGCCGGTGAGAACGCCACGCTCGCCGAACTGTCCCCGCGCTACCTCCCGCCCCTCACCGACCGCGCCGTGACCGGCCTCCTCGCCCTGGCCATGATCGGCTGGTTCGGCTTCAACATCGGCCTGGGCGGCGGCGCGGTCGCCGCGCTGACCGGCATGCCCGACGGCGCCGGCGTCCTGCTGCTGACCCTGCCGATCGTCGCGGTCCTGCTGAAGGGCGGCGGCAACTGGAACGCCGTCGCCCTGGTCACCACCCTGACCGCCATCGCCCTGATCGCCGTCGTCGCCGTACGGCTGGCCCCGTCCGCACCGCCGGTGACGCTCGCGCCGGACGGTCCTCCCCTCGTCCTGATCGCCGACCTGGCCGGATACATCGGATACGTCTCGGTCTTCGCCGTCCGCGCTCCCGACTTCACCGTCGGGCTGCGAGGCCGCCGCGACCTGTGGTGGTGCGTCGGCCTCCTCGTCGTCCCCGCCCTGGCCGCCTCCATCGTGGGCGCCGGGCTGGCCGCCTCCAGCGGATCCACCGACGTCGTCGCCGTCCTGGCCGGACCGGACGGCCTTCCCGTCGCCAACCTCTTCGTCGCCGCCGCCGTCATCGCCCCGACCCTGGCCGCCGTCCACTCCGGCGTCTTCGCCGTACGCCGCTTCGCTCCCCGGCTGCCCCCGGCCTACGCCGTGCTGGCGATAGCCGTCCCCGGCGCCGTACTCGCGGCGATGCGCGTGGACCGCCTCCTGCTCGACTGGCTCACCCTCCTTGCCGCCACCCTCCCCGCCCTGATCCCACCCATGACCGCCGAAGCCCTCCGCCGCCGCCGTACGAGAGCCCTCGCGGCGGTAGGAGTTCGTACGTCATCGGCTCCGGAGGACGGGCCCACGCCGACCGAGCCACCTGCGGCGCCCGGACGGCACGTGCCGACCGGACGGCACGTGTCGTCGTGGCTCTGGGCACCGGGCGCGGCCCTGGCCCTGACCTTGACACTGGCCGGCTTCGCGGCGGCGGCGCCGGTGGGGCTGGTGGTGTCGGCCTTGGCCACTGTGGCGCACAGCTTCCTCGCCAAACGGCGCGGGATTCGTTCTTGACGGGTCAGGAGGCTTCTCGTACGTTCAGAAAGCGCTTACAGAAAGCGCTTTCCAGCCACACCCCACCCCCCTTGGACGGCCGGAATGCGAAGACTGAGATGGACCGTACCGACGACCGTGGCGCTGCTCGCGTCGCTGCTGGCGATACCGCCGGCGCACGCGGCCGACCCGATCAAGGACCCGATCCCGGAGGACCCCGCCGCCTCCGGGCTCGGCCTGGTCCTGGAGGAGGTCGCCCAGCTCCCCACGTCCACGCCGACACCCCCCGAGCTGGTGACCGACCCGAGGCTGAAGCGGCACAACCGGATCAACTACGTCGGTGAGATCCCCGACGGGTCCGGGCGGTTCTTCGTCCCCGACCTCAACGGCAAGCTGTACTTCCTCGACAAGAAGACCAAGGAGCAGAAGACCTACCTGGACGTGGGCGCCACGTTCGCGCCGGACTTCTTCTCCGCCCAGGGGCTCGGCCAGGGCTTCGGCTTCACGGCCTTCCACCCGGACTTCAAGCGGAACGGCAAGTTCTACACGATCCACGTCGAGGCCGGATCCGCGCTCACGAACAAGAAGCCGGACCTGACGCCCCAGCCGAAGACCGCCTACCACGGCGTCATCAACGAGTGGACGACGAACGACCCGTCCGCCGACTCGTTCGAGGGCACCCGGCGCGAGATCCTGCGGGTCGGGTTCTCCGGCCGGATCCACGGCATCCAGCAGATCGACTTCAACCCCAACGCCAGGCCCGGCGACCGCGACTACGGCAAGCTCTACCTGGCCGTGGGCGACGGCGGCAACGGCAACGTCGGCGCCAACGGCGGCGACCCGCAGAACCTCGGCGTCCCGCAGGGCAAGATCCTCCGGATCGACCCGGCCGGGAACGACGGCGCCAACGGCGAGTACGGCATCCCCGACGACAACCCGTTCGCGGGCCAGGCGGGCAAGGTCGGCGAGATCTACGCGTACGGCATGCGCGACCCGCACCGGTTCAGCTGGGACACCGGCGGGAAGAAGCGGATGTTCCTCGCCCACATCGGCGAGCACGCGATCGAGTCGATCCACCAGATCTCGCCCGGCAGCAACCTCGGCTGGAGCGAGCGCGAGGGCGGGTTCCTCTTCGACGAGGCCGACCGCTGCTTCCTCTACCCGCTGCCCGCCGACGACATCGAGAACGGCTACGAGTACCCGGTCGCGGCGTACGACCACGACCCACCACCCGGCCACTCCTGTACCTCCGACAGCGGCCACGCGATCTCCGGCGGCTACGTCTACCGGGGCGGCAAGTTGCCCGCACTGCGCGGCAAGTACCTGTTCACCGACATCGTGGACGGCCGCCTCTTCTACACCGAAGAGCGCGAGATGAAGCGCGACCCCGCCGGCCAGAAGCGCGCGCAGATCAACCAGTTCACCGCGTACGACACCACGGGCAGGCCCGTCACGATGCGCGAACTCGCCGGCGACGATCGCGTGGACCTGCGGTTCGGCATGGACGTCAAGGGCGAGCCGTACCTGGTGGCCAAGGCCAACGGCAAAATCTGGAAGATCGTCGGCACCCGGACCTTCGCCGACTGCACGACCTCGCCGGTACGGGTCGGCAACGCGACGGCCGCCGAGGACTGGGCTCCCGTCACCCCGTCCAAGTGGCGCTTCCCCGGCCGTGAGGTCGTGCTCGCCGAGGCGGGCGAGGCCCGTCCAGGCCCGCGGCGCCCGTTCGAGTACGCCGTGCTCAAGAAGGGACCCGAGCTGGGCTCCACCGACATCCGGGCCGAGGTCAGGCTCGACACCCCGGTCGAGGTGAGCAACCGGGACGTGATCGTCGTCTTCGGCTACCGGGACGACACGCACTTCTACTACGCCCATCTGTCCAGCGACAACAAGATCTACCCGCACAACGGGATCTTCGCCGTGAACGGCGCGGACCGGGTGCGCATCGACGGGCAGTGGAACGCCAACCGCTCGCAGGGCGCCCCACCCGCGATCAAGGACGCCGGCTGGCACGACGTCCGAGTCAAGCACTGCGCCGGTACCGGCGAGATCGGCGTGTACGTGGACGGCGCGAGGCACCCGCTGATGACGGCCGTGGACACCACGTTCGACTCCGGCCGGGTCGGCTTCGGCTCGTTCGACAACACAGGCAGCCTCCGCGCCCTGACGGTCACCGCCACCCGAGCCCCCGGGAGCCGAGGATGATCGTTCGTCGCGTCCCTGCGGTGCTGCTCACCGCCCTGCTCGGGGCCTCGCTCGCCGCCGTTCCGGCCCAGGCCCAGAGCCCGGGTCATGGCCCGAACGTCTTCCCGACCCTCAGACCCAACCTCGTGGCCTACTACGACTTCGACCATCCCGTACAGGGCAATCCGGCCCAGGAACGCGACCGTGGCCGTTCCGGTACGGACCTGGACCTGGTCAACGGCGGCGACGCGATGCGCGTCCGCGAACGTGGCCGCAAGGGGAACGCCCTCCAGCTCAAGCAGGTCAACCCCACCCTCGCGGGCAACGACGACTGGAAGGCGGGCGTCTACTCCCCGACCGGGGTGCCCTCGCTCAGCGCGTACAACGCCGCGAGCGGCGCCACGGTCATGGGCTGGTTCAAGATGACCGGCACCAACCCGAAGCCCAACTCCACCACCCCCGACCCGGGCGACTTCTTCAACGCGGTCGGCCTCGCGGGCGTCCTGACCGGTACGTCCCAGGGACACGACGTCCGGGCGCTGCTGGAGCTGATCAACGTCGACGGCGAGCTGCGCCTGGTCGCGCTCGGCCGCCGGGTGGACGGCGCCGCCTCGCAGACCTTCGCCGCCAGTGAGGACTGGCAGTCCATCCTGCCGACCGGCGCCTGGGTCCACCTGGCCGCGACGTTCGACTTCGACAACGGAACGATGGCCCTCTACAAGGACGGCAAGCCGCTGGCCGGCTTCTACACCCGCGACGACGACCCGTGGGCGGTCGAAGGCCCGCCCGAACCCGACCTCACCACCGCCTCCGACCCCCGCGGCATCAAGATCGGCGGAAGCTTCCCGCAGAACACCCGGGAGCAGAACCCCTGCGACTGCCGGATGGACACGCTGATCTTCCTGGACCGTCCCGCGACCGCCGCCGAGGTACGGCACCAGTACCGCCGCTGACCGTCCCACCCGGTCACCCGGCCGGTGATCACTCGACCCCGATCACCGGCCGGGCCCGCGTCTCGCCATGACAGAACGGAGCGATTCGTTCCGCTCATGGATCGACCGACCCCTGTGCCATGCTGCCGGCATGCCGCGAACGTACCGAGCCCTGACCGACGGCCTCGAAAGGCTTGGCGCACTCACTCCCGCGGAGGCCGAGGACGCTCTGGTCCGCGTGCGCTCCTGGTCGAAGGACCCCGACGAGGAGACCGATCCCGGTGAACTCCTCGCCATCCTCCATGACCTTCCCATCGCCGCCTACGTTCCCGACAAGGTGGACGACCTGGAGGAGGCCTACCGGGGGATCCTGGAGGACGCCGCGGCCTGCTCCCGCGGCTCGGTGACGATCGACGACATCGAGATGGTGGACGTCGACGGTGTGCCCTACCTGCATTTCCGCCGCAACGGCCGTTCCATCTGGTGGAGCCTGGAACACCTGTCGCCCCGTTACGTGGATCTGCTCACGATCGCCGAGAACTTCGGCGACCTCGCGCCATCCGACCACCGGGACTTCTTCCATGTCGAGACCGACGACGGCGCCGCCAGCGGCTGGTACGTCCTCCTCACCCATGAGCAGGGACGAATGCTGCGCGAGGAGTTCGGCCTGCCCTTGGACCACTGGGGCTACACCGGCCCAGCCGACGCCGTCATCACCGCGACCCCCGGCACGACCGCCTGGTACGTCGAAGACGACCGAGCGCGCATGGGCGAGCCGGCGCGCCGGTTCCTGGACGACTGGCTGGCCGGCATGGACACCGCCCTGGAACGCCGGCGTCCCGCCGGCCTCGATTTCACGCCGGCTTCCCTGCCGGTCCTGGAAGCGCAGATCCTGGAACGCTTCTCCGATGGCGACTCGGTGCGCGCCGATGACGAATTCGTCGAAGACGCCGTCCGGTACATCGGCGAGACCATCCTGCGCACCTGGCCGTCCCACTGGATCTACCGGCATTCCGATGAGCCCGGTTACCTGGACAACGTACCGATGGTGCGCGCCAACACCCCGATAGGTTTCCCGGGCATCTGCGTCCCTCTCTATGCCATCACGCACCTGGCACAGGACCGCGAGCCCGGCACACTGCTCCGCGCGGCGACGAAGGTCCGCGACGCGATCGACCTTCACGAGCAGGCCCGACTCGCCCGTACCAGAGGCGACCCCACCCGCCTCGACTGACGGCTCCCGGCGGGTCTGAAGAATTCTGTGCGAGGTGTCGGATCGGGCCGGCGCTCGTTCGTCTTGGGGGTGAAGGGGCCGAACGGCCCCGGCGTCCATCGGCGAACGAAGAGGAGCCATCATGAACGCGACACTGAACTCGATCGACATCGTGGTGTCCGACATCCAGGCGGCGATCGCCTTCTACGGCCGGCTCGGCGTGGAGTTCACGGTCGACCCGACGTACCCGGACCACGCCGGCTGCGACCTGCCGAACGGGCTGCACGTCATGCTGGACACCGAGAAGTTCCGCGGCAGCACGCAGACCAACGGCTGGAGCCGTCCGACGGGCGACCCGCGCAACTTCCTGGCCTTCCAGTTCTCCGCCCCGGCCGAGGTCGACGCCAAGTACGCCGAGCTGACCGGTGCGGGCCACACCGGCGTCCAGGAACCGTGGGACGCGTTCTGGGGCATGCGCTACGCCACCGTGCTCGACCCCGACGGCAACGGCATCGACCTGTACGCCTCGCTGCCCGCGGAATAACCCGCGCTATCCGTCGCCTTTCGGAACGTACAGGCGGATGTCATCGACGTACGCCGACCCCTCGTAGTAGTTCAGGTGCGGGTCGCCGATGATGAACGAGTCCGGGTAGGCCGAGCCCTTGGGCCAGGCGTGCTCGGTCGTGTACGTTCCGGCGGGGCCCTTGTGGACGAGCTTGCGGTCGAATCGGCCGTCGTACTCGCCGGGTGTCTGGTTGTAGTGCCAGATCGGGCGGCCGTCCTCCACGAACTTGTGGTGGGCGCGCAACGTGGTCTGCCCTGTGTGCAGGAACGGGCCGCTCATCTCGAGCGTGTACCCGGAGCGGTCACGTTCCACGGCGAACCGGTACGCGGCCTTCGGCAGGAGTTCGGGCCGCAGTTCGGCGCTGGTGAGGTGCCCCTGGAATCGGCCGCCCGGCCCGTACGACTCGTCCATGGAGACGTTCCCGCAGGCGGACTTGATGTAGTACTCGTTGCTGATGTTGTTGTTGGCGGCCTCGCGGAACTTGTCGCCGCGCGCGAACAGCGCGTTGACGCCGTTGAAGGTGCCGTCGAACGTCCGGTAGATCCGGCCGGTCTTGGGGTTGCAGGTGCCCGCGTTCTTCCAGCGGTCGTCGTCGCTGTAGTAGCCGTCCATGATGACCTTGCGCCGGTAGTGGATGCCGGGATTGCCGTGCGGCGCGGGGGTCGGGTAGTCGAGGATCGTCATGTAGTAGAACCCGTTCTCCCGCGTCACGTCGGGATACTCGCAGCGCGTCTTGCCGGGCAGCGCGCCCTGGAACGTCCACGGGTACCGGGTCTTGCAGGGCTCCCTGGTGTAGCCGTTGTGCTTGCCGTCGTAGTCGAAGCGGCCGCCGCGCTCACCGCCGAAGTCGATGCCGCGCAGCGTCATCTCCACGCGGTAGCGCGGCGGCAGCGGGCGGCTGGGGCGGATCAGGACCCCGGCGTCCCAGCTCGGCTCCGAGATCCGCGCGACCTTCTGCCCGTCCGGCAGTGCCGCGGTGGACAGGCCGGGCCGCGAGTCGGGACGGCCGTTCCGGTCCTTGTCGACGGCCGCGACCTCGGCGGTCAGCCATCCCTCGCTGCCGAACGCGACGCGCTTGCGGAACACGTTCAGCTCGGCGAGCCGGCGCTCGAACAGCGGTCCGCTGATCTTCTTCCAGGCCTCGCCGTCATCGTCGAACGCGTCGACATGCCACGGGCTGCGCGGCCCGTGGGGATCCCGCCGCCACGGGGCCCCGTCCACCTTCAGCGGCCGGTCGAAGCCCTCCTGCGCCACCAGGACCCAGCCGGCGCCACGTTCAGTGGTGCCGGCCGCCGTCCCGGTGCCCCCGGGCCAAGCCACCGAGGTCGCCGCTACAGCGGTCGCTCCGGCGGCCACGCCGACCTTCCAGCGTCTTTTCAACACGCGCATGCCAGCGGACCTTACGGTCACCAAGGGTCGCGTTCAGAGGCGATGTGCCGTTCGACGTGGTGTCTTGCCCATTCCTTGGCCAACGCATTCCTTGGACAACGCGTTCCTTGGCCGACACTGGGTCGGGCCTACTCCGAACAGGGTTCGTCAGTGGCGGGCGAGGGCCCGGCGGCGGTGGCCCAGGGGCGGGAGCCGGTTGGACTCGAAGCCCTTGATGGGACGCAGGAGGCTGGCGGCTCCTCGCACGGTGGCCTCGGCGGCGTTCTCCGCGACGCGGGCACGCAGGCCGGTGCCGGTACGGATCAGTTCGTCCAGGCCTGCCAGGCGGGCGCCGCCGCCGGTGAGAGTGATCCCCGAGGAGAAGAAGTGCCCTGCCATCTCCGGTGGGGCGGCGGCCACTGCGGTACGGACCGCGCGGACGATGGCGTCCAGCGAGGTCGAGATGGCCGCGTGGATGTCGGCGGACGACACCTCCACCGTACGGGGCAGGTCGGTGTCGCGGTCCTTGCCGTGGACGAGCGTACGGCGGTCCTCCCGCGGCACCGTGGCCGTGCCGACGGCGAGCTTGACGGTCTCGGCGGCGAGGGGCGCGATGATGAGGCCGTACTCTCGGCGGACGTAGGCGGCGATGGCCTCGTCCATGGTGGAGCCTCCGACCAGGGCGATGTGCCCGGTCAGCAGTTCGCCGGACAGGACCACGCCGACGTCGGTCACGTGCGCGCCGATGTCGGCCACGATCGCCACGTCCTCGCCGTGGGACGGCAGGCCCGCGCCGGCGGCGGCGGCGATCGGGGTGGGGATGAGGGTGAGCTGGCGGGCTCCGGCGGCGAACGCGGCGGTCCGTACGGCGCCCAACTGGACCTGGTTGATCACGCTGGGCACCGTGACGGCCATCCGCGGCTTGGACATGTAGCGGCGCCGGTGGTGGGTGCGCAGCAGGTAGCGCAGCAGGTCCTCGGTCTCGCCGGTCTCCGCCGGGACGCCGTTGCGGATCGGGTGGATCAGCCGGACGCCGCACTCCCGGTGCGCCAGCGCGAGCGCCGAGGTGCCGGTGGCCAGCATCCGCCCCGTGTCGTCGGCGCGGGCTATGGCGGACGGTTCGCTGGCGACGATGCCGCGGCCTTCGACGTACATCCGCATCATCGCGCTGCCGAGATCGATGGCAGTGGCTCGGCACGAGAAGTCACCCAGGGCCGTGAGTCCGTGAGCCATGCTGATGCCCTCCTTTTGCCGGGCTTGTCCGCTGGTCTCCCTTAACTCTGACCGTGCGTCGTATGCCGTAACACCACCGGCCTCTCCCGTTATGGCAAACCGGACGCCATCACCCGTTGCGGAGGAAGCGGGCGATGTCCTCCGGCGGGACGTCGTTGATCCAGGCGGCCATGCCGGATTCGGAGCCGGCCAGGTACTTGATCTTGTCCTGGGCGCGCCGTACGGAGAAGAGCTGGAGGTGCAGCCGGACCAGGTCGCGCGCGTCCACCGGGGCCTGGTGCCAGGCCGCCACGTACGGGAGCGGGGTGTCGTAGAGGGCGTCGCAGCGGCGGAGGAGGTCGCTGTAGACGAAGGCCAGTTCGTCGCGTTCCGCGGCGGTGAGGCCTGCGAGGTCCGGTACGTGGCGGTGCGGCATGAGATGGACCTCGACGGGCCAGCGGGCGGCGGCCGGAACGAAGGCGGTCCAGTACTCGCCCCGGTGAATGATGCGCGTACCTGCGGCGTGCTCAGCGGCCAGAACGTCGGCGAAGAGGTCGCCCTGGTGCGCGGAGGCCATGGCGAGCATGCGTTCGGTCCGGGGCGTGACGAACGGATACCCATAGATCTGGCCGTGCGGATGGTGGAGTGTCACCCCGATCTCGACGCCACGGTTCTCGAACACATAGACCTGCTTGATGTCCGGCATAGCGGACAGGGCCGCGGTGCGTTCGGCCCAGGCTTCGATGACCGTACGGACGCGGGAGACCGGCAGCAGGGCGAGGGACGAGTCGTGGTCGTCGGTGAAGCAGACGACCTCGCAGCGGCCGTTGCCGGGCGCGCGCGCGAACAGTTCCTGGCCGTCGACCGTGGACGCTACGCCGGGCGTTCGGGAGGAGAAGGACGGGAAGCGGTTCTCGAACACGGCGACGTCGTACGACGCGTCGGGGACCTCCGAGGCGGGACCGCCCGGGCACAGGGGGCACTGGTCCGGCGGCGGCAGGAACGTACGGGTGTTGCGGTGGGCGGTGACCGTCACCCAGTCGCCGGTGAGGGGATCGCGCCGGGTCTCGCAGAGCGGCTCGGTGGCCGGGAGGGGGCGCGGATCGGGCACCGGAACGCGGCCGGGCTTCTCGTCGAAGTAGAGGATCTCGCGGCCGTCGGCCAGCCTGCTGCGTAGGGGCACCACGCGGCGAGGCTAGCGGAGGAGCACAAGGGAACCGCACCCGGGCGGATCGCGATCCTCGCGGACCGGGAATGGATTCGGTACTCTGTATGCTGTACAGAGTTACACCGGGCATCCCGGACAGGACACCACCGACATGGAGGCGCTTTGACGCTCAACGGGTTCGACGTGGGCGGCGAGTTCGACCGGCAGGCCGGGACGCTGATCGGCAAGGGCTACCACCACCTGGCCGGGCTCGGCGAGGCGGAGTTCACCGCACTGCTGGCCCCGCTGCGCGCGACGGCGATCGAGCGCGGCGGCGAGCCGGAGCCGCCGGCCGAAGGCTCGGTCCCGTTCGTCCTGGTGGTCACACGCGAGCTGGCTCCGATCGCGGAGACCATCGCCCGGACGACGCTCGCCAGGAAGGACAAGCCCGGGATCATCGACCGGAACTACGCCGAGGGAGAGATCACCGACTTCGTCGCCACCAAGGAGGTCGACCTCCCCGACGCCCGCGCCTACCTGCTCTTCGGCATCGAGCGCGGCGAGGAGTTCTGCGGGGCCGTACCGAACGACGCGATGGCGGCGATCGCCGGGCGCGGCCGCACCCTGCTGACCATCGAGGAGGGCATCGCGCTGGTCACCCAGTTCCCCGCCGTCCTGGCCAAGAACAAGTGCTTCTCGCTGGGCGGATCGCGCTCCGGAGACCGCCGGGTGCCGGCGATCTGGATCAGCCAGAACGCGCCCAAGCTCGGCTGGTGCTGGGCCGGCAACCCGCACACCTGGCTCGGCATGGCCTCCGCCACAAACCGCGCAGGCACGCTAGACCGGCCTGCCGCCGACTAGGGCCACCCGCCTCCGGTCAGGGCCAGCGGTACGCGGTGCCCTCGCCCCGGACGTGGTACGGCTCGTAGCACATCGTGGTCACATGCTCGTCCTTGCAGCTCAGGCAGAGATAGGTGCGGTGACCGCGCAGCCCGCGACCGCGTCCGGCGCAGGGCGGGCACATGCAGGGCGACCAGCCGACGATGACGCGCCCAGGGGCCAGCCGGTGGCCCCGAGGGCACAGGAACGGCACATGCTCACGGCGGGTCGGCTGCACGGCACCACTGTAGTCGAACGTATGATCGAATAGACAGCCACCCGCATGCTCGCGTCCGAGCCGCCCGTCCGGACCGAGACGCCGATCAGGGCGATGACCAGTGATTTTGCGTTCTCGCCGGTTTAGCCCCAGGTCAACGGGGATTGAAGTGACTGAGGTCACGTGCCTGATTGGCCTGAGGAGGAAATCCCTGACCGCATCATGGGAGTTGCGCTAAGTGAGGATCGGGCCCGGCGCATGGGCCCGGCGCATCCGAGGGGAGGAACCAGAGTGACAACCGTATGGACCGCACTGCTGCTCGAGACCGGCGTCGGCCTGGCGATATCGGCCACTCTGGCCGCCTGGTCCCGTAAGCGCTTCGCCCGCCGCTGAGCGGGCTCGACGAACGCCCGACGAACGGCAGGACTCACCCGTCCCTGGACGCCCCGGAACCCACCCGTTTCGGGGCGTCCTCGCGTCCGGCCTGCTCGATCGGGACGCCCGCCGTCTCGGGGATCACCAGCAGCGGGCCGATGGCCACCAGCCCGGCCAGCATCAGGTAGTAGGCCGGGATGTAGTTGGAGCCGGTCACCTTGATCAGCCATCCCACCAGCACGGCGCACGTCCCGCCGAACAGCGAGGTGGAGATGTTGTAGCCGATCGCGAACGCCCCGTACCTGACCTTGGTCGGGAACATCGCCGGGAACGTGGACCCGATCACCGCCAGCATCAGCACCAGCATCCCGCCGATCATGGCGTAGCCGGCCGCGACGCCCAGCGCCCGCTCCGACTGCATGAACGCGAACGCCGGCCAGCTCAGCAGGACGAACCCGACCGCGGCCGTGATCAGCAGCGGTTTTCGCCCGATCCGGTCCGACCAGGCACCCAGCGGGATGATCACGGCGATCATCGCCAGCTCCACGCCGATCGTGATCAGCTGCGCCCGTACCTCGGGGACGCCGAGGTACGCGGTGAGATAGGACGGCATGAACGTCAGCAGCGTGTAGTCGGCGACGTTCAGCAGGAACACGATGCAGATCAGCTTGAGGATCATCGGCCAGGCGTGCAGCAGCGTCTCGCGCAGCGGCGCCTTGGACGTCTCGCCGGCCGCCTCCATGTGCTGGAACGCGGGGGTGTCCTCGATCCGGGTCCGCACGTACAGGCCGACGATGCCCAGCGGCAGCGCGATGAGGAACGGGATGCGCCAGCCCCAGGAGTGCATGGCCTCGTGGCTCAGCACGACATCGAAGCCCAGCACCAGCGCGGCGCCCGCGACGTAGCCCGACAGCGTGCCGAGCTCCAGGAAGCTGCCGTAGAACCCGCGTTTCTCCGTCGGCGCGTACTCGGCGATCATCGTCGCCGCGCCGCCGTACTCGCCGCCGGTGGAGAAGCCCTGCACCAGCCGTACGGCCAGCAGTGCCAGCGGCGCCGCGATCCCGATCGTCGCGTAGCCCGGCAGGATGCCGATCACGAAGGTGGAGCCCGACATCAGGATGATCGTCATGGCCAGCACCCGCTTGCGCCCGATCCGGTCGCCCAGCGGGCCGAAGAACATCCCGCCGAACGGGCGGGCGATGAAGGCCGCCGCGATCAGCGCGAACGAGCGCAGCGTGGCGCTGCCGCCCTCGTCCGGCGGGAAGAACACGGTGCCGACGATCGAGGTGATCACACCGGCGCTGAACACCCCGAAGTCGAACCACTCGATCGCGTTGCCCATCGCCGAGGCGACGACGGCCTTGCGGACCGTCGCCGGGGACGGGGGAGCCTCCTGGTCCTCGCCCTTTCCCGGACCGTCGGACACGGGATCGTCCTTCAACGACATGCCGGTAGCTGTCCCCCGAGAACGGGTGACCTAACGCCGGGAAGATCATGGCGACCGGGCCGTCCGGACGATCAATTCGACTAGAAATGACGATAAATCCCATCAAGGTCACTAATGTGCCCTTGATGGGACGACACACGAGCGCGCGGGAGCGGCAGGGACCGGAGAACCACCGCCGGACGGGCGTTCACGTGGCCGTCCTGGTCGCCCTCCTGGCCGGAGCGGGCGCGACCGTCTTCGCCGTCGCCGGGGTACCGCCGACCGGCGGCCCGGGGCGTACCGCCGTGCCCGTACCGAACGGGGCCCGGTCGGCGCCGATCGGCCGCGCGGAGACGCTGGTGATCGCCGTGACCGGCCCCGCGTGCGACGTCAAGGTGCGCCGCGCGGACGGCGCCGTCCTGCTCAAGGAACGGCTGCCGCGCGGCAGGACCGTCCGCTTCGGCGATCCGCGACTGGACGTCGAGTTGAGCGACGCGAGCGCCGCCAAGGTCTACGTCAACGGCTCGCTGCGACCGCTGGGGCCCGCGGGAAAGCCGACCAACTTCACCGCCGCCCGCCCTAAGACCGCTCGTCCCTAGGACGCTTTGGCCTGCCGGATCTCGGCCAGGTCGGCGGTATCGGACGTGGAGCCGTCATCGGCTTCCTCGTCACCGTCGGCGGCCTTGCCGTTCTTGGCCGGCCTGCGAGCCCTGCCCGCCTTACGGGCCCTGTCGGCCTGGCGAGGCCTGTCCGCCTCGGCGGCCCTATCCGACTCGACGGCCTTGTCCGGCTCGACGGCCTCGACGGCCTCGATGGCCTCGTCGGCCTCGGTGTCGAAGAGGGCCGGGAGTGCCTGGGTGCGCTGCGGGTCCTCGTTCGGCTCGTACTCGGGGATCGCCACCAGCGCCTGGGTCACCTGCGCCTCGCGGGTGATCACGCCGCTGGCCAGCACGGTGTAGCGGTGCCGCAGCCCGCCGTTCTCGCGCAGCAGGTCGTCGATCTCCCGGCGCGACCTGGCGATCCGCTTGCTCATCCGCACATGGACGGCGAAACCGCCGAAGGCGATCCCGAGGATGAACCCGGCGAGCAGCGGTACCCACATCGCCGCCAGGGCGGCGGCCACCAGGACGATCACCGCCAGGAGTGCGCCGGCGTGTCGCTCCGCCCGGTCCAGGACGGCGTTGACGCGCTTGGGGATCCTCACTCGCCATTCCTCCCTACTTCGTCTTCAACGGCCCGGGTCGTCCAACGGCCGTCCAACGGCCCGGGTCCTGCACGCGGTGGCCCGGGCCTGGTCCGAGTGCGGGCGTACGAGGGCAGCCCGTTCCTCAGGGTTCCGCGGTCGTGTTCGGCGGGCTCGCGGGGCGTACGTTCGTCCGGTGCCCGCCCGGCTCTTCATGAACACTGGCACTTCATGAACACCGTGCTCTTCATGAACGGTGTGACCGGCTCGGCATGTTCCTGGACGGGTTGAGTTTCGCGCCACAGGCGCGCCCCTAACTCGGTCGGCGGGCATGTGGGGCCTCCCTGAGCCTAACAGCATGTGACGAAGAAGCCTCCATCAAGGGCTTTCCGTCACTGATCGTGTCCCGCCGCCCGGCGCGCCCGCCGGGTACGGCCGCCCGTACGGGCCGGTCGGGATGCGAGCACCGCCCACCGCGGAATATCGTCCTAAGAATGAGCAATCACTTTGACGTCGTGGTCCTGGGCTCGGGCCCGGGTGGATATGTCGCCGCGATCCGGTCGGCACAGCTCGGGCTGAAGACGGCGATCATCGAGGAGCGGTTCTGGGGCGGGGTCTGCCTGAACGTGGGCTGCATCCCCTCCAAGGCGCTGCTGCGGAACGCCGAGCTGGCCCACATCTTCACCCATGAGGCCGACAAGTACGGGATCAAGGCCGAGGGGCCGGTCTCCTTCGACTACGGCAAGGCGTTCCAGCGCAGCCGTGAGGTCTCGGAGAAGCTCGTCAAGGGCGTCCAGTTCCTGATGAAGAAGAACAAGATCACCACATTCGACGGGCGCGGTACGTTCACCGACCCCAACACCCTGCAGGTCGCCAGGACCGACGGCGGCACCGAGACCGTCACCTTCGGCAACTGCATCATCGCCGCCGGCGCGCACACCAAGCTGCTGCCCGGTACCTCCCTGTCGGAACGGGTCGTGACCTACGAGGAGCAGATCCTCAGCGCCGACCTGCCCGAGAGCATCGTCATCGCCGGCGCGGGCGCGATCGGCGTCGAGTTCGCGTACGTGCTGCACAACTACGGCGTCAAGGTGACGATCGTCGAGTTCCTCGACCGCATGGTGCCCAACGAGGACGCCGACGTGTCCAAGGAGCTGGCCAAGCGCTACCGCAAGCTCGGCGTCGACGTGCTGACCTCGACCCGGGTCGACTCGATCGACGACTCCGGCCCCAAGGTCAAGGTCACCGTCACGGGCAAGGACGGGAACCAGCAGGTCCTGGAGACCGACAAGGTCCTCCAGGCGATCGGCTTCCAGCCCAACGTCGAGGGGTACGGGCTCGAGAAGACCGGCGTCCGGCTGACCGAGCGCGGCGCCATCGACATCGACGGCTACTGCCGCACGTCCGTTCCGAACATCTTCGCCATCGGCGACGTGACCGCCAAGCTGATGCTGGCGCACGCGGCCGAGGCGATGGGCATCGTCGCCGCCGAGTCCATCGCCGAGGCCGAGACGATGGCGCTCGAGTACGTGATGATCCCGCGCGCCACGTACTGCCAGCCGCAGATCGCCAGCTTCGGCTGGACCGAGGCGCAGGCCAAGGAGCAGGGCTTCGACGTCAAGGTGGCCAAGTTCCCGTTCAGCGCCAACGGCAAGGCGCTGGGGATGGGCGAGGGCGACGGCTTCGTCAAGGTGATCAGCGACGACAAGTACGGCGAGATCCTCGGCGCGCACCTGATCGGCCCGGAGGTCACCGAGCTGCTGCCGGAGCTGACCCTGGCCCAGCAGTGGGACCTCACCGTGCACGAGGTGGCCCGCAACGTGCACGCGCACCCGACGCTGGGCGAGGCCATGAAGGAGGCCGTGCACGGACTGGCCGGCCACATGATCAACATGTGACGGTCCCGCTTTCGCACCGGTCGCGGGACCGCGCAACGAATCGCCGTCCCGCGACCGTGAAAGCAACGAACTACCAGGTCAGCGCAATGTCGGCGGCTGTGATCCGGGCGCCGCGGCTTCTAGGCTTTCGATCGTTCAGGCAGATGATCGATCATTGACCAGGAGCGCCCATGACCGTGTCGCCGGCGATGGAGCCGACCGCCCGGCCCGTCCGTACCGCGCCGCCCGTCCGTACCGCGCTGAAGCGCCGCTACCTGATGTGCCGCCCGGAGCATTTCGCCGTCACGTACGCGATCAACCCGTGGATGGACCCCGAGACCGGCGCCGACGCCGCGCTGGCCGTCGAGCAGTGGGAGGCGCTGCGCGCCGCGTACATCACGCTGGGGCACGAGGTCAGCCTGATCGACCCGATCGAGGGCCTGCCCGACATGGTCTTCGCCGCCAACGGCGCGCTGGTGGTCGGCGGCCGGGTGTACGGGGCGCGGTTCGCCTACCCCGAGCGTGCGGCCGAGGCTTTGGCGTACGTGGAGTGGCTGCGGAGCAACGGCTTCGCCGAGGTCCTCGAAGGGCTGCACACCAACGAGGGTGAGGGCGACTTCCTGACGCTCGGCCACATCATCCTGGCCGGGACCGGGTTCCGTACCGATCTCGCCGCCCACCAGGAGGCCCAGGAGTTCCTCGGCCGCCCGGTGGTGACGCTGCGCCTGGTCGACCCGCGGTTCTACCACCTGGACACGGCCCTGTTCCCGCTCGGCGACGACAACGTCGCGTACTACCCGGGCGCCTTCTCCCCCGGGAGCCGCGCGGTGCTGGAACGGCTGTTCCCGCACGCCGTCATCGCGGGCGAGCGCGACGCGGCGGTGCTCGGCCTCAACGCGGTCTGCGACGGCCGCAACGTCGTCATCAACGCCGAGGCGACCGGGCTCATCGAGACGCTGCGGCGGCACGGCTACGACCCCGTACCGGTGGACCTCTCCGAGTTGCGCAAGGCGGGCGGCGGTCCCAAGTGCTGCACGCTGGAGCTGAGGTTCCCCGGGTAGACGCGGCGCGCCAGCTTCCGGGTACGGAGGACGCCCACGAGCCCGACGGCCCACAGCAGGGCCTGAACGGTCCATGCCGCGCGGAACGCCTCGGGGGTGAACTCGCGGCCCGGGGACATCACGTCCAGGACGAGACCGATCAGCAGGATCGCGACGAGGGCCGCGACGAAGCCGCCCGCGTTCACGATGCCGGTCGCCGTGCCCTGCCGGGACGGCGGGTTGAACGTCCGGGCGTAGTCGAAGCCGATCATGGAGCCGGGGCCGCCCAGCGCCACGCACAGCACCAGCGCGACCAGCAGCCAGGTCGGCGCGGGCGGCGGTACGGCCAGCGTGACCGTCCAGGCGGTGATCATGAGGCCGACGATGCCGAGCACCAGCCAGGAGCGGCGCAGCGGATGCCGGGCGACCAGCTGCCCGATGATCGGCCCGGACACCATGGTGGTGAGCACGAAGACGGTGAGCAGCGTGCTGGCGGCGCCCGGCGACAGGCCGTGGCCGGAGACCAGGTAGGGGAAGCCCCACATCAGCGCGAACGTGTTCGCCGAGAACTGCGTGACGAAGTGGGTCCAGAGCCCGAGCCGGGTGCCGGGGTGCCGCCAGCAGGCGACGAGGTTGCCGCCCACCTCGCGCAGCGACGGCGGGGCGGGACGCGCGGCTCCGGGTGGACCGTTCCGGAGGAAGGCCAGCGCGAGCACGCCGACCAGCACGCCGAGGGAGGCGGCCGACCCGAACGCGGTCGTCCAGCCGGGGCCGTGCAGCAGCGCCACCATCGGGACCGCGCTCAGGATCTGGCCGAGCTGGCCGAGCAGTCCGGTGAGCTGCGTCACCACCGGGATCTGCCGCGCGGGGAACCACATCGTCACGATGCTCAGCACGCTGATGAACGTCATCGCGTCGCCCGCGCCGACCATGACCCGGGCGGCGACGGCGCCCGCCATGTCGTTGGAGAACGCCAGCAGCGCCTGCCCCGCGGCCATGAGGAGCGCGCCGCCGGCGACCATCCAGCGCGGCCCGATCCGGTCCAGCAGCAGCCCTACCGGGACCTGGAGCCCGGCGTAGACGAGCAGCTGGAGCACGGTGAACGAGGCCAGCATCCCGCCGGACGCGCCGTACCGGTCGGACGCGTCGAGCCCGGCGACACCGAACGAGGTGCGGTGCAGGATGGCCACGATGTAGGCGAGGATGCCGACCGACCACAGCACCCAGGCGAGCTTGGGGGCCCGGGATGTCGCGGGGGGCTTGCTGGGGGAGGGCGGATCGTCAGGCACGTCATACGACGATATGCGAGGTCGGATATGGCTCGTTCCATCGAGCAGGGTGATGTCGGCGACTCCAGGTGGCACGAGAACCGGTGGCGCGAGGTCTGCGGGCACCTCAACGCGAACCGGCACGCACTGGGACAGTCCGCGAGCCGGCATTATCCCGACCTGCTTCGCGTAGAGGGGACTCCTCTGCTGACCCGGCCCGAGTGGGTCCCGGACGAGCCGCTCCCCTTGGAGTCGGTACGGCTCGACTGGAATCCTCGTCCTGAACCTCCCGCTGTGGCCGACCCCACAGAAGGTCTCCCGCCGGGCTACCGCACGTACGCGGAGGCACTGGCGGCCTTGGCGCCTCCAAGAATCTTCGAGGACCGTCCCAGCTACCGGCTGCTCGACGCGGACCTGAAGGCAGGCACGCTGTCCTTCGGCCCCGGCCGCTACTTCGATGCGGTGAACGTAGGCGAGGCCGCCGCGCACGAACTCGCGGCCGAGACTCCTGGGCTGCCCCTAAGGCGACGTGTCGGGGATCCCTGCGACCTCTCCCGCCGTACGGCGCTGGTCGCCATCACCACGCTGACCGTCACCACGTCCGGCTCGTACGTACTGCACTGGCGCGACCCGGAGAAGGTCGCGCACGCGGGCGGGCTGCATCAGGTGATGCCCGTCGGGGTCTTCCAGCCCCTGGCGGACGAGCACGCGGACCTGGATCTGTGGCGGTGCATGGTCCGGGAGTTCAGCGAGGAACTGCTGGGCGCGAGCGAGGACTACGGGACCGGCTTCGACCAGGAGGCATGGCCGTTCCATCGGGACATCAGCGCCGCTCGCCGGGAGGGGCGGATCCGGGTCCACTGCCTCGGGCTGGGGGTCGATCCGCTGACGTTCGCGGTGGACGTGCTCACGGTCGCGGTCGTCGATGACGCGACGTTCGGCGCGCTCTTCGGCGAGCTCGTGGACGTCAACGCCGAGGGGCGGGTCAGGCTCGCCGCGTTCGACGGCACGGTCCCGGGCCCGATGCAGCCGGCCGGTGCCGCCGCGCTGAGGCTGGCGTGGCGGCACCAACAGGAATTGGGCCGCTAGGCCTTCGCGAGCGCCTTGAGCTCGTCCAGCGCGTCGGCGAGGTGGTCGATCAGCTCGGACGGGTCGGGCACCAGGTCGCGGCAGGCGACGATGCCGACGTCCACCTTGCCGTCGTAGGAGAACACGGTGATGTTGAGCCCGCCGCTGATATCGGTGATCACCGAGATCGGGTAGTAGCCGAGCACCCGGGCCCCGCACAGGTAGAGCGGGAACTGCGGGCCCGGCACGTTGGAGATGATCAGGTTCATCGGGCGCAGGTCCAGGCTGGGCAGCGCCTGCATCGCCATCCGGGCCATCGGCCCCATCAGCGGCGCGGGCAGGATGCCGGTCAGCTCCCGCAGCCAGCTGCCCGAGCTGGCCACGAACCGCCGCTTGCCGAGATCCAGATCGCCCCGTACGGCGGCGTAGCGCTCGGCCGGGTCCGGCAGGTGGGTGGCCAGCGGCGTGGTCATGATCGAGACCTGGTTGCCGGGATCGCCGCCGCCGCCGTCCTTGCGCAGCGACACCGGCACGCCCACGACGAGCGGGCCGTCCGGCAGTTCGCCGCGCTTGTCCAGCCATTGCCGCAGCGCGGTCGCGCACAGCGCCATCACCACGTCGTTGACGCTGCCGCCGAGCCCCTTGCGGATCTCCTTGATGTCGGCCAGGTCCAGTTCCCCGTACGCGACCGTGCGGTGCCGTCCGATCGGCAGGTTGAACGAGGTGGGCGGCGCGCTGACCCGGGGCGCCCTCGGTACCTCCTCGCGGCCCAGCGCGCCCTGCATCAGATGGCTCATCCGCCCGACGCCGGGGAGCTGCGAGACGCCGGGGATCTCGTCGAGGTACGGGGCGGTGCGCGCCATCGACAGGACGCTGCGCAGCGGATGCGCCGCGGCCTTGAGCAACCCGGTGCTGAACATGCTGAGCGCTCCGGGCGCGCGTTGAGGTTCGGCGTCGTCGGCGGGGAACTCGCGCGGTTCGGGCGACAGATCGAGCAAGGCGGCGAGCGTCTCGGCGGCCAGCACGCCGTCGATGGCGGCATGGTGGGCCTTGACGTAGAGGGCCGTACGACCGCCCTCCAACCCCTGGATCAGCACCATCTCCCAGAGCGGGCGGCCGCGGTCCAGGGGCCGCTCGTGCAGCATCGCGACCGCGTTCGCCAGCTGGGTCGCGTCGCCGGGCGCGGGCAGCCCGATCTCGAAGATGTGCCGCTCGGGATCGAAGCCGGGATCGTCCTCCCAGTACGGGCGGTCGAGGCTCAGGGGTACCTGGACGAGGCGCTGCCGCAGGGGCAGCGCCGCCAGGTGGGCGCGTTCGCGGACGAGATCGGCCACGGCGGCGACGGTGAGCCGCCCGCCGGGCCGGGAGGCGGCGTCGAGGATGCCCAGGCCCGCGATGTGCGCGTGCGTGGTGCTCGTCTCGGCGTTGAGGAAGGTGGCGTCAACGGTGGTCAGCTGGCTCATACTCGTCCGTCCCAGAGTGAATCGTTCAGTACGCCGGCCTGTCTCCTCTAGGAGGTATGAAATACCGGACGGTACGTCAATGCGGGCAATAGGGAAGTAACAGCGACTTAACCGGACGTATCACTGGGCTCAACTGGGAGATCCCTCGCACCGGTCGGCGATCCACACTTTCCGACCTCTTCTGGTCAAATAACTTCACTGCCGTGATCAAGGCCCGTTCCGGGACCGCCCGGAAGATCACGGCATTAGGCTGACCGGTCATGACGGGACGACCACTTTCGGAGATCGTCGAAGCGGGCTGGGCCAAGGCGCTGGACCCGGTCGCGGACCGGATCACGGCCATGGGCGGCTTCCTGCGCGCCGAGGTCGGCGCCGGGCGCCGCTACCTGCCCGCCGGCGACCGCATCCTGCGCGCGTTCACCCAGCCGTTCGACGACGTCCGGGTGCTGATCGTCGGGCAGGACCCGTACCCCACCCCGGGCCATCCGGTCGGGCTCAGCTTCTCGGTCGCGCCCGAGGTACGGCCGCTGCCCGGCAGCCTGATCAACATCTTCCGGGAGTACGGCACCGACCTCGGCCACCCGCAGCCGTCCAACGGCGACCTGTCCCCCTGGACCGGGCAGGGCGTCTGCCTGCTCAACAAGTCCCTCACGGTGATGCCGGGCAAGCCCGCCTCGCACCGCGGCAAGGGCTGGGAAGAGGTCACCGAGCAGGCCATCCGCGCGCTCGCGGCGCGCGGCCGCCCGCTGGTGGCGATCCTGTGGGGCCGCGACGCCCGCAACCTCAAGCCCCTCATGCCCGGCGTTCCGTGCATCGAGTCGGCCCATCCGAGCCCGATGTCGGCCGATCGCGGGTTCTTCGGCTCCCGCCCGTTCAGCCGCGCCAACCAGCTCCTCCAGGAGCAGGGCGCGGCCCCCGTGGACTGGAAGCTTCCCTAAAGCCTTGGGAATCGCTAGGGAAGGTCGGGCAGGCGCAGCAGCAGCGAGGTGAACTCGCGGGGCGCGGCCGTGTCCAGGGCACCGGACAGGGGCGTGAGACGGCGCTCGCCGTGGCTCCAGTAGACCCCAGGCGCGCACGGGTCCTCGGCGTCGGCGTGCATCTCCTTGACGACGTCGGCGAAGACCGGCAGCACCTCCAGCACCGCGGTGGAGGTGATCGGATACAGCAGCAGCGTGCTGTGGCACGGGACGCCGACCAGGGCGCCGTGCGCGTTCGGGCCGGGCAGGAACTGCTCCACCTCGCTGAGCAGCGCGGACACGTAGCGGCTGCCGGGCTTGGTCACCACGCGGACGTCGCGGCCAGGCAGGAGCGGCTGGTCGCGCACCGACACGTCGGCCAGCTCGCGGTCATGGGTGTTGGTCATCACGTAGCCGAGCTTGCGCAGTCCCAGCAGGCCGGCGCGCGCCTTGGTGAGCGGCCCGCCGTACCGCGGATGCTCGATCATCACCATCGCGTCGAAGTGGTCGCCCGCCGGGACCACGACCAGGCCCTCCCGGTCGCGCGGCGCGAGCTTGGGAACGATCCGCAGCCGCAGCAGCTCGCGCACGTCGCCGAACAGCTCCATCTCCCCGACGGCCAGGAACGCGCGGTGGCCGACCTCGCGGACCCACTCGTCCACGACGCCCGGCCAGGTCTCGCGGGGCTCGCGGGCGCACCGCTCCAGCACCGTCCAGGTGGAGGCGCGGGCCTCCGAACGGCCGACCGGAAGCACCACCTCGGACGTCCCGGGATCGAACCAGGCGCTGGGCGCCACGACCGGCAGCAGGTCCCGGATGAGCGCGTGCACGTCCACCGCCGCGTCCAACGGTTCCATGCTCATCCCCCTTCACCGGAGCGTTCAGATCACTGGTGTCCACCTTCTCAGAGTTACGCCCCGCCGCGCGATCGTTCGCGGCGGCGGGCGACTCGCCGTAGGGCGGTGCCCACGGTCCGGTAGCGTGCTCCCATGTCGGAAATCGTGTACCCACCGGTGATCAAGGCGGCCCAGGGCCTCTTCAAGGCCCTCGGCATCAAGTTCCGCCTTGAAGGAACCGAGCGCCTCCCCCGTACCGGTGGCGCGGTGCTCGTCAGCAATCACGTCAGCTACCTCGACTTCATCTTCGCCGGGCTCGCGGCCCACCCGGCCGGCCGGCTGGTGCGGTTCATGGCGAAGAAGGAGATCTTCGACAACCGGATCGCCGGCCCGCTGATGCGTGGCATGCACCACATTCCGGTGGACCGGCAGGCGGGCGCCGCCTCGTACAAGGCGGCGCTGACCGCGCTGAAGTCCGGCGAGATCATCGGGGTGTTCGCCGAGGCCACGATCAGCCGCTCGTTCACCGTCAAGGAGATCAAGAACGGCGCGGTGCGGATGGCGGTCGCCGCCGACGTACCACTGATCCCGAT
Source organism: Actinomadura sp. 9N407 (assembly GCF_044326315.1). Taxonomy (NCBI): domain Bacteria; kingdom Bacillati; phylum Actinomycetota; class Actinomycetes; order Streptosporangiales; family Thermomonosporaceae; genus Actinomadura; species Actinomadura sp. 9N407. The sequence goes on along the minus strand of NZ_JBIRAW010000023.1, from coordinate 1,595 downwards.
CACGCTGTGGGGACCGCAGCGGCTGTGGACCAAGGGCCGCAAGCGCCGGCTGCTGCAGCGCGGCATCCCGGTCACCATCCTGGTCGGCGAGCCGATGTACCCCAAGCGCGGCGATGACTACGACCAGGTCACCCGCGACCTGCACGCCCAGCTGTCGGGGCTGCTGGAGAAGGCCCAGCGCGAGTACCCGGTGCTGCCGACCGGCGCCGACCGCTGGTGGCAGCCCGCCTACCTCGGCGGTACGGCCCCCACGCCCGAAGAGGCCGAGGAGCTGGACCGCAAGGAGATCGAGGCCCGCAAGGCCAAGGGAACGGACGGTTAAATCAGTGGACGCTCCCCTGGGCGCCCCTGATCATTAATGTCATGACCGTGTCGGGAGAGAGGCCGCAGGAGATCTTGCATCTCGTCGGGCCGCCGGAGGCACCGGACGGCACCGGTCCCGGGGCCGATCCCGCGCTGCCGGTGGTGTTCAACCTCAGCGACAACAACTCCCCCGCCGACGTGATGGACGTGCTGTCGCTGCGCCCGTTCGCGTCCGGCGAGCAGCCCTGGTCGCGGTCCGCCCGCCTCGAGCACGTGAAGCCGGACGCGCCGCTGCGCCCCGGCGACGCGCGGCTGCTGCGCGTCGCGCACGAGCGCGGCAAGGAAGCGGTGCTCGCCGAGGGCGACGGCTGGACGCTGCTCGTCAACCGCTGGAAGAACGGCGCCGCCTACGTCGCGGTCTCCGCGGTCTCCGAAGCGCTGGCCGAGACCGTCATGGACGACTGCGTACGGGACGCCACCGAGCCGCCCAAGACCGACGAGACCAACGTCGAGATGGGCTTCTGGCACATGGGCCCGCACGGCCCCGTCCGTACCGAACGGGCCATCTCCGCCGACGCGTGGTCCGAGATCCGGCGCAACTACACGGCCCCGGTCGCCGACGCGCTCGACCAGGTCATGAGCCTCACCCGCGACGAGGTGGCGGGCCGCCTCCTGCTGCTGCACGGCCCGCCCGGTACGGGCAAGACGACCGCGCTGCGGGCATTGGCACGTTCCTGGGGCTCCTGGTGCCAGGCCGACTGCGTGCTCGACCCCGAGTCGCTGTTCGGGACGCCCAGCTACCTCATGGAGGTCGCGGTCGGCGAGGACGAGGACGAGGAGCGCCGGTGGCGGCTGCTCATCCTGGAGGACTGCGACGAGCTGATCCGCGGCGAGGCCAAGCAGTCGACCGGCCAGGGCCTGTCCCGGCTGCTCAACCTCACCGACGGGATGCTGGGCCAAGGCCGCGACGTCCTGGTGGCCATCACGACGAACGAGGACCTGACCCGCCTGCATCCGGCGATCGTCCGCCCGGGCCGCTGCCTGGCGCAGATCGAGGTGGGCCCGCTCACCCGCGGCGAGTCGCTCGCCTGGCTGGACGGCGAGGCCCCCGACGCCGACATCGCCTCGGACGGCGCCACCCTCGCCGAGCTGGTCGCCCTCCGCAAGGGCGAGAAGGCCCCCACCACCCAGCAGCCCCCCTCGTCCGCAACAGGCTTCTACCTGTAGACCAGCCCCCGCTCCCTCCGTTGACTCGTGGCGTGTTCGCCTTTTCCAGGGCCGCGATAGGGCGA
>NZ_JBIRAW010000022.1:0-161577 GCF_044326315.1 Actinomadura sp. 9N407 | reverse complement strand
CGGCGTACGGTCCCACGTCTCGATGTGCATCCGGATGCGGCGGGCCACCAGGTACGAGCCGCCCGCCATCCAGCCGGAGCCGCCGCCCGCCGCCGCCCAGACGTGCCGGTCCAGGAGCGCGGCGTCGTCGCCGGAGATGTTCTCCGTGCCGTCCTTGAAACCGAAGAGGTTGCGCGGCGTCTGGGCGTCGGGGGTGGTGGAGGACGTCTTGCCGAAACCGAGCTGCGACCAGCGCACCGCCACCACGCCGAAGCCGATGCGCGCCAGGTTGCGTACGGCGTGCACGGCCACCTGCGGATCGTCGGCGCACGCCTGCACGGCGATGTCGCCTCCGCCGCGTTGCGGGTCGAGCCTGTCGCCGGAGAAGTGCGGCAGGTCCGCGAGGGCGGCCGGGCGCCGCGCTTCGAGGCCGAGGTGCTCCTTCTCGAACAGCGACGGGCCGAAGCCGATGGTCAGGGTCAGCCGGGACGCGGGCAGTCCGAGGGCCTCGCCGGTGTCGTCGGGCGGCGCCACGCCCGGGCCGCCGACGGCCCCTCCCCCGACCGGCTCGCCCGCCGCCATCGCCGCCGCGGCGGCCGTCCAAGCCTTGAGCATCTGGACGAGCCTGCCCCGGTCCTCGGTGACGACATCGAACGCGGCGAAGTGCAGCCGGTCCTGGACGGGCGTCGCGATCCCCGCCTGGTGCTCGCCGTAGAACGGGATCGCGGCAGGGCTCCGCTCCCCCTCGGCGGACGCGACGCGTTCGATGCCCGCCCCAGCTGCGGCGCCGGCCAGCAGGCTCGCGCCCGAGAAGCCGAGCATCCGGCGCCGGGAGACTCCGGTCATCGGCTGTCCTCGGTTAGTGGCACGTGCTCGGTTAATGGCACTGCCTCGGTCACCGGCACTGCCTCGGTCACCGGCACTGCCTCGGTCAGCGACCCCACCTGCGTCACAGGCCGTCCTCCATCACTGGCCCATCCCTATTTCGCTTCCCGACTCACCGCACGACCGCCGCCGCCAGCCGGGACAGCGGCTCGCCCAGCGCGTTCACCCCGTCCGACAGCTCCTTGCGCTGCGCTTTGCGGACCGTGTCGTACGAGACGTACCCGCCCAGGCCGTCGCGCTTCTCGTACCACCACAGCAGGGCATCGACGCCGTTGAAGGCTCCGTCCAGCTCCTTGGCGAGCTTGGCGTCCTTCTCGACCACGACCGCCTTCAGCAGCTCGTAGACCTTCCTGGCACCGTCCACGTTGGCCTTGAAGTCCACGAGATCGGTGTGGCTGAACGCCTCCTCCTCGCCGGTCACCTTGCCGGTCGCGACCTCGTCCAGCAGCTCCTTGGCGCCGTTGGCCATGGACGCGGGCGTGATGGGCGGGTCCAGCTGCGCCGCGGTCACCTTGGTCCGCAGCTCGCCCAGATCCTTCATCAGCTGGTCGGCGTACCGCTCCTCGCCCTTGGTCGAGCCGGTCTTCCACAGCGCCTTCTCCAGGCGGTGCCAGCCGGTCCACTTCTGCCCCGGCTCCAGGTCGGCCTCGCGCGCGTCCACTCTCGGGTCGAGGTCGCCGAACGACTCCGCGACCGGCTCGATCCGCTCCCAGCCCACGCGGGACGGCGCGTACAGCCGCTTGGCCTCGGCGATGTCGCCCTTCTTGAACGCGGCCACGAACTTCCGGGCCCCGGCGATGGAGTCGTCGGTCTGCTGGACGGCATACGCCCGGTAGTCGGCCAGTGCCTTGCTGAGGCGCGGATCGGTGGCGTGGTCGGCCTGCCCGCTGACCACGATGTCCTGCCGGATGCCATGCCCGACCATGCCGGGCTTGCAGGCGATCTGGTAGTTGCCGGCGCCGAGCTGGACGGTGAGCGTCACGCTGCCGCCCGGCTCGATGTTCTCCCGCTCAGTGATGATCTTGTCGCCGGGGGCGTACACGTAGACCTCGGTGACCTTGCCGCCCGCGTTGGTGACGCGGAAGTCGATCGTCCCGGCGGTGAACTCCTTCTTCGCGACCTCGCACGTGTCGTCCGAGGCCTTGATCGCGACCGCGCCGCCCGTACCGCCCGCACCGCCGCTACCGCTGGCACCGCCCGCCCCTGCGGCGTCGCCGCCGTCGTCACCGCAGGCGGCCAGGACGGTCATCGGCAGGACGGCCGCGCTCACGCACGCCAGGGCACGGACAAGACGCATGGGCTCTCCAGGGGACTCGCGAGGCTTTCAAGCATGACTTTCAAGCATGGCTTTCAAGCTCTTACCGTCGCCCCTTGGACAGCGGGAGCGACAGACGCGGCGATCGTCCAGTGTCGGCCTTCTGGCCGGGCCCTACCGGGGACGGTCGTGCAGGCCGATGGTGAGGTTGCGTGCGGCCATCGGAGGCCCGCCCGGCTGGGAGTCGCCGTACGGCGGCATGTTGCTCTGCTGCTGGTGGGGCTGTTGTGGCTGCTGCGCTTGGGGAATCGAGGCCGAGTGGCCCTGCTGGGAGCTCTGGACGGCCTCCGCCCATACCGCCGTTCCGTACGCGCAGACCTCGTGGCCGCCTCCGGCCAGGGCCACGGTCTCGAAGCGCATGCCCAGCACGACGTTGGCGCCCTTGCGGCGCGCCTCCTCGCCCAGCCGGTCGACGGCCTCGCGCCGGGCACCGGCCAGACCGGCCGCCGGCGTCTCGCCGGTCATCCGGAACGTCGCGCTGCTCCCCGAGTGCCCGGGGGCCGCGCCCCGCGCCTGATCGGTCTGGACGGCCACTCCCAGCGCCTCTCCCAGCACGCTGCGGATCTCGTACCCCGCCAGTCCATCGGTCGTCACGATCAGCATGTCCCCACGGTAATCCACCCGGGAGGGGGAATGCGAAGTTCCGGCCGTTCCGGCCGTCCGGCCGGAGGCCAGGGCGGAGGCCGCGGGCGGAGGCCGCAGGCAGAGGCCGCGGGCAGAGGCGCAGCGGCGGAGGCGCCGGGCGTGGACGGGCTTCTGCCGTGGCCGCGGGGGCGTCCGCGGCCACGGCAGAAGTCAGGGGACGAAGGGGTCGTCCGTCAATCGGGCGAATCACTGGGCGAACGGGTCAGTCCAGATACTCCCTCAGGGTCTGCGCACGGGACGGGTGGCGCAGTTTCGCCAGCGTCTTGGACTCGATCTGGCGGATCCGCTCCCGCGTGACCCCGAACTCCCGGCCGACCTCCTCCAGCGTCCGGGGATGGCCGTCGGTCAGGCCGAAGCGCAGCTGGATGATGCGCTGCTCCCTTTCCGACAGGGTGCCGAGGATGTCCTCCAGCTGGTCCTGCAGCAGGATGAACGCCGCCGCCTCGATCGGCACGACCGCGTCGGCGTCCTCGATGAAGTCGCCGAGATCGGAGTCTTCCTCACCGATCGGCGACTGCAGCGAGACCGGCTCCTGGGCGATCCGCTGGATCTCCACGACCCGTACCGGCGTCAGCCCCATCTCCAGGCCGATCTCCTCCGGCGTCGGCTCCCGGCCGAAGTCCTGGTGCATCTGGCGCTGCACCCGCACCAGCTTGTTGATGGTCTCCACCATGTGCACCGGGATACGGATGGTCCTGGCCTGGTCGGCGATCGCTCGCGTGATCGCCTGGCGGATCCACCAGGTGGCGTACGTCGAGAACTTGAACCCCTTCGTGTAGTCGAATTTCTCGACCGCGCGGATGAGTCCGAGATTTCCCTCCTGAATCAGGTCGAGGAACAGCATTCCCCGGCCCACGTAGCGTTTGGCGATCGAGACCACCAGCCGGAGGTTGGCCTCGATCAGTCGTTGCTTCGCCCGTGCCCCCTGGCGAGCGAGCAGTTCGAGGTCGATCCGCTCTACCCGGGAGAGGATGACGGCGTGCGCCATCTTCTCCTCGGCGAACAGTCCCGCCTCGATCGATTTCGCTAGTTCGACTTCATCTTCTGCCGTGAGGAGCGGTACGCGACCGATTTCCCGCAGATAGATCCGGACCAGATCGCTCGTCGGCGCCCGCTTGCCGAGGTCTCCCTCGTCCGCTCGCGTGACGTCCTCGGTCTCCGGCGGAGATTCGAGGACCTCTACCCCCTGCTCTGCGAGCATCCGGACGACCCGTTCCAGGGAGTCGTCCGGCAAGTCTGAGCGATCGAGTGCAGCGGCTACGTCGTCGACGGTCACACCGCCGCGCTCTCTGCCGCGCGCGACAAGGTCCGCCACCTGGTCAACCGATGGCGCCTCGCTTGGCAGCACCGAAGGGCCCACGGGGACAGTCTGCGTCACGCAGGTCCAAGATCACAGGACCCATTTTGCGGATCCTTGACTCACTGTGACCCGAGGCCACGCTCCCGCATCACTCGTCTCTGCTGCTCAAGCGCGACAAGATCGCCGAACAGCCGGTTGTACTCCTCGGCCTGCTCGACCGGATTCAGCCGTCCGAGTTTAGATTTCGCGTTGGTGATCAAGCGTGTGAGCTGGCGTTCCAGGATACGGGCCAGCAATTCACCGGCGTAACGGTCATCCGTTTCCTGAGCGGAGTGCACCGGCTCGACTCCGAACTGCGTCACCAGCGCCCTGACCTGGTCGTTCGGGGCCAGCTCCAGCAGCGCGTTCACCCATTCGTGCGGCCCGCCCGCGATCGCGACCCCGCCCGCCGCGGCGATGACCTCCCGGACCGCCGCGTGCGGCGGCGCGATGAACGCGTCGGCCGGGACCTGGTCGAACTCCGGCCCCAGCAGCGCCGGCCGCTGCACCGCCAGCTTGAGCAACTCGCGCTCGCGGCGCACGTCGGGATCGTTCGGATCGAACGCGGGACGCTCGGCCTGCTCCTGCCCCGGCGCGCCCTGCCCCTGCCGGCCCTGCTGACCGTACTGGCCCTGCTGGCCCTGCTGACCGTTGCGGGGGCCGCCCTGGCGGCCGTTGGGCGCCCGGCGGGCCGTCAGCTCCCCCACCCGGCGCAGCACGAACTGCTCGTCCATGATGCCGAGCCAGCGGTCCAGGCTGACCGCGTACATCTGCCGCAGCGACCGGTCCTTGATCGCCGCCACCACCGGGGCCGCCGCGTCCAGCGCGCCCAGCCGGCCCTCGGGGGTGTCCAGATCGTGCTGCTGGATCGCGCTGCGGATCGCGAACTCGAACAGCGGCAGCCGGGCCGCCACCAGATCGCGCACCGCCGCCTCGCCGTTGCGGATCCGCAGGTCGCACGGGTCGAGCCCGTCCGGCTGCACCGCCACGAACGTCTGCGTCACGAACTTCTGCTCGTCGGCGAACGCGCGCAGCGCCGCCTTCTGCCCGGCCGAGTCGCCGTCGAAGGTGAAGATCACCTCGCCGCGGAACTCGTCCTGGTCCATCAGCAGCCGGCGCAGCACCTTGATGTGCTCGTCGCCGAACGACGTACCGCAGGTGGCGATGGCCGTGGTCACCCCGGACAGGTGGCAGGCCATCACATCGGTGTAGCCCTCGACCACCACCGCCTGCCGGCGCCGCGCGATCTCCTTCTTGGCCAGGTCGGCGCCGTACAGCACCGCGCCCTTGTGGAAGAGCGGCGACTCGGGGGTGTTGAGGTACTTGGGGCCCTCGTCATCGTCGTACAGCTTGCGCGCCCCGAAGCCGATCACATCGCCGCTCAGATCGCGGATCGGCCACATCAGCCGGCCCCGGAACCGGTCCATCGGCCCGCGCCGGCCCTCCTTGGCCAGCCCGCCGGCGATCATCTCCTTGTCCGCGAACCCGCGCCCGCGCAGGTGCCGGACCAGCCCCTCCCACTCGCGCGGCGCGAACCCGACGCCGAACCGGGCCGCGTCGGCGGCCTCGAACCCGCGCTCCGACAGGAACTTGCGCCCGATGATCCCCTCAGGCGAGCCGAGCTGGCCGGTGTAGAACTCCTCCGCCGCCTTGTGCGCCTCCAGCAGCCGGGCGCGCTGGCCCGAATCCTGCCGGGGGGTGTAGCCGCCCTCCTCGTACCGGAGCTGGACCCCGGCCTTGACCGCCAGCCGCTCCACGGACTCGGAGAACGACAGATGGTCGATCTCCTGCACGAACTTGATGACGTCACCGCCCGCCGCGCAGCCGAAGCAGTAGAAGAGGCCTCGGCTCGGGGTCACGTTGAACGACGGCGACTTCTCGTCGTGGAAGGGGCACAGCCCCTTGAGGTTGCCGCCGCCCGCGTTACGGAGCTGGAGGTACTCCCCGACCACGTCATCGATGGGTGACCGCTCCCGTACGAGCGCTATGTCCTCATTACGAATCCGGCCTGCCACGGCGGCGAGTCTAATCCCGCCATGGGACATCCCGGGCCCGAGCCTCCCACCCGCGATGACTTTTCCCTTACAGGCAGGTCCATCTAGGGAACCGCTTGAGAGAACTACTGAGAGGGATCAACGATGAGCGACGAGCGCCTGGTCCCTGTGAACGGGGTCGAGCTGTGCGTGCAGACGTTCGGAGAGGCCGGGGACACGCCACTCCTGCTGGTCGGCAACACGATGCTGACCTGGCCGGACGGGCTGTGCGAGCGGCTGGCCGGGGAGGGGCCGCGCCTGGTGGTGCGGTACGACCTGCGCGACACGGGCCGTTCCACGACGGCCGACCCGGACGCGCCGGGCTACACGCTGCGTGACCTGGTCTCGGACGCGACCGGGCTGCTGGACGCGCTCGGCCTTCCCCGCGCGCATGTGGCGGGGTTCGGAGTGGGCGGCTGGATCGCGCAGCTACTGGCCCTCGACCATGCCGAACGGGTCGCCTCGCTCACGCTGATCGCCGCCCGTGCGCTCCCGCCGGGGCCGGTGGATCCCGACCTGCCCGACCACGCACCTGAGCTGATGGAGCACATCATGTCGGCGCCCGAGCCCGACTGGACCGACCGCGCCTCGGTGGTCGAGGCCATGGTCGAGAGCGCCCGGCACATGGCGGGCTCCGCCGGGATCGACGAGGCGGAGGTACGGGAGCAGGCCGGGCGGATCTTCGACCGGGTCCCGGAGGCCGCTTCTCCGGGCGTCCGGCGTTCCAACCACTTCGGCACCGCCTTCGCGGCCATGGACTCCGGTGACCGCTGGCGCGAGCGGCTGGGCGAGATCTCCGTCCCGGCGCTGGTGGTCCACGGCGAGGACGACCCGTTCTTCCCCATCGGGAACGGCGAGGCGCTGGCCCGCGAGATCCCCAAGGCCGAGCTGCTGCGGCTGTCCGGAACGGGACAGGAGCTGCCCCGCCGCGTCTGGGACGACGTCGTTCCGGCCATGATCCGGGTGAGCGAGGGTGCATGAAGTGGCCCGGATGAGGTGAGCGGGCCTGGACCTGAGCGGGCCTGGACCTGAGCGGGCCTGTATCCGGGCAGGCTCGTATGAGGTGAGTCGTGCAAAAGGTGGGTCTTGCAAAGGTGAGTCCTGCAAGAGGTGGGTGAGGGTGCATGGCGCGGGCGGTCGTGTGGGTGAAGCCGGAGGGGGCCGAGATCGCGGAGGTGGAGATCGCCGGCGGTCGGCTGACGGCCGCGGGGGCGGCGATCGGTGGCGATCCGCTGCCGTACCGGCTCGAGTACGAGCTGACCACCGGGGACCGGTACGTGACGGCGCGGCTGCTGGTCGAGTCGTACGGGACCGACCCCGCGACGGGGCCGTGGCGGCGGTGGCTGGAGCTGGTCGACCGCCCCGAGGGCGAGTGGACGATCAGTGCCCGAGCCGAGGGGCTGGTCGGGATGCCGCCGCCGGGCGGGGACGCAGAGGCCCTGCGCGGCGCCTTGGACTGCGATCTCGGTCTGTCGCCGCTGACCAACACGATGCCGGTGCTCCGCCTGAACGGAGCCGGAGCCGGAGACGGGGACTGGGACGGGGACGGGCCCGTCGACCATCTGATGGCTTGGGTGTCGGTACCGGATCTGGCCGTGTCGCCGTCCCGGCAGACGTACGAGCGCGTCCGCCGGGACGGCGACCGGACGGTGGTCCGGTTCTCCAGCCCGGGGTTCAGCGAGGAGATCGAATTCCAGGACGGGCTGGTGCTGGACTATCCGTCCATCGGCCGGATGGTGCCCGCGCCCTGAATCAGCGGGCCTGAATCAGCGGGCCTGAATCATCTCTCCCTGAAGCGGTCGAACAGGCGGTACATGAAGTCGGTGCCCTGCTTGAGGGCCGCGACGGCGATGCGCTCGTCGTTGCCGTGCATGCCGATCAGCTGGTCGTTGTCGAGGACGTACGGGTAGACGCCGTAGCCGGGGACGCCGCGGGACGTCCAGGGCGCGAGACTGGTGCCCGCCTCGAAGAGGGCCGGGGCGAAGACGGCGCCGGGGTAGGTCTTGGCGGCGGCGTCGCCGATGGCCTGGTAGAGCGGTGAGTCGATGCTGGACGGGGGCTTGGCGAACGTCTCGTCCAGGCGCTTGAGGGCGTCCTCCTCGGATTCGCCCGGGTCGCCGACGAGTTTGACCGTGACGTCCTTGTCCTTGAGACGGCCCCGGACGTCGGCGAGGAAGTCACGGGGGCGCTGGCCTCCCGGTACGCCCCGGCAGTTGACGCGGAGGGTGGCCGTGGACGGGATGACGTTCTCCTTGTAGCCCGCGTCCTCGATGACGAAGGCGTGGGTCGTACGGAGGAGGGCGCGGTGGAGCCAGGGGTACGAGCTGCGCTTCACCACGAGGGCGGCGGCCCGTTCGCGGGCGGGCCGGGAGCGGGCGGCGAGCATGAGCTCGATCGCCCGCCTGAACGGGGCGTCGCCGGTGGCCCTGGCCAGGGCGGTGAAGTACTCGCGCGTCACCGGGGTCAGCGTGACGGGAGCGAGCCAGGTGTCGAGGTGGGCGACGGCACGCGACAGCTTGGCGATGGCCGAGTCGGGGTTGGGCTTGGACGAGTGGGTCGCGGTGCCGTCGGCGACGAGGTCGAGGTTGAAGTAGACCTTGTCCTGGCGGGTCACCGTGATGAGCATCGGTGTCGCCCGGTCCTTCTGGGCCAGGAACCAGCCGCCCTCGGTGAGCACCATGCCGGCGTTGATCTTGTCCCAGTGGTGCTCGGCCAGCCAGCGCGAGCCGTGCGGGCCGGCCTCCTCGTCGGTGTCGGTCAGCACGATGATGTCGCGCTCGAACCTCCCCCCTTCGTTGAGGTGGCGCAGCAGGGCGGAGACGAACGCGGCGTTGGCGCCCTTCATGTCCAGGGCGCCGCGGCCGTAGATCTCGCCGTCCTTGACGACCCCGGCGAACGGGTCGACCGTCCACTTGGCGCGTTCCACCGGCACGACGTCGGAGTGCCCGAGCAGCAGCAGCGGAGCGGCGGACGTGGTGCCCTCGATCCGGGCGATGAGGTGGACGTTGTCCTTCTTCGGGGTCGGGATGATCTCCGACGAGACGTTCGCCGAGTCCCAGACCGCCTTGAGCATCTCGGCGTGCGGGCGCGTGATCCCGCCCTCGCCGTGGTTCTGGGTGTCGAACGCGAGCATCTTCTTGAGCAGGGCCATCGAGTCGAGGTCGGCGGATGCGATCCGGCGTGCCCGCGTGAGGGGCGCGGCGGCGGCCGTACCGCCGGCCAAGACGCCCCCGGCGAGCAGGACGGCCCCGGCCCCGGTGCGGTGCAGGAACGTGCGGCGGCTGACGGGGTCGGCGGATCGGGCGGGGTCGGCGGGCTGCACGGGGCCGGCGGGCCGGACTGCGTTGGCGGGCTGGACGGAGTCGGGCATGGGAGCTCTCCTTCGTGAGAGAACCTTCGTGAGAGAACGAGAGCATCCGGCGGACGGATGGACCGCCGGGCGTTCTCGGGCACGGGGTCAGCGCTGCCGGAAGGCGGCGACCACCTCCACCTCGACCTGCCGGCCGGCGACCGGCAGGTTCTCGATCTCGTGGGTGACCCGGGCGGGCCCGGCGGGGTTGACCAGCAGCGGCTTGGCGGGGGGATGCGGCGGGAGCGGCGCCGACCGCTCCGACGAGCACGGCGGCCGCGGACCGGCCACGACGATCTTCCGTCCGCCGGCCCGCCTGCCGATGATGCTCATGGTCGTGATCGTCATCCCCCCGTTCGGCTCTGCAGAACCCACCGGCGGGGTCGTGGATCTCGCCGGCCGCTCACGGTCCTGTTGCGGTCGTGTGAGATCGCGATGACGGGCGAGTTTCCCTTTCCGGGCTTTGTGAAAAGGGCGTTAAATGCGCAACGCGGCCGTTCCCTCGCAGGTCAGAAGGGGGATAGCGTCTCGACTTGTGCTGATCACCCCACACGAGCAGGAACGCCTGCTGATCCATGTGGCCGCCCGGGTGGCCCGCGATCGGCGGGCGCGCGGGCTGCGGCTCAACCATCCCGAGGCGACCGCGATCATCGCGGTGCACCTGCTGGAGGGCGCCCGGGACGGGCGCACCGTGGCCGAGCTGATGGAGTCCGGCCGCGCCGTCCTCGGCCGCGACGACGTCATGGAGGGTGTCCCCGAGATGCTGGACCCGGTCCAGATCGAGGCGACGTTCCCCGACGGCACCAAGCTCGTCACCGTACACCGGCCCATCCCGTGATCCCGGGCGAGGTCGTGACCGGCCCCGAGCCGGTCGAGCTGAATCCCGGCCGGCCGCGCGTCACCGTGACGGTCGTCAACACCGGCGACCGTCCCGTACAGGTCGGGTCGCACTACCACTTCGCCGTCTGCAACCCGGCGCTGGACTTCGACCGGGACGCGGCATGGGGTCACCGGCTCGACGTGCCCGCCGGTACGGCGGTGCGGTTCGAGCCCGGCATGACCCGCGAGGTGCCCCTCGTCCCGCTCGCCGGCGAACGCGTCGTTCCCGGCCTGCGGATGGAACGGAACGGATCGCTTGATGACTGAGCTTGGGCGCGGAGCGGAGCGAGGCAAATGAGCACTCAGCTGGCGCGGGGGCGTTATGCGGCGTTGTACGGGCCGACGGCGGGTGATCGGATTCGGCTGGCCGACACCGATCTGTTCGTGGAGGTGACCGAGGACCGCAGCCGGGGCCCGGCGGGGGCCGGGGACGAGGCGGTGTTCGGCGGCGGGAAGGTGATCCGCGAGTCGATGGGGCAGGCCCGCGCCACCCGGGCCGAGGGCGCGCTCGATCTGGTGATCACCGGCGCGGTGGTGCTGGACCACTGGGGTGTGGTGAAGGCCGATGTGGGCGTACGGGACGGCCGGATCGTCGCGCTCGGCAAGGCCGGCAATCCCGACACGATGGACGGCGTCCATCCCGATCTGGTCATCGGACCGTCGACGGAGGTGCTGGCGGGCAACGGGAAGATCCTGACGGCCGGGGCGGTGGACTCGCACGTCCACCTCATCTGCCCGCAGTTGCTGGACGAGGCGCTCGGCGCGGGGGTGACCACGCTGGTCGGCGGCGGTAGCGGTCCGGCGGAGGGCACCAAGGCGACCACGGTCAGCGGCGCCTGGTACCTGCACCGGATGCTGGAGGCCCTGGACGGCCATCCGGTGAACGTGGCGCTGCTCGGCAAGGGCAACACCGTGTCCGAGGACGCGATGTGGGAGCAACTGCGGGCGGGGGCGTCCGGGTTCAAGCTGCACGAGGACTGGGGCTCCACGCCCGCCGCGATCGACGCGTGCCTTCGGGTGGCGGACGCGTCCGGCGTCCAGGTGGCGCTGCACAGCGACACGTTGAACGAGGCCGGGTACGTGGAGTCCACGCTCGAGGCCATCGGCGGGCGGTCGATCCACGCGTACCACACCGAGGGCGCGGGGGGCGGGCACGCGCCCGACATCATCACGGTCGCGGCGCACCCGAACGTGCTGCCCTCGTCCACCAACCCGACGCGGCCGCACACCGTCAACACGCTCGACGAGCATCTGGACATGCTGATGGTGTGCCACCACCTCAATCCGTCGGTGCCCGAGGACCTGGCGTTCGCCGAGTCGCGGATCCGCCCGACGACGATGGCCGCCGAGGACGTGCTGCACGATCTGGGCGCGATCTCGATGATCGGGTCGGACTCGCAGGCGATGGGCCGGATCGGCGAGACGGTGATCCGTACGTGGCAGACCGCGCATGTGATGAAGCGGCGCCGGGGCGCGCTGGAGGGTCCGGCCGACAACCTGCGGGCGCGCCGGTACGTGGCGAAGTACACGATCAACCCGGCGATCGCGCATGGCCTGGACGACGAGATCGGGTCGGTCGAGCCGGGCAAGCTGGCCGATGTGGTGCTGTGGGATCCGGCGTTCTTCGGCGTGCGGCCGCATGTGGTGGTGAAGGGCGGGATGATCGCCTGGGCGGCGATGGGCGACGCGAACGCCTCGATCCCGACGCCGCAGCCGGTGCTGCCCCGGCCCATGTTCGGTGCGGCGCCGGTGGTCGCGGCCAGTACGTCGGTGCACTTCGTCTCGCAGGCCGCGATCGACGACGGGCTCGCGGAGAAGCTGGCCGTACGGCGCGCGATGGTCCCGGTCAAGGACACCCGGCGCCTGTCCAAGTCCGACATGCCGCTGAACGGCGCGCTGCCCCGCATCGAGGTCGACCCCGACACGTTCACCGTCAGGATCGACGGCGACGAGATCGAGCCGGCTCCGGTGGCCGAGTTGCCCATGGCCCAGCGTTACTTCCTGTTCTGATGGCCTGGCCCGTGCTGAGTGAACACGTGCTGAGTGAACCCGTGCCTGGTGAACCCGTGCTTGGTGAACACGTGCCTGGTGAGCACGTGCTTGGGGAACACGTGCGATGACACTTTCCGCGCAGTTGCTGCTGCTGGCCGACTCGCGGCTTCCGGCGGGTGGGCACGCCCACTCGGGCGGGCTCGAACCGGCCGTCGCGGCCGGGGTCGTCCGGGACGTCGAAGGGCTGGCCGACTTCCTTCGTGGACGGCTCGCGACGGCCGGTCTCGTCGCCGCTGGATTGGCCGCTGCCGCATGTGCCCACGTCTCCGCCCCAACGTGGAGGTGGGAGGTACTCGACATGGAGGCGGACGCCCGTACGCCCTCCCTCGCCCAACGGAAGGCCTCGCACGCCCAAGGGAAGTCCTTGCTCCGGGCCGCTCGCCGGACATGGCCCCATCCCGCTCTCGACGCGCTTGCCTCCTCCGTAGGACGCGAGCCGCACCAGCCACTCGTACAGGGGGTCGCGTCGGCGGCGGCAGGCGGTGGCCCGGCGGAGGCGGCGGCCATCAGCGCGTATGGGGCGGTGACGGGCCCCGCCTCGGCCGCCGTACGGCTCCTAGGCCTCGACCCCTTGTCCGTACACCGCGCCCTGGCCGACCTCGCCCCCGACATGGACGCGGTCGCCGTACAGGCGGCGAGCAACACCGACGACTGGGCCGCACTGCCGGCGCTCTCCGCACCTCTCCTGGACCTGTACGCCGAACTGCATCTGGGCGCCGACCTGCGCCTGTTCGAGTCCTGAGCCGGCTTCTCGCGTCATCGAACCGCACGCCTCATCGAACTGCACGTCTCATCAGACTGCACGCCTCATCAGACTGCACGGAGGATCTCTTGGGTGCCGATCACGATCACTCCCATGACGGCCACGACCCTTACGACGCCGTACCGGCGCGTGGCCGGGCACTGCGCCTGGGCATCGGCGGTCCGGTCGGCAGCGGCAAGACCGCGCTGACCGCGGCGCTGTGCCGCGCGCTGCGGGGCGAGCTGGAGTTGGCGGTGGTGACCAACGACATCTACACCACCGAGGACGCCGACTTCCTGCGCCGCGAGGCGGTGCTGCCCGACGACCGGATCACCGCCGTACGGACCGGTGCCTGCCCGCACACCGCGATCCGCGACGACATCTCCGCCAACCTGGACGCGGTCGAGGACCTGGAGGAACGGCACGGCGGCCTGGACCTGATCATCGTCGAGAGCGGCGGCGACAACCTGACCGCGCTGTTCAGCCGGGGCCTGGCCGACCGGCAGATCTTCGTCCTGGACGTGGCGGGCGGCGACGACGTCCCGCGCAAGGGCGGGCTCGGCGTCGCGGCGGCCGACCTGCTCGTCATCAACAAGACCGACCTCGCCCCGCTGGTCGGCAGCGACCTGGACATGATGGCCCGCGATGCCGCGCGCGTCCGCGACGGCAGGCCGGTCGCGTTCACGTCGCTACGCGAACGTCCCGGCGCACCCGAGGTCACGAGCTGGGTCCGAGCCGTGCTGCGTGAAGCGCGCGAAGCGGTCCACGCGGCGGCGCCGTGACGCGGGGGTACACCGCTCGGGCCGCCGTGACGGCCGAACAGGACGGCCCGGGGCGGGTCCGGCTCTCGCGGCTGCGGTCGGACGGGCCGCTCGCGCTGCGGGAGACGGCCGACGCCGTCTACCTGGTCGGGGCGGCGGCGGGACCGCTCGGCGGCGATGACCTGGAGCTGGAGATCGCGGTACGGGCGGGTGCCTCGCTCGCGCTGCGCTCGGCCGCGACCTCGGTCGCGCTGCCGGGCGACGGCGAGTCCCGGATGACCGTACGGGCGGAGGTCGAAGCCGGCGGGCATCTGGACTTCGCCCCGGAGCCGGCCGTGGCGGCGGCCGGGTGCGACCATCGTGCGAGCGCCGTGATCACGCTGGCGGAGGGGGCCACGCTGCGCTGGTACGAGGAGCTGGTGCTGGGACGGCACGGCGAGCGTCCGGGGCGGCACACCAGCCGGTTCGACGTGACCGTCGGCGGTGTTCCGCTGCTCCGTCATGAGCTGCGGCTGGACTCCGGTGTCCATGGGAGCCGGGCCGTCCTGGGCGACGCGGGTGCCGTGGGGAGCGTCCTGCTGGTCGGGCCCGGCCTGCCGCGCGAGCCCCGTACCGGCGAGGGAGTGTCCGTGCTGCCGCTGGCCGGGCCGGGCGTACTGATCACCGCCACGGCGGCGGACTCAGCGGAGCTGCGCCGCCGCCTGATGTGGGGAGAACGCCTGCCCGTCAGAGCGTGAACCCCGGGTCACAGCGTGGACTCTGTCAGAGCGTGGACTCTGTCAGAGCGTGAACGTCCCGTCCCGGCCGATGATCCGCGCGCGCAGGCCCGGCTCGCCCTCGGCGACGGGCGCGTCGGGCACGCCCAGCGCCGCCAGGGCCGCGCGGGCGGCCTCCGGATCGGGATGGGTGATCTCGAACGAGTCCAGCGGTACGACGGGGAGCGCCGCCGCCGGGTGCGGTGTGTCGCCCCAGTCGATGAGGAACGGGAACGGCCCGGTCCGCGGCGGGGTGAGCCGCCAGGCGAGCAGCGTGCCGTCCGGCCTGCGCCGCGACATGGCGGCGGGTGTCCCCGGGTCGTGCCCGGCGCCGCGCGCGCGGGCCACCCGTTCGTCCAGCGTGCCGGGCTCGACCGCGAGCGCCCAGCCCACCAGGGCCGGCGCGGCCAGTGTGTCGACGGCGAACGGGCGGGGACGGGACGGGACGGGCTGGTCCGGGTCGGGCCCGACGATCTCCAGGTAGGAACGGCCGCCGAGGCCGAGGAGGAAGTTGCGCGTCCCGAGCCCTGGGTGCGGGCCGCCCTCGACCGGCCGTACACCGGCCCGCTCGGCGATCCGGCCCACCGCCTCGGCCAGGTCCGGTCCCGCGTAGACGAGGTGGTCGACTGAACTGATCACCGCACCACGATAGGGGGCAGGCGTAGGGCGCGGGCGTAGGGCGCGGGCGTGCGGTCCCAGAGGCGAGAAGTGCGGTCCAGGGGCGAGAATGATCCGATGGGAGCCGACGGTTCACAGCAGGCGGGTGCACGGTTGCCAGGTGCACAGTGGGCGGGTGCGCGGTGGCCGGGTGAGCTGCGGCCGTACCAGGAGAAGGCGCTGGCCAAGCTGGACCAGGCCTGGAACGGCGGGCACCGGAGGGCCTGGGTGGTGCTGCCGCCAGGGACGGGCAAGACCCTCGTCGGGCTGGAGGCGGCCCGGCGCCTGGAACGGCGCACGGTCGTCCTCGTCCCCAACACCGCGATCCAGAACCAGTGGGTCGCCCACTGGCGCAAGTGCGGCGGCGAGGCCGGGACGGACCGTGAGCTGCGGCATCCGGTCACGGTGCTGACGTACCAGTCGCTCGCGGTCTTCGACCCGGACGCCGAGACCGACGAGGAAGGGCGGCAGAAGCGACGGCGCGGCGGGCTCGTCCGGCTCCTGCACGACAACGGGCGGGCGCTCGTCGGCGCGCTGCATGACGCGGGGCCGCTGACGCTGGTCCTGGACGAGTGCCATCACCTGCTGGACGTGTGGGGGCGGCTGCTCGCCGAGATCCTGGAGGAGCTGCCCGACGCGCGGGTGATCGGGCTGACCGCGACGCCGCCCGAGTCGCTGACCCCGGACGAGTCCACGCTCGTGGACGCGCTGTTCGGGACGCCGATCCTGGGCGCCTCCATCCCGGCGATGGTCCGCAGGGGCTACCTCGCGCCGTTCGCCGAGCTGGTCTGGCTGACCGCGCCGACCGCCGTCGAGGCCGGCTACGTCGGCGGCGAGGCGGAGCGCTTCGCGGAGCTGACCGCGGGCCTGATCGAGCCCGGGTTCACCTCGACCGGCCTGCTGGAATGGCTGGACGCCCGCATGGTCGACCGCCTGGCCGGTGGCTCGACGGCCAGTGACTCGACGGCCAGTGACTCGACGGCCAGTGACTCGACGGCCAGTGACTCGACGGCCGGTGACTCGACTGCCGGTGACGCGACGGCAAGTGACGCGACGGCAAGTGACTCGATGGCAGACCAGCCGGCGGGCGACCGGCCGGCGGGTGGGCATGGCGCGGTCTCCTGGGCACGGCTCGAGACGGCCGAGCCGCAGATCGCCGCCGCCGCGCTGCGGTTCCATCACGCGGGGCTGCTCGCGCTCCCGCCCGGAGCCAGGATGCGCGAGGAGCACCGGCACGATCCCACCGCCGAGGACTGGGTCGCGCTGCTGAACGACTACGTCCTGCACTGCCTGATGCCCAGCAAGCGGAAGAAGGACGAGGTGGCGCTGGAGGCGGTCAAGCGCGCGCTGCCCGCCGTCGGTTACCAGCTGACCAGGCGCGGGATCCGCGCCGCCCGTTCACCCGTGGACCGCGTGCTGGCCCGCAGCGCCGCCAAGTCGTACGGCGCGGTGGAGATCGCGGCGTTGGAGGCGGCCTCGCTGGGCTCCCGGCTGCGCTGCCTGGTGCTGTGCGACCACGAGCGCGCCGGCGCCACCCTCCCGGCCCGGCTGCGGGACGTGCTCGACGCCGAGGCCGGGTCGGCCTGGCTGATGCTGCGCGGCCTGGTCGCCGATCCCCGTACGCGGGCGCTCGCCCCCATGCTGGTCACCGGCCGTACGGTCGCCGCCGCCGAGGAGACCGCGCGGGCCTTCGTCCTGGAGCACCATGAGCGCGGGCTGACGCTGGAGCCGGTGGGCGACGGCATCGCGCGGATCACCGGGCCCTGGTCGTCGCGGGTCTGGGTACGGCTCATCACCGCGTTCTTCGAGGCCGGCGCCTGCCAGGTACTGGTCGGGACGCGGGGCCTGCTCGGCGAGGGCTGGGACGCCCGGGGCATCAACACGCTGATCGATCTCACCACCGCGACGACCCCGACCTCGGTCGTCCAGACCCGCGGCCGGGCGCTGCGGCTGGATCCCGGCTGGCCGGAGAAGACCGCCAACACGTGGACGGTCGTGTGCGTGTCCGACCGGCACCCCAAGGGTGCGGCGGACTGGGACCGGTTCGTCCGCAAACACAGCGGTTACCTGGCCGCCGCGCCGAATGGGGAGATCGTGTCCGGGGTCGCCCATGTCGAGGCGTCGTTCTCGCCGTACGCGCCGCCCGGGACCGAGTCGTTCGACGGACTCAACGTGGCGATGCTGGCCCGTGCCGAGGACCGCGCCGCGACCCGCGACGCCTGGCGGCTCGGGACACGGTTCCGGGACGAGCTCGTCCACACGCTCCGGATCCGCCCGGCCCGCTCCCTGACGGTCCCCGCAGCGGCGGTCTCGCGCACGATCACACCCGATCCGCCCGCCCGCGTGCCCGGCTGGAACCTCGCCCTGTTCCCTCCCCCGCTGCCGCCCCTGTACGAGCCGTCCCGGGACGGCCACATCACGATGATCGGGCTGTTCCTGGCCTTCTCCGCCGCCGTGTTCACGATGGGGTTCGGGCTCACCGTGTGGCTGGTCTCGTGGCTGACCGTCGTGGCGCTGACCGCGATCCTGGAGGCCGGCCGCCGGGTCCGGGAGGCGCGCAGGGTCGCGCTGTCCCGGCGGGCCAGGGAACGCGCGATCGAGCGGTCGTCGCAGGCGCTCGCCGAACTGGCCGGCGAGCCTCCCGTCACGAGGCTGGCCTACGCCGTCGCCGATGCTCTCAAGAGGGCGAAACTGTCGCGGCGGGGCGCGGAGGGCGTCGCGGTCCAGCCCGAGCCGGACGGTACGTACCGCTTCTCCCTCGCGGGCGTGGACACCGCGACGTCGCAGCGGTTCGCCGTCGCCCTCGACGAGGTCCTCGGGCCGATGGCCACCCCGCGCTATGTGGTCCCCCGCTACATCGTGCATCCCCTTACCGGCTCCGATCTGCGCGAACGCGCCCTGGCCTGGTCTCGGCACGAGGCCAGGGCCGACGGGGTCGTCTACCACTCCGTCCCCGCCGTCTTCGGCCAGAACCGCAGGCGTACCGACGCGTTCGTCGCCGCCTGGAACACCTGGATCTCCGCGGGCGAGGCCGTCTTCACCTCCTCCGCCGAAGGCGAGGGCATCCTGGCCACCCACCGGGGCGAGGACCCTCTGGCGGCCACCACGGTCCTGCGGGTCGCCTGGGACTGAGTGAAGATCACGGTGGGTGACGGCACTGGACAAACCGGTGGGTAGCCGGTGAGATCAGGGGCCAGAGTTCCGCCCGCCCCCCAAGGTGGCCCTGATGACGGATGTCGTGCTCGACGGTGTCGGCAAGGTGTATCCCGGCGGCCAGCACGCCGTACGGGACGTGCGGCTCCGCATCAACGACGGGGAGCTGTTCGTCCTGCTCGGCCCGTCGGGCTGCGGCAAGTCGACGATCCTGCGGATGATCGCGGGCCTGGAGGAGACGACCTCCGGCGAGCTGTGGTTGAACGGCGGCGTGGCCAACGACCTGTCGCCGCGCGAGCGCAACGTCGCGATGGTCTTCCAGGACGGCGCCCTCTACCCGCACCGCACCGTCGCGGGGAACATGATGTTCCCGCTGGAGGTGGCGGGCGACGACCGGGCGCAGGCGCGCGAGCGGGTGGCCGAGCTGTCGCGGGCGCTGGGCCTCAGCCCGATGGCCGACCGGCTGCCGGCCACCCTGTCGGGCGGGCAGCGGCAGCGGGCCGCGATCGGCCGGGCGCTGATCCGCGAGCCGTCGCTGTTCCTGATGGACGAGCCGCTGTCGAGCCTGGACGCGGGCCTGCGCACCGAACTGCGGCTGGAGATCGCCGGGCTCGTCCGCTCCACCGGCACGACCACGGTGTACGTCACGCACGACCAGGTCGAGGCGATGACGATGGCCGACCGGATCGCGGTCCTGCGCGACGGCGTCCTGGAGGACGTGGGCACGCCCGAGCAGATCTACCGGGATCCGGCCACGGTGTTCGTGGCGGCGTTCCTCAGTACACCGCCGATCAACCTGCTCCAGGCGACCGCGTGGGCCGTCCAGGATCAGGGCGTGGTGCTGGACTTCGGCGCGCAGCGGCTGACCGTACCGTGGAACGATCCGCGCTCCCCCGCGCTGATCAGCCACCATGGCGGGCCGGTGATCGTAGGCGTGCGCCCGGACGCGCTGACCCCGGTCGCCGACGTCCGGGAGGGCCGGACGCTGGTCGGGCGGGTGCGCGTGCTGGAGTTCCACGGGCACGACTGGCTCGCGTACGCGGAGGCCGGCATCCCCACCATCGACCCCAACACCGTCGGACGGCCGGTGCCCGTGCCGGCCGAGCCGGGGCCGGCCTCGGGAGGGCGCCTGCGCGGGCTGCTCCGGCGTACGTCACGGGCCCGGCAGCCCGTACCCGAGGAGCACGAAGGGCATCACCGGCGCTCGAACCTGATCTTCCGCAGCGGTACGGACCGCCCCGCCCGCGGCGAGGAGATCCTGCTGGACGTGGACCTGGACCGGCTGCTGCTGTTCGCCGCCGACGGCCGCCGGATCACGTCCGTACGGCGCTGACGCCCCGGCCCGCCCCGGTCAGGCCCTGGTAGAGATCGATCTTCCAGTGGATCTGGCCCTGCTGGCCGCGCAGCCGCGCGATCCGCTCCTCGACCCGGCGGTCGTGCTCCTGGAGCAGCTCGATCCGTTCCCGCAGCGTCGCGTCGCCGCCGCGGACCAGCTCGGAGTAGCGCAGCATCTCCGCGATCGGCATGCCGGTCTCGCGCAGGCAGCGCAGCATCCCGAGCCAGGCCAGGTCGTCGTCGCTGAACACGCGCCGCCCGGACGCGTTGCGCGCGATCCGCGACAGCAGCCCGATCTTCTCGTAGTAGCGCAGGGTGTCGATGCTGAAGCCGCTTTTCTCGGCCGCCTGTGCCGGGGAGTAAGAACGCACGGTCCCAGCGTCCCACCTGGAGTGCACTCCAGGTCAATGCCGGCCGGGCCCAGCGTGATTTGACCTGGAGCGCACTCCAGATCGCAGGCTGGACATTGACGACGCTGGACATTGACGACCCTGAACATGGCAGACGCTGACATGGACGACGCTGACGCGGGCAACGCTGACCCTGACTCGGGCGACGCCGGCGCGGGCGACCGGACGACACCCGGCACCACACAGAAGGATCGACACATGCGCATCGGACTTCAGGTCCCCAGCTTCACCTTTCCCGGCGGGCCGGAACGGATCGGCCCGGAGTACGGGCGGATCGCCCGCGACGCCGACCAGGCCGGGCTCGCCTCGTTCTGGGTGATGGACCACTTCTTCCAGATCACCTACGTGGGCGCCCCCGAGGAGCCGATGCTGGAGGGCTACTCGGCGCTGGCGTACGCGGCGGCGCTCACCGAGCGGATCACCCTCGGCACCCTGGTCACGGGCGTGACGTACCGGCATCCCGGGATCCTGGTCAAGACGGTCACCACGCTGGACGTGCTGTCGGGCGGGCGAGCCTGGCTCGGCATCGGCGCCGCCTGGAACGACGAGGAGTCGCGGGGGCTCGGCGTCCCGTTCCCGCCGGTCGCCGAGCGGTTCGAGAAGCTGGAGGAGACGCTGCGGATCGCGCACCGGATGTGGGAGGGCGACCAGAGCCCGTTCGAGGGCGAGCACTTCCAGCTGGAACGGCCGATGGACTCGCCGGCCTCGGTCCGGCGGCCACATCCGCCGGTGCTCATCGGCGGGACCGGCGAGAAGAAGACGCTGCGGTTCGTGGCCAAGTACGCCGACGCCTGCAACCTCTTCGACGGCGATGACCTGCCGCGCAAGCTGGACGTGCTGCGCGCGCACTGCGAGCGCGAGGGCCGCGACTACGCCGAGATCGAGAAGACGTCACTGACGTTCATGCAGACGGACAAGCCGTCGGTGGACCAGGCCGTGGACGCGGTGGGGCGGCTCGCCGAGGCGGGCATCGACCACGTGATCTTCTCGCAGGGAACGGGCCAGGACCTGGCCGGACTGCTGGGCGAGGCACTGGCCCAGACCGGGAAGCTCGTCCCTGCCGGTCGCTGACGACCGGCAGGGATCGGCAGGGATCGGCAGGGATCGGCAGCGAGTCCGGAAGCGGTCACGGCACGGCCGCTTCCGGACTCCCGCTTCCGGGCTTCTACCCGCGCAGCAGGGCGCGCATCCGGTCGATCTCGACCTGCTGGCCCGCCTCGACGTCGCGCGCGGTCTCCTGGACGACGACGTCCGTTCCCTTGTCCAGCACGTCCTTGACCATGGTGAGCGCGCCCTGGTGGTGCGTGATCATCAGAGTCAGGAAGAGCCGGTCGAACGCGCCGCCCTCGGCCGCCTTCAGCCGCGCCATCTGCTCCGGCGTCGCCATTCCGGCCATGCCCGCGTGCGACCCCCCGGAGGCCGAGGCGGAGGGCGTGCCGTGGCCGCCGTGCCCGCCCGCGGACGGCCGTTCGTTCTTGGCCAGCCATGCCTGCATGGCTGAGATCTCGGCCTGCTGACCCCCCTTGATCCGTTCGGCCAGCGACTTGACCTGCGCGCCTTCGGCCTGGGCGGGCGCCAGCGCGGCCATCTCCACCGCCTGCCGGTGGTGCGGGATCATCATCTCCATGAACCGGATCTCGGCGGCGGTCGGCGGCGCGGGCGTGGCCGGCCCCTTCACCGCGGTCTTGTTCGGCTCGCCCGGACGGCCCGGGACCAGGACGGTGCTCTCCGGCGCCGCCCCGTCGTCCTCGTCACCGCCGCCGCATCCGGCCAGCACCCCCGCGACCAGTACCGGAACCATCACCACCGGCATGATCCGCTGCCGCATCCAGACCTCCACCCCTCGGATACCGCGACCGTAATCCAGCGGACGCATTACCCGAAAGGTCTGCAGATCTCAAGAAGCTCACGGATATGTTCAGATCTTTCCAAGAGGGTCGCTTTTGGTCATACTCCGGATGATCTGTGCCAGGTAACCCGTGGCACCGGCTCATCACGTGGCACCCGGACTAGGAGTGCAGAGTGGCACCATTCCCTGGACGAAGAACCACCCGCAGGACATTGCTGGGCACCCTCTCGGCGCTCGTCCTGGCGATCTCCACGATCCTGGTCGCGCCCGCGGCCTCGGCCGACATCCCCGGCAAGGACGAGATCGTCAAGTCCCCGAACATGCACCAGCTGGCGAACATCCCCAAGCAGGGACCGCTCGCCGGCGAGGCCGCCTGGGGATCGGACTGGGCGTTCAAGGGCGACTACGCGTTCGGCGGCAACTACGAGGGCTTCACGGTCTACGACATCAGCCGCCCCGCGCGGCCCAAGGTCGTCTCCGTGGTGCACTGCCCCGGCCCGCAGAACGACATCACGATCGCCGGGAACCTGCTGTTCCTGTCGACCGACGCCTCGATGAGCGACGACTCCTGCCAGGCCGTGGCCAAGCCCGCCACGGACAAGACCGCCTGGGAGGGCATCAAGATCTTCGACATCAGCGACGTGCGCAACCCGCGCTACGTCAAGGCCGTCGAGACCAAGTGCGGGTCCCACACCAACACGATGGTCCCGGGCAAGCGGGGCACCGCGTACATCTACGTGTCCTCGTACCGCCCGAGCGACACCTTCCCCGACTGCCAGCCGCCGCACGACCTGATCTCGATCATCAAGGTCCCGCTGCGCAACCCGACGGCGGCGGCGGTCATCGCCGAGCCGAACCTGTTCCCGGACGGCGGCAACCCCGGTGACCCGCCGGGCACGCCGTGGCCGAACGGCACGTCCGCGACGACCGGCTGCCACGACCTGACCTCGTACCCGGACAAGGACCTGATGGCCGGCGCCTGCATGGGCGACGGGGTCCTGTTCGACATCTCCAACCCGGAACGGCCGCGCACGATCACCAGCGTCCGGGACGACGAGAACTTCGCGTTCTGGCACTCGGCGACGTTCAACAACAAGGCCAACAAGATCGTCTTCACCGACGAGCTGGGTGGCGGCAGCGCGGCCACCTGCAACGCCGAGATCGGCCCGGAGAAGGGCGCGAACGCGATCTACGACGTGGTCGGCAAGGGCGACAAGCGGGAGCTGAAGTTCCGCAGCTACTACAAGATCGCCCGGGCCAACGCCGACACCGAGAACTGCGTGGCCCACAACGGCACGCTGATCCCGGTGAAGGGCAAGGACATCATGGTCCAGGCCTGGTACCAGGGCGGCATCTCGGTCTGGGACTTCACCGACTCGCGGCGGCCGAAGGAGATCGGCTTCTGGGAGCGCGGGACGTTCTCCGACCGGCTGCAGATCGCCGGATCGTGGTCGGCGTACTACTACAACGGCTACATCTTCTCCAACGACATCCAGAAGGGCCTGGACGTCCTGCAGATCAGGGACAAGCGCACCGACAAGGGCGCGCGCGTACGGCTCGATGAGCTGAACGCCCAGACACAGCCCGACTACTTCGACCGCCACTGATCCTGGCGGCCCACTGATCCAGTGATCTGGGCCCCGGTGGTGCGATGGTACGTGCGCGTACCGCGTACCGCCGGGGCCTTCCGCCGTTCGGCGGGCCCGGACGGGCTCAGGCGGTGGCCGGGGTGAAGACCCACTTGCGGTACGACCAGTAGCGGAACGCCGACGCCAGCCCGAGGCCCGTCACCAGGCCGACGTTGTACGCGAGCGTCCCGTGCAGGCCCAGCGTGTAGTGCGTGAAGCCGGTGCAGGCGGCCTGGATCGCCATCCCGATGCCGTTCAGCCCGAAGAAGACCACGACCTCGCGGCCCGTGCCCTCGCTGTCGCGGTGCCGGAACGTCCAGTGCCGGTTGAGCACGTACGAGGTGAGCGTGGAGGCGATGGTGGGGACGATCACGCTGGTGACCGGGCCGCCGTCCATCCAGTGCCGCATCAGGTTCGCGCCGCCGATGCTGATCACCGTGCCGATGAAACCGACGAAGCCGAACGTGGCGAGCTCGCGCAGGAAGGCGCGCTGGACAGGGACGCCGGGCGCCGCGGCGGCGCCGGGCATCGCTTCGACCGGCGTTGACCGCTGCAGGATGCTCACTCGCCCCGACCTTACCCGAGCCGCCCGGACGGCGAGGGTGCCCCCGGGTAAAGACGATCAGCGGCTCGCCGCCGAGGCCGCCCCGGCCACCGCCACGATGGCCGCGGCCAGCACCACCGGCACCGCCAGCGCCCAGGTCAGGCCCACCCCCTGGGCCACGAACCCGATCACCGGTGGCCCGCCCAGCAGGCCGAGATAGCCGACCGCTGTCACCCGCGAGATGCCCGTCGCGGCGGGGATGCCGGGCAGATTGCCCGCCGCGCTGAACGTGACCGGCGCCACCGGGGCGACCCCCAGCCCGAACAGCGTGAATCCGATCACGGCCACCGCCGGATGCCCGGCCAGGAGGCCCAGCGCGAGCCCGGACGCGGCGATCAGCGAGCCGGCGCGCAGCACCGGGACCGGGCCGAACCGGGCCACGATCCGGTCCCCGGCCAGCCGCCCGGCCGCCATCGCCACCGCGCAGCCGGCATAGCCGAGCCCCGCGACGCCGGGCCCGGTGTGCAGCGTCTCCCGCAGGTAGACCGCGCTCCAGTCGGCCATCGCGCCCTCGCCGACGAACGAGCACAGCCCGATCAGTCCCAGCAGCGCGAGCGTCCAGCGTCCGGCCCGTACCTTCGGGGCGGCGGTCGCCCCGGCCCCCGCCGCCGCGTCCGTCACCGGCACCGGGTCCTCGTCGGCGGAACGATCCAGCAGCCCCCGGCAGCCCAGCAGCATCATCGCCGCCAGCACGGCGGCCATGACGCCCAGGTGGACGGCCACCGGGACGCCCAGATGCGCGACACCCGCCCCGATCAGCGCGGCGGCGAGCGTCCCGAGGCTGTACGCGCCGTGCATCCCCGACATCAGGGGGCGGGCGTAGCCGCGCTCGACGGCCACGCCCTGGGCGTTCATCGCCACGTCCATCAGGCCGAGCGAGCCGCCCATCAGGACCAGCGAGCAGGTCAAGGAGCCCATGTTCCACGAGAGCCCGAGCGGTACCAGCGACAGGGCCCCGGCCACGCCCGCCGCCACCGTCGTAGCCCGGCTGCCCCAGCGCACGATCGTCCAGCGCGCGAACCGTACCGCCAGTACCACCCCGACCGGCGCGCCCAGCAGCGCCACGCCCAGCGCGCCCTCGCTCAGCCCCAGCTCGCGCTTGATCTGCGGGATCCGCACGACCCAGGCGGCCGCGATGAGTCCGTGCACGACGAACGCCACGACCACCGCGGTCCGCGCCCGCCCCAGTACCCCGACCGTCCCCGTCGCCATCCGATCGACCCTACGTGCCCGGCAGCCGGATGATCACCTGTGTTTTCTCAGTCCCGGCCTCCGGTCCTTGTGCGAGCGCGGCATCGCTTCGCGATCTGCCCGGGGAGGCTCGCCTCCGGCGTTGCCTCCCCGGGCAGGTAACGCGCTCGCGCGGTGGCTGAGGCCGCTTCGAGGCAGGTCCTCGTACCTTCAGGACGCTGGATCAGATCGGCTGGATCAGGTCGGCCAGCGGGACCTTCGGGTCGGTCAGGCGGGCGGGGTCGATGGGGTCACCGGAACGGATCAGTGCCTGGACGTCGTCGGTCACGTCCCAGACGTTGACGTTCATCCCGGCCACCACCCGGCCGTCCTGCAGCCAGAACGCGAGGAACTCCAGGCCGTCCACATCGCCGCGGAAGACCACGTCGTCGTACTCGCCCGGCGTCGCGACGCCCGACAGCTCCATGCCGAGGTCGTACTGGTCGGTGAAGAAGTACGGGATCCGCTCGTAGGAGACCTCCTGGCCGAGCATCGCGCGGGCCGCGGCCGGTCCGGCGTTCAGGGCGTTGGCCCAGTGCTCCACCCGGATCCGGCGGCCGAGCAGCGGATGGTACGCGCTGGCCACGTCGCCCGCCGCGAAGATCGCCGGGTCGGAGGTGCGCAGCGAGGCGTCCACCAGGATCCCGTCGGACACCTCCAGGCCCGCCGCCTCGGCCAGCCCGGTGTTGGGCCGCACGCCGATCCCGACGATCACCACGTCCGCCGGGACCTCCGCGCCGCCCGAGGTCACCACCGCCGACACCTGGCCGGCCCCCCAGAACCCGGCCACGCCCTGGTCGAGCCGCAGGTCCACGCCGTTCCGGCGGTGCAGGTCCGCGAACAGGCCGCCCACCTCGGGGCCGACCGACCCGTGCAGCGGCGTCGGCTCGTGCTCGATGACCGTCACGTCGTTGCCGTACGTCCGGGCCGCGGCCGCCGTCTCCAGGCCGATCCAGCCGGCCCCGGCCACCACCACGCGGCGCCCGCCGTGCGACAGCGCCTCGCGCAGTTCCGCCGCGTCCGCCATCGAGCGCAGGTAGTGGATGCCCTGCAGCTTGGAGCCCGGCACGTCCAGCCGCCGCGGCGAGGCGCCGGTGGCCAGCAGCAGCCGGTCGTAGCGGATCGGCTCGCCGGTGGCCGGCCGCACCTCCTTCTGCTCGCGGCCGATCGCCTCGATCCGTACGCCGAGTCTCAACTCGACGCCGTTGCTCTCGTACCAGTCCGCGTCATGGACGTGCGCCTTGTCCCGGGGATCCTTGCCCAGCAGGAAGCCCTTCGACAGCGGGGGCCGCTCGTAGGGCCGCTCGATCTCCTCGCCGACCAGCACGACCCGTCCATCGAAGCCCTCCGCGCGCAGCGTCTCCGCCGCCTTCGCACCCGCCAGGCTCGCGCCGACGATGACGAACGTCTCCTGGGACATGGCGACCTCCTGAGGGTGCACACCGCATGGTGTCGTTCTTGTATCCCTACAGCGGCGTCATTACCAAGACAAGGCCCGCCTATCGCCACTTGGGAGCATGAAGTGCGCCACCCGGCGGCCAAGATTTCCGTACGCGGGCCCAGTCCCCGGTCAGGGCGCGGCGGCGCGCAGCAGGCGGTGCCGTTCGATGGCGGAGGTGTCGGTGAGCGAGGCGATCTGGTCGACGACCGCGCGCAGCCGGGCCCCGTCGTCGGGCGCGTCCACGAACGCGGCGCGGAACAGCGGATCGAGCGTGCCGGGCGCCCCGGCCATCGTGAGGTCGGCCAGTTCCAGGATCAGCTCGCGCTGGCGGGCCCGGGTCTCCTCGTGGCTGATCCAGACGTAGTGCGCGGTGACGCCCTTGAGCAGCGCGCACTCCAGCCGCTGCGCGCGCGGCACGATCAGGTCGGCGGCGTAGCGGGTGAGCGGGCGGTCGCCGTACGCGGCGCGGGTGGCGTCCTCGGCGGCCAGGCAGAACCGGCCGATCAGCGTGCTGGTGAGGTTCTTCAGCGCGGCCAGCGTGCGCGGGGTGCCGTCGTAGCGGTCCGGCCAGTACGGCTCGTCCAGCAGTGCCCCGAACCGCTGCTCAAGCTCGGGCAGCGTGGCGTCGTCGCAGTAGAGCTTGATCGCGGTCTGCGCGACCAGCCGGCGCTCGGCCGGATCGGCCAGCCTGCCGAAGTCGACATGGCCCGCGACCAGGGCGTCCTCCAGATCGTGGACGGAGTAGGCGACATCGTCGCTCCAGTCCATGACCTGGGCCTCGAAGCACGTCTTGGTGCCCGGGGTGCCCGCGCGTACCCACTCCGAGACGTCCGCGTCGTCCTGGTAGACGCCGAATTTCCCGTTCACCGCGTCCGCCTGCGGCCAGGGGTACTTCATCGCCGCGTCCAGTGCCGCGCGGGTGAGGTTGAGGCCGACGCCGCGCCCGTACAGGGGCGGGCCCGGCGCGGCGAACGACTTGGGCTCCAGCCGGGTCAGCACCCGCAGGCTCTGGGCGTTGCCCTCGAAGCCGCCGCACCGCTGGGCGACGGCGTCCAGCGCGGTCTCGCCGTTGTGCCCGAACGGCGGATGCCCGATGTCGTGGGAGAGGCAGGCCGTCTCCACCAGGTCGGGGTCGCAGCCCAGTGCCTTGCCGAGCTCCCGGCCGACCTGGGCGCACTCCAGCGAGTGGGTGAGGCGGGTCCGCAGGCTCTGCACGCTGCCGGGCGTGTCCACCCCGGGCGAGGCGACCTGGGTCTTGCCCGCCAGCCGGCGCAGCGCGGCGCTGTGCAGCACCCGTGCCCGGTCGCGCTCGAACGCCGTGCGATCGCGCCGTTTGGCCGCCTCGGGCGCCCAGCGCTCCCGGTCGCGGCCCGAATAGTCCGTCATCGCTCCCAGCGTATGCGGGCCGCACCCGGCAAAGGTGGATTCGGCGCGGCCCGGAGGCGGCCAGGGATGGCCTTTTCGATGGCGTGGGGGCCGTGGGGGCTTTCCCTTAGGGCGTCGGGGTCTGTTCCGGGACCGTCTTGATCGTCTCGCTGGGCACCTGGACGCTCTTGCCGAACAGCACGTAGGACAGGTAGCCGCCGGTCTCGCGGACGATGTAGTTGAACTGCGTCTCGCGGGTCTGCACGCTCGGGCCGCTGCGGGTCGGCGAGGCCGCGGCCTCGATGCCGTTGTCCTCGGCCATCTTCTTGGACCGCAGCCCGTGCCAGGGGTCGGTCACGATGATCCCCGACGTCCAGCCGAGCCGGTCGTACTCGCGCCCGACCGCCTTGAAGCTCTCCAGGGTGTCGTTGCCCACCGGCACCGCGATGACCTTGTCGGCCGGGACGCCGCCCCGTTCGATCAGCCACTTCCTGCCGGCGCCGGCCTCGGTGAAGTTGTCGCCCTGCCGCTTGCCGCCGACGGTCACGATCGCCTTGGCGGTGCCGTCGCGGTAGAGCTCGAGCGCGTGCTGCAGCCGCCACTGCAGGGTGGGCGAGGGCCGGCCGTTGTACTGCGCCGCCCCCAGCACGATGATCGCGTCCGACTTCGGCCGCTCGTCCTGGCGCGCCTGGTACCAGACCCGGCCGGCCACGGTGAGCGGCGTCAGCACCGCGATCGCCAGCACCCCCGCCAGCACCAGCATGAAGATCCTGAACCAGGACGGCCGCCGCCGGCGGCGGCCGTCCGAACGGTCGTCGTCGTCCCCGGGCGGCGGGTCCGCCGGACCATCGGCGCGGTCGGGCTCCGGCGACCCGTGCTCGTGCGGGCCCGGCTCCGGCGGCCCGGAGTCCGGCGCACCCGAGTCCGGGCGCCCGCGCTCCGGCAATTCGAATTCCAACGTCATCGCACTCGACACGTTAGTTAGATGGTCCGGTCCTCGCCGACGGTTCGCGCCGATGACGACCGGTTTCACATCACATTCTGTCCGGCCCCGGCCACCGAAAACAGAACACCGTGCCGGCCCGGCCGTGTCAGCCCGGACCGGCCGTGTCCGCCAGGGTCCGCCAGTCCGCCCGGATCAGCCCGTGGCGGCCGCGATCGCCGCCCGGCCCGCCTCCAGCCGCGCCACCGGGATCCGGAACGGCGAGCACGAGACATAGTCGAGGCCGACCTCGTGGCAGAAGTGCACCGAGTCCGGGTCGCCGCCGTGCTCCCCGCAGATCCCGAGCTTGAGGTCCGGCCGGGTGCGCCGGCCCTCCTCCACCGCGATCCTGATCAGCCGGCCGACGCCCTCGCGGTCCAGGGTCTCGAACGGGGAGACCCCGAAGATCCCGAGGTCCAGGTAGCGGGAGAAGAACGCGGCCTCCACGTCGTCCCGCGAGAAGCCCCAGGTGGTCTGGGTCAGGTCGTTGGTACCGAAGGAGAAGAACTCGGCCGCCTCGGCGATCTGGCCTGCGGTCAGCGCGGCCCGGGGCAGCTCGATCATGGTGCCGATCAGCGCCGGTACGTCCACACCGGAGGCCTCGGCGACCTCCGCCAGCACGCCCTTGGCCTCCTCGCGGATGGCCTCCAGCTCCTGGACGGCGCCGACGAGCGGGATCATGATCTCCGGCCGCGGGTCGCCGCCGGCCGCCCGGCGGTGCGCCGCCGCCTCGGCGATCGCCCGTACCTGCATCGAGAACAGGCCGGGAATCACCAAACCCAGCCGCACGCCGCGCAGTCCGAGCATAGGGTTCTGCTCGTGCAGGCGCCGTACCGCCTCCAGCAGCCGCCGGTCCTGCGGGTCGGCGCCGTCACCGGCGAGGGCGATCTTGACCGCGAGCTCGGTCATGTCGGGGAGGAACTCGTGCAGCGGGGGGTCGATCAGCCGGATCGTGACCGGCAGCCCGTCCATGGCCTCGAAGATGCCCTCGAAGTCGCTGCGCTGCAGCGGCTCCAGGGCGTCCAGCGCGGCCGTGCGCTCCTCGGCGTCACCGGCCAGGATCAGCTTCTCCACCAGCTGCCGGCGGTCGCCGAGGAACATGTGCTCGGTACGGCACAGCCCGATGCCCTGGGCACCGAACCGGCGGGCCCGGGCCGAGTCCTCGGCGTTGTCGGCGTTGGCCCGTACCGTCATCCCGGCGCGCTCGTCGGCGTGCCGCATGAGCCGGTGCACGGCCTGGACGAGCTCGCCGCCCTCCGAGTCCGTGAGCCGGCCCTCGAAGTACAGCACGACCGGCGAGTCCTCGACCGGGACCTCACCGAGGTAGACCTCGCCGCTGGTGCCGTCGATGGAGACGACGTCGCCCTCGTTCACCACCACGCCGCCGGGCCCGGTGAACCGGCGGCCCTTGACGTCCACGTCCAGTTCCTCGGCGCCGCAGACGCAGGTCTTGCCCATGCCGCGGGCGACCACGGCCGCGTGCGAGGTCTTGCCGCCCCGGGAGGTGAGCACGCCCCTGGCCGCGACCATGCCGGCCAGGTCGTCGGGGTTGGTCTCGCGGCGGACGAGGATCACGTCCTCGCCCTCCGCGGCGGCCCGTACGGCGGCCTCGGTGGTGAAGACGGCCTTGCCGACGGCGGCGCCGGGCGAGGCGTTCATGCCCTTGGTGAGGCGGCGGGCGTCGGCCAGCCGTGCCTCGTCGAAGCGGGGGAACATCAGCTGGGCCAGCTGGTCGCCGGTGACGCGCGTGGCGGCCTCGTCGGCGTCGATCAGCCCCTGGTCGAGCAGCTGGCAGGCGATCCGGAACGCGGCGGCGGCGGTGCGCTTGCCGACCCGGGTCTGCAGCATCCACAGCTTGCCGCGCTCGATCGTGAACTCGATGTCGCACATGTCGAGGTAGTGGTTCTCCAGCGTCTCCATGATCTCGAGAAGCCGGTCGTAGGAGGCCTTGTCGATCCGCTCCAGCTCGATCAGCGCGACCGTGTTGCGGATGCCGGCGACCACGTCCTCGCCCTGCGCGTTCTGCAGGTAGTCCCCGTAGATGCCCTGCTGGCCGGACGCGGGGTCGCGGGTGAACGCCACGCCCGTACCGGAGTCCATGCCGAGGTTGCCGAAGACCATCGAGCAGATGTTGACGGCGGTGCCGACATCGGCCGGGATCCGCTCCTGGCGGCGGTACAGGATGGCCCGGTCGGCGTTCCAGGAGTCGAAGACCGCCTTGACCGCCAGGTCCATCTGCTCGCGCGGGTCGGTCGGGAAGTCGCGGCCGGTGTGCTCGCGGACGATCTCCTTGAACCGGCCGACCAGCGCGCGGAAGTCCGCGGCGTCCAGGTCGCCGTCGTCCTTGGTGCCCTTGGCGTCCTTGGCCGCCTCGATGGCGTCCTCGAACAGGTCCCCGTCGATGTCCAGGACGGTCTTGCCGAACATCTGGATCAGCCGCCGGTAGGAGTCCCAGGCGAACCGCTCGTCGCCGGCCTGCGCGGCCAGGCCGTGCACGGACTCGTCGTTGAGGCCGATGTTGAGGACGGTCTCCATCATGCCGGGCATGCTGAACTTCGCCCCGGACCGTACGCTGACGAGCAGGGGGTCGCCGGGCTCGCCCAGGCGCTTGCCCATCCGCTGCTCCAGCGCCGCCAGGTGCCTGTTCACCTCGTCGCCCAGGCCCTCGGGGAGGGATCCGTGCTCGAGGTAGTGCCGGCAGGCCTCGGTGGTGATCGTGAATCCCGGCGGCACCGGGAGACCGAGGTTGGTCATCTCGGCCAGGTTGGCGCCCTTGCCCCCCAGCAGGTCCTTGAGGTCCTTGTTCCCCTCAGTGAAGTCGAACACGAACTTCGGCACTGGGTGCTCCTTAACGCTCCGATTCCACCCGGAAACACGGCCGCGGAGAACTGCTCACCAGTCCTCCTGCCGCCTGTTGGCCGGGACTGTACCCGCGAACCCGAGCTTGGTTCGGCGCCCCCTGCCCAGGACGCCGTTCTCGCAGGTCAGACCCCCTGTACTGGTCTATTCCAATATGGACAAAAAAGACACACCACGCAGCCGGCGGGCTCTCGGGCCGGCCATCCGGCCGTCACCCGCCGGAAACCCTGCCGTGACATGGCGTACCCACTGCGATCGAGAGGGAATGATGGAGCCAGGAGGTGAGGCCGTGAGGCCGAAGGTCGCCGGTGGCCGTGCGGGAGATCCGTTCGCCCCGATCGCAGATTTCGGGTTCCTGTCGGATTGCGAGACCACCGCGCTGGTGGCTCCGAGCGGCAACATCGAGTGGATGTGCCTGCCCAAGATGGACTCGCCCAGCGTGTTCGGGTCGATCCTGGACCGCGACGCGGGGTACTTCCGGCTGGGCCCGGCCGGCGTCGAGGTCCCCGCGGCGCAGCGCTACATCCCGGGCACCATGGTCATGGAGACCACCTGGTGGGTGCACGGCGGCTGGCTGGTGGTGACCGACGCCCTGCTGATGGGGCCCTGGCACCACGAGACCGAGCGGTCCCACACCCACCGCAGGGCCCCCACCGACTACGACGCCGACCACGTGCTGCTGCGCATGGTGCGGTGCGTGAACGGCCAGGTCCAGGTGCGGCTCGACTGCATGCCGGTGTTCGACTACGGCCAGACCCCGGCCCGCTGGGAGCACTCCGGCGCCGGCTACCACGAGGCCCTCGCCCGCGGCAACGGCGTCAACCTGCGCCTGTCCACCGACATGAACGTCGGTTTCGAGGGCTCGCTGGCCACCTCGCGGACCCTGCTCAAGCAGGGCGACGCCCGATTCGTGGCGCTGTCCTGGAGCGAGCACGCCGCCCCGTCCCATTGGGAGGAGGCCCAGGAGCGCCTGGTCTGGACCGTCCACCATTGGCAGCACTGGCTCGACCGGGGCCGTTTCCCCGACCACCCCTGGCGCAGCCACCTGCAGCGCAGCGCGCTCACCCTGAAGGGCCTGACGTACGCCCCGACCGGCGCGGTCGCGGCCGCCGCGACCACCTCGCTGCCCGAGACGCCCGGCGGCGACCGCAACTGGGACTACCGCTACACCTGGATCCGCGACTCCACCATGGCGCTGTGGGCCTTCTACACCCTCGGGTACGACTGGGAGGCCAACGACTTCTTCTACTTCATCACCGACGTCGCCGAGGCCGCCGAGGGCAAGCTGCAGATCATGTACGGCCTGGACGGCCGCGAGGAGCTGCCCGAGTCCACCCTGGACCATCTCAGCGGCTACGACGGCGCCCGCCCGGTCCGGATCGGCAACGAGGCGTACATGCAGGCCCAGCATGACGTCTGGGGCGCGATCATCGGCTCCATCTACATGTTCGTGAAGAAGCGCGACCGGCTCGACGACCGGCTCTGGAAGATCGTCGTCAAGCAGGTGGAGGACGCCCTGGCCAACTGGCGTACCCCCGACTGCGGCATGTGGGAGGTCCGCGGCGAGCCGCAGCACTTCACCTCGTCCAAGATGTTCTGCTGGGTGGCCGCCGACCGCGGCGCCCGGCTGGCCCGCATCCGCGGCGACAACGAGCGCGCCCGCCGCTGGCAGGACGCCGCCGACGAGATCCACGCCGACGTGCTCGCCAACGCCATCGACGAGCGCGGGGTCTTCACCGCCCACTACGGCGCCACCGCGCTGGACGCCTCGGCGCTGCTGATCCCGCTGCTGGGCTTCCTGCCCGCCGACGACAAGCGGGTGCGCGAGACGGTGCTGGCCATCGCCGACGAGCTGTCCGAGGACGACCTGGTGCTGCGCTACCGCGCCAGTGACACCGACGACGGGTTCAGCTCCGAAGAGGGCACGTTCACCATCTGCTCGTTCTGGCTGGTGAGCACGCTGGTGATGATCGGTGAGCTGGAACGTGCCCGCGCGCTGTGCGAGAAGCTGCTGTCGTACGCCAGTCCCCTGCAGCTGTACGCCGAGGAGATCGATCCGCACACCGGCCGGCATCTCGGCAACTTCCCGCAGGCCTTCACCCACCTCGCGCTGATCAACGCGGTCATGCAGGTCATCCACGCCGAGGACGACGAACGCCAGCCGCCCCTGGCCTGAGGTTCACCTGGCCTGAGGTTCACCGGGCTTTGAAGTTCATAGGGCCTGGGCGTCACAGCGCTTGATCTTCACAGGTTGGTAACGGCCGCCTGGCGTTATGGGACACATGCGCGTTTTGTGATCTGTGTCCCATAACGTCGGCGGCTGTGAATCTGCCACCGAACGCTGATGAGGAACCGGAGTCCTCGTCACGCGAACCCGGCGCCCACGCCACGCCGGGCTGGGCGCCTCCGGACACCTCTCCGGCAGCATCTCCGACACCCGTGTCTCCGGCACCAGCGCCACCGCCGCCCGGGGCGGCCCCTGCGCCCTCCTACCCCGGCCCGGGCCCGGCGTCCCCGGGCTCGCCTCCGGGTCCGCCCATTCCGTACGGGCCACCTCCGGGCGCGCGCAGGACCAACCGGTTCGCCATCGTGGCGCTGGTCACCGGTCTGCTGGGGCTGGTCCTTTTCGCCGTGGGCTTCGGGATCGCCGCCCTCGTCCAGATAAGCCGCCGTGGGGAACGCGGCAAGGGTCTGGCCATCGGCGGCATCGTCGCCTCCGTGGTGTGGCTGATGGTGTCCGTGGCCCTCGCGATCACGGCCCTGAGCGGTGACTTCCGCGCAGGGTTCCGCGAAGGCTTGGAAAGCTCCACCAACGAGATGTACCCGAAGCCGGGCCAGTGCTTCGACCTGTCCGGCGAGCAGTTCACGCCGAACCCCCCGCTGGTGGCCTGCGACCGGCCGCACGATGCCGAAATGGTCTTGCACTTCAAACTGCCCAAGGGAGCCTGGCCGGGCGACAAGGAGTTGTCCCGCCTGAGCGACGAAGGCTGCGAGCAGCGCTTCAGAGCCCGCTTCAAGACCCGCGCACCACTCGAGAACAGCGCAAGCTGGGCGCTGCCTCCCAACAAGATGGGCTGGCGCCTCGGCGACCGCACGGTCTACTGCGCGGTCGTCGCCGTCGAGGGCGAGAGCCTCACCAGGCCGATCGGCTCAGGGCCCGCGCGAACCCGCGCGCTGGAGGAACTGCGGCCCGGTAACTGCTTCGCCGATCCCAAGGAAGAAGCGGTCACGGTGACGCTCGCCCCATGTGACGGGCCGCACGGGGCCCAGCTCACCCACCGGTTCGAGCTGCCCACAGGCGCGTTCCCAGGGGACGTGGCGGTCGAGAAGAAGGCCGCCGCCGGCTGCGAGGCCCGGTGGAACAAGATGTTCGGCAAGGACCCCTCACCGGTCCGGCTCGAGCATTGGTACCTCTTCCCATCCAAGGAGACCTGGAGCGAGGGTGATCGCCTGGCTCTCTGCTATGTCACCGACGAAAGGGACCGCGACCTGACCCGTTCCGTCATCCCCGACTGACGAGCGGGTAGCAAGAACGGGCAAGAGTGACAGGGCCAACGAGAACGGGGCGGGGCCGTGGCCCCGCCCCGTTCTTCGTTGTCAGCCCTGCAGGCCTTGTCAGCCTTGCCGACCTTGTCGTCCGCGGGTCAGATGACCGCGCCCGAGTCGGTGCGCTCTCGCTGGGGCTTGGCCTTGGTCTTCGGGCGCGGGGGTGGGGACTTGGCGTACCCCTCCAGGACGACCGCCAGCGGTGTCGCGGTGAACACGCTGGAGTACGTGCCGACCACGATGCCGATCAGCAGTGCGATCGCGAAGTCGGTGAGCGAGTCGCCGCCCAGCAGGGCCAGGGCGGCCAGGATGAACAGCGCGCCCATACCGGTGTTGACGGTACGGGGCACGGTCTGCAGGGCACCCGCGTTGGCCACCTCGGCGAACGTCGCCTTCGGCCGGGCACCCCACAGTTCCCTGACCCGGTCGAAGACCACCACCGAGTCGTTCACCGAGTACCCGATGACGGTGAGGAGCGCTGCGAGGAAGACGCCGTCGATGGGTTTGCCGAGCCAGGCGAAGATGCCAGTGACGATGACGACGTCGTGGAACATGCCGGCCACCGAGCCGAGCCCGAACGTCCAGCGGAACCGGAACGCCAGATAGGCCAGCTGGACCAGCAGCGCGACCGCCAGCGCGATCAGCGCCTTGGTGCGCAACTCCGAGCCGAGGCTGGGGCCGATCAGCTCGTCGCGCTGCTTGGTGACCTCGCCGCCGCCCTTCTCGCTCAGCGCCTTCTGGACGGCCGTCACCTCGGCGTTGGTGAGGTCCTCGGTCCGTACGGAGATGTCGTCGGTGCCCGAGGACTGCACGACGGCGCGCGGGAACCCGGCGTCGGAGACGGCGCTGCGGGCGGTGTCGATGTCCAGCGGCTTGCTGGTGGAGTACTCGACCAGCCGGCCGCCGGTGAACTCCACGCCGAAGTTCAGGCCGCGGACGAAGATGCCGCTGATCGCCAGCAGCACGGCCAGCGCCGAGATGCCCAGGAAGATCTTGCGGTGCTTCATGATGTTGAAGTCGCGGCGTTCCAGCCAGTCCCGGACCCGGCCGGTGGTGCCCAGCCCGGTCAGCTTGGGCCGGCGGGCGACGAACTTGCGCGACAGCACGGCGTCGGTCAGCACCCGGCTCAGCAGCATCGCCGAGACCAGCGAGGCCAGGACACCGATCGACAGCGTGACACCGAAGCCCTTGACCGGTCCGGAGGCCAGGAAGAACAGCAGCCCGGCGGCCAGCAGCGTGGTGATGTTGGAGTCGGCGATCGCCGACCACGCCTTGTCGAAGCCGGTCGCCAGCGCGCGCCGCACGCCGCGGCCCGGACCGGCGGCGTACTCCTCTCTGGCCCGTTCGAACGCGAGCACGTTGGCGTCGATCGCCATCCCGATGGCCAGCACGAAGCCGGCCAGGCCGGGCAAGGTGAGGGTGGCCCCGATCGCGACCAGCGCCGCGTACGAGATCAGCGCGTAGCAGGCCAGCGAGATGGTGGCCAGCAGGCCGACCAGCCGGTAGACCGCGATGATGAACAGCCCGGTCAGCAGCACGCCGATGATCGCGGCCTGCGCGCTGGCCTCGATCGCCTCGTCGCCGAGTGTCGGGCCGACCACCCGCTGCTCGATGATCTCCACCGGTACGGGTAGCGAGCCGCCCTGCACGAGCGCGGCCAGGTCCTTGGCCTCCTGGGCGGTGAAGTCGCCGGTGATCTGGGTGGAGCCACCGGTGATGCCGACGTTGCAGGCCACGTCCTGGGTGACCCCCGGTGAGGAGATCACCTCGCCGTCCAGCACGATCGCGATCCGGCGGTCGTCGCCCATCCCGCAGGCGGCCTTGGCGGTGACCTTCTCCCAGGCCGTGCCGCCCCCGCCGCGGAACTTGATCGTGACGAACCAGCCGGTGGCGTTCTGCTGGTCCATGCCGGACTCGGCCGAGCCGATGCCGTCCCCGGTGAGCGCCGGCGGGCCGATCAGGATCGGCTGCCCCTGCTCGTCGGGGATGACCTTCTCGCCCGGCTTGGGCTTGCCGTCGTTGGTCCGGACGGGATGGGCGGTGAGCTGCGCGGTCTTGCCGACGACCTCGGCGGCCTTGGTCGGGTCCTGGACGTCGGGCAGCTCGATGATGATGCGCCGCTCGCCGGACCGGGTGATCGTCGACTCGGC
Organism: Actinomadura sp. 9N407; assembly: GCF_044326315.1. Classification (NCBI taxonomy): domain Bacteria; kingdom Bacillati; phylum Actinomycetota; class Actinomycetes; order Streptosporangiales; family Thermomonosporaceae; genus Actinomadura; species Actinomadura sp. 9N407. The sequence continues at coordinate 123,634 of NZ_JBIRAW010000022.1, read as the reverse complement.
GACGCCGAGCGCGTCGATCCGGCGCTGCAGCACCTCCTTGGCGCGGTCCGTGGACGTCTGGTTGGCCTTGGCCGTCGGTGAGTCCTTGGTCTCCAGGACCATCTGGGTGCCGCCGCGCAGGTCCAGACCCAGGCGGGCGGGTTTTGTCAGGGCGAAGGAGAGCGAGGTGGCGAGGATCGCCACCGCCAGCAACGCCCGCACCATGTTGGCGCGAGTCAAGGGAGCAACCTCCACGAAGGTGTCGGCGCCTCGGGCGCCGCGGGACACCGGTGCCGTACACCGGCCGGACGATGTCAGATCTGCGGGACGTCGGTCTGTGCGTGACGTCAGATCTGTGGAACGTCAGATCTACGTGGAGGGAGGTGGAGCCCGCCCACGCGGACCACCGGCGGCGGGGACGGCCGGCGGCTCGTGCGAGGCCGGCAGGAGCCGTGCGGCCGGACGGGAAGGCGGGCGGACGGCGGTGCCCGGTGGGGGCACCGCGAGCGCCGGCGCCGTGGCCTGGGCGAGCGCCTGCTGCCTGGCCGCGGCGGCGGCCACGGTCGCGCGGTCGGCCGGATGCGTGCGCTGCCGGGTCGAGGACCCGTCGGGCCGCGCGCCCGGGGCGTTCGGCCCGGCCTGCGGTGCGCCGGCCCGTACCCCGGAGAAGGCGCCCGCGCCGGCCGCCGGTGCCCCGGCGGCCGGTGCGGCCACGAAGCCGACCAGGCCCAGCGCGATGATCAGCAGCCGTGCCAGCCGGCCCCGCTCGTCCCGGCAGGACGGCGGGGGCTCGGGCAGGACGGGCCGCCGAAGCGCCGGTCGCCGAAGGTCACGCACCCGCATCACGCTAGCCCATGCGGGGCCCCGCCCGGCGCGGGCGGCACGCGGTCAGGCCAGGGTCCGGTCCCGTTCCTCGCGCCGGCCGGCCGGGAACAGCCGCTCGGGCAGCAGCCGGGCCAGGTCGTCCGACCGCGTCGCGGCCAGCGGCCCGGCGACGGCCAGGATCAGCACGTAGCTGGCGATGAACGGCGCCAGCCGGGAGTCGAGCCCGGCGGTCGCCGCCATGGAGGCCAGCACCAGCGCGAACTCGCCCCGGGACAGGACGGTCAGCGCGACGTTGGCGGACGGGCCGCGCTGGAAACCGTGGATCCGCCCGGCCAGCAGCCCGGCGACCGAGTTCAGCACGAGGGTGAGCAGCACGGCGAGCGCCACCGGGCCCGCGACCGAGGCCAGGTCGCCGGGGGCGATCTGCAGCCCGAACGCGAAGAAGAAGATCGCGGCGAACGCGTCCCGCAGCGGATGGACCAGCCGCTGGATCCGCTCGGCGGACTTGGTCGCGCCCAGGATCAGGCCGATCATGAACGCGCCGATCGCGTCGGAGACGCCGAACTCCTCGGCGATCCCGGCCATCAGCACCGCCAGGCCGACGAACGTGACCACCAGCAGCTCGTCGTCCTTGATGTCGACCAGCCGGCCGACCCAGCGCGAGCCCCAGCGGGCGACGGAGGCGAGCACGACCAGCAGGCCGAACGCCTTGCCGAAGTCGACCGCCGCCTCGGCGAAGCCCTCGGCGCCGCCGAGGATGGGCTGCAGCAGGGCCAGGTAGAGGGCCAGGAAGACGTCCTCGACCACGATGATGCCGAGGATCAGCTTGCTCTCGGGGTTGCCCAGCCGGCCCAGGTCCATCAGGACCTTGGTGACGATGGCCGAGGAGGAGATGCCGATCACGCCGGCCAGGATGAACGCCTCCCGGCCGCCCCAGCCGAGCAGGAATCCGAAGGCCAGCCCGCCGCCCACGTTGAGCAGCAGGTACAGGCCCCCGGCGGTCAGCAGCCGGCCGCCTCCCGAGACCAGATCGTCCAGATGGAACTCGAGGCCGAGGTAGAACAGCAGGAAGACCAGGCCGAGGGCGGACAGCAGTTTCAGGTCGGCGGGATCGTCGAACAGGGCCAGGCCGGGCGTGTGCGGCCCGAACAGGATCCCGGCGAGCATGAACAGGGGGATGGTCGGCAGGCCGATCCTGACTCCGGCACGGGTGAGCAGCCCGGCCACCAGGAACGCCCCGCCGAGAGCGATGAGTGCTTCGGCGAGATGGATGAGAGAAACCTCCGGCAGGAGCACCGCCGCGGCCTAGCCCAGGGACAGCCCAGGGACACAGCCCAGGGGGCACGGCCCGGGGGCCATGGCCGCGTGCGGCTGACCGGTGGCGCGCGGCCACCGGGACGACAGGACGTCAGGAACCTGCGGAGGCGGGCGGGGCGCGGGCCCGGCGGATCCGCGCGTGCGGGTCGCCGGACACCGGGTGGGCGGAGGGCCGCCGTACGAGGGGCCCGCACGGGACGTCCAGCGTGAACGCGTCGGGTGGCAGGGCGGCCGGCGGCGCCGGGCCGTCACCGGGGGCGGCGGCCTGGGCGTGGTTGGCGAGGAAGGCCGGATCGTGGCCGGTCTCGTGCAGCGGTTGCTGTGCCGCGCCGGCGTGGAGCGTGGCCTGGGCGGCGGCGGGGACCGGAGCGGCGAGCGCGACCGGGCCGCCGGGCTCGTAGACCAGCCCGAACAGGCACAGCACGAACGCCAGCAGCGGAAGGACCGGCCGACGTCGTTCGCGCACACCCGCCCTCTCGTCGACCCGCCCGACAGGATCAATCCGTATCCGGACAATCCACTACAAGACTAAATCAAGGTCAACAGTGCCTCAACCGGCGGCGGCCTGAGTCTGGGCCGGGCTGAGCGTGGGGCCGGAAAGAGGCGGGGCCGTCCTCGGCGGACGGCCCCGTACCCGAAACCCCCTCGGCCGGTCAGCAGCCGACCAGCTGCGCGGCGAGGAACGCCTCGACCTGGCCGATCGAGATGCGCTCCTGGCTCATCGTGTCGCGCTCGCGTACGGTCACCGCGTCGTCCTCCAGCGTGTCGAAGTCGACGGTCACGCAGAACGGCGTACCGATCTCGTCCTGGCGGCGGTAGCGGCGGCCGATCGCGCCCGCGTCGTCGAAGTCGACGTTCCAGCTGCGGCGCAGCCGGGCCGCGAGGTCGCGTGCCTTGGGCGACAGGTCGGTGTTGCGCGACAGCGGCAGCACCGCGACCTTGACCGGCGCCAGCCTCCGGTCGAGCCGCATCACGGTGCGCTTCTCCAGCTTGCCCTTGGCGTTGGGCGCCTCGTCCTCGGCGTAGGCGTCCATCATGAACGTCAGCGTGCAGCGGTCGACGCCCGCCGCCGGCTCGATCACGTACGGGACGAACCGCTCCCCCGCCTCCTGGTCGAAGAACGACAGGTCGGCGCCGGACGCCTTGGCGTGCGTGGTCAGGTCGTAGTCGGTGCGGTTGGCGATGCCCTCCAGCTCGCCCCACTCGCCGCCGGCGAAGTCGAAGCGGTACTCGATGTCGACGGTCCGCTTGGAGTAGTGCGAGAGCTTGTCCTGCGGGTGCTCGAACAGCCGCAGGTTCTCCTTGGTGATGCCGAGGTCGGTGTACCAGCGCATCCGCTCGTCGATCCAGTACTGGTGCCACTCCTCGTCCGACCCGGGCCGGACGAAGAACTCCATCTCCATCTGCTCGAACTCGCGGGTCCTGAAGATGAAGTTGCCGGGCGTGATCTCGTTGCGGAACGACTTGCCGACCTGGCCGATGCCGAACGGCACCTTGCGCCGGGCCGACTGCTGCACGTTGAGGTAGTTGATGAAGATGCCCTGGGCCGTCTCCGGGCGCAGGTAGGCCAGGCCGGACTCGTCCTCGACCGGGCCCAGGTAGGTCTTCAGCAGCCCGTTGAACATCTTCGGCTCGGTGAACGAGCCCTTCACGCCGCAGTTGGGGCAGGCGATGTCGGCCAGGCCGTTCGCGGGCGGCTTGCCGTGCTTCTCGGCGTAGGCCTCTTCGAGATGATCGGCGCGGAAGCGCTTGTGGCAGGACTGGCACTCGGTCAGCGGGTCGACGAACGCGTTCACGTGCCCGCTGGCCTCCCACACCTCGCGGGCCAGGATCACGCACGAGTCGAGGCCCACGACGTCGTCGCGGCCCTGCACCATGGACTTCCACCACTGGCGCTTGACGTTGTTCTTGAGCTCCACGCCGAGCGGGCCGTAGTCCCACGAGGCGCGCAGCCCGCCGTAGATCTCACTCGACGGGTAGACCAGGCCCCGGCGCTTGGCGAGGTTGACGATCGTGTCCAACACGTCCGAACGGCGTGCCATGAGCGGTTCTCCATCCAACTGGCGGTCGGCGGGATTGTCCGTACGCCCCTCCGCCACGCCCGGTCGTGCGGCCCGCGGCGAGCGCGGTGCCGCCGGAACGGTGGCGGTCCGAAGGCGAGTGTGATCCCCGGTGTCTCTGCCGCTGCCGGAAACGCGTCCCCTGCGCTCCGGGAGCGCTCTCCAGCTTAGAGCACGCCCACCCCCTCCTGTACGCCGTGTCGTCGCAGGTCGTGCGGCCGCCCGGCATCCGTGGACCCGGTGCCGGCCGGCACCGTGCCGGGCGGCACCGTGCCGGCCGACCCGGTGCCGGCGGACACGGTCGGCGGACATGGTCAGTAGACGCGGCCGTCCACGTTGTTGCTGTCGATGTTGATCGTGACCCCGCCGTGGGTCTCCTTGTGGCCGCCCCGGTACTGCTTGATGCGGCGGTGCGGATGCCACCGGTGATCGGGAATGGCCGGGTGGCTGTACAGCGACTCCTTGCCGTCCCAGTGCGCGAACCAGATGGCGTCGGGCTGGACGATGCCCTCGGCCTTGACCAGGTCGCCGATGGCGGAGTTCACGCTGCTGTAGACGGCCGGGACGTACCGTTCGGCCTTCAGCTTCCGCGACCAGGAGTGCAGAAACCGCAGCACGGCCTTGCGGCACGCCTCGTTCTTGCCGCTGTACGCCTCCATGTCGTAGTAGATCGGCTTGCGTTCCGGGATGCCGAGCGCCTTGGCCTTCCGGATCGCGTCCACCGCCGCCTTCCTGCCCTGCTTGGTCGCGTTCTTGGCCGTGAAATGCGTGCGGTACCTGCTGCACGGCGCTTGAAGCCCCACGTAGGTGGGCGTGAGCCGGTACCCCATGGCTCGTACGGCCCGTACCCACTTGCGGTTCAGGTTGGGCTGGGCGCAGCCGCGTGAGGCGCCGCCGATGTACATGTTGGAGACGCTGAACGCCGACCGCCAGGCGCGCATGGCGGAGACGGACGGGGCCGTACAGCTGTCGAAGCCCTTGCCCTTCGCCCACGCCTTCTCCGACACCTCAGCAGGAGCGGGCTCCTCCGTCGGCTCGGTCTCCGTCTCCGGCTTGCCGGTCACGGTCGGGCTCGGGCTCGGGCTCGGGCTGGGACCCGGGTCCGAATCCGGGTCCGGGTCCGGGTCGGAATCCGGGTCCGGGTCGTCGCGGCCCCAGCCGGCGTCGATCTTCGTGGCCCGGATCAGGTCCTCCAGTGCCGACGGATCGGGCCCGTACGAGCCGCTGATCACGACCCCCGCCTCGGGGACCCGTACCCGCGCCTGGTGATCGACGGTCTTCTCGATCGTGAAATGGGCGAGCCGGTCCGTCCGTACGGGAGCGCGGCCATGAGGGCGTCGGGCCGTGCTGCCCGTGCCCTCCGTGCTCCCGGTGTCCTCCGCGCTCCCCGTGCTCTCAGCGGCCGGCGGGATCGGCTCGACGCGCAGGACGTCCGCCCCGCCGACCACGCGGGACGGGCAGTCGGGCGCGTCCCCGGGCGTGCCGAGGTAGATCGCGCGCTCGTCGTTGCGCACGCAGCGGCCCGGGTCCTGGTCGAGGCGGTGCACCGCCCAGCCCGCCGGGACAGGGATCCGGAGCCCGCGGTAGGCGACCACGCCGGATTCCCGGCCCGCCGCCTTCAGCGCGGCGGCCGGGTCGCCCGGGGCCCGCGCGGTGGACGGCTCGGGCCCGCCGACGGACCCGGCGACGAGGGGTGAGATCGCCACCGCTCCGAGTACGGCGCTGAGTACCGGTCCATGGCGCATCACGACTCCCCCGCGAGTTGATCACGACAACGGGGCAGTGATCACCGCCGTCGGTCACCCGAAACCGGGCGTCACGGGTTCTTTTCCGGACGTTGACCCGCGCAGCGCGAGGTCACGATCTCGTACGCGCCCGGTTCGTCCACCGCCAGCGCGGCCATCGGGATGAACTTCAGCCGGACCTCGTACGCGCCGAGCGCCCGGCGGTAGAAGCCGGCGCCCTCCCATTCGGTCACCAGCGCCCACAGTTCGGGGTCGTCGACCGTACGGGCCAGCCGCCCGGAGCGGTAGCCGGGGCTGGCCGACAGCGCGTCCAGCACCGCCGTCATCGTCTCGGCGAAGCCGGCGGCCTCCTGGTCGGGCACCCGGTACCGGGTAATCGCAATCACGGGTCCATCCTGGCACCGGACGTGCCGCGCGGCGCGGGGGCGTACGTTAGGGCGGGTGAACAGACCTGATGAACCGTCGGGGATGCGGGCGGCCGTCGAACGGTGGAGCGCCACGCCGCTGGTCTACCTGAGCCGGCTGCCGCGCTGGGCGCTGCTGGTCGCGATCTTCGGGCTGCTGGTGGCCGGGATGGCGGGCAGCGGCTGGGTGGGGGCCACCGGGCTGCTGGTGCTGCTGGTCCTGCTGGGCTGGTTCGCCTACCTCAACTGGCCCGCGCTGGGCGTCCCGGGACGGCTGCTGCGCGTCGTGGCACTGGCGGCGATCGCCGCGTTCGCCCTGGATCATGTCGTGTGACCTGTGGTGACACGGCTGTGGCGGTGTGACCCGGATCCCTTTCTTTGATCGGTTTTGACAACCGTTTTCACTTTCGTCCACACTGGAGGGGTGTTCACCTCTCGCAGGCCGTCCGCTCGCAGGCGGTTCCGTGCCGTCCCCATCGCCGTGCTCGCCGTCACCGGGCTCGCCGGTCTCACCGCGTGCGGTGAGACGGGCACCGGCGGCGACACGAGCAAGACCGGGATCGTCGCGTCGTTCTACCCGGTCGGCTGGCTGGCCGGGAAGGTCGGCGGCCCCGGCGCCCAGGTCGACACGCTGACCAAGCCGGGCAGCGAGCCGCACGATCTGGAGCTCACCCCCCGGCAGATCGCCGACATCGGCAAGGCCGACTTCGCCGTCTACGTCAAGGGCGTGCAGCCTGCCGTGGACGAGGCCGTGGGCAAGCACGCCAAGGACAAGTCGCTGGACGCCGCGAGCGTGGTGAAGACGCTGCCCGCCCCCGCCGAAGACGAGCACGGGCACGAGCACGAGGACGAGGGCGAGCCGGGCCACGAGCACGCCGACGAGTCGCAGGACCCGCACATCTGGCTCGACCCCAGCCGGATGGCCACCATCGCCACCTCCCTGGGTGACCGGCTCGCCGCCACCGACCCGTCGGACGCCGCCGGCTACAAGTCCCGCGCCGCCGCCGTCGCCGGTGAGCTGACCGCGCTCGACCAGGCGTTCAAGGACGGCCTGAAGACCTGCGAGCGCAAGACGCTCGTGACCGCGCACGCGGCGTTCGGCTACCTCGCCGACCGGTACGGCCTCAAGCAGGTCTCCATCGCCGGGGTGGACCCGGGCAACGAGCCCTCGCCCCGGCGGCTGGCGGATCTGACGCACGAGGTCAAGGAGTCCGGCGCCACCACGATCTTCACCGAGACGCTGGTCAGCCCGAAGGTCGCCGAGACCCTCGCCCGTTCGGCCGGGGTCCGCACCGCGGTGCTCGATCCGATCGAGGGCATCAAGGACGGGGCGTCCGGCGACTACCTCTCGATCATGCGCAAGAACCTGGAAACGCTCAAGCCCGCCCTTGGATGCACATGAAGTCACCCTCCGTTCCATCCGGCCCGCCGTTCATCATGAGCGGCGGGCATGTCCGCTTGGACGGCCGTGACGTGCTGTCGGGCGTCGACCTGGTGGTCGAGCCCGGCGACGCGCTGGCCGTGCTCGGCCCCAACGGCGCCGGGAAGTCGACCCTGATCAGGGCGCTGCTCGGGCTGCTGCCGCTGGCGGCCGGCCGGACCGAGATCTACGGCCGCACGCCCGCCCGGTTCCGTGACTGGAAGCGGATCGGGTACGTCCCGCAGCGGTTGCCGATGGGCGGCGGGGTGCCCGCGACCGTACGGGAGGTCGTGGCGTCTGGCCGGGTCGCCCGGCAGTCCCGCTGGCGCCCGTCCACGGCCGCCGACCGGGCCGCGGTCGACCGCGCCATCGAGTCGGTCGGCCTGTCCGGCCGGGCCCGTGACTCCGCCCACCTGCTGTCGGGCGGCCAGCAGCAGCGCGTGCTCATCGCGCGCGCCCTGGCAGGCGAGCCGGACGTCTTCGTGATGGACGAGCCCACGGCGGGCGTGGACGCGGCCAGCCAGTCCGCGCTGGCGGTCACCCTGCGCGAGCTGACCGGCGCCGGCCGTACGGTCGTGCTCGTCGCGCACGAACTGGGTCCCATCGCGCCGCTCATCAACCGCACCGTGGTCCTCGACCACGGCCGCATCGCCGGTGAGACGGCGACGACCGTGTTGGAGCGGGCGTCATGATGGAGATGCTGCAGTACGACTTCATGCGGATCGCCCTGGTGATGGCGGTGCTCATCGGCCTGACCGCGCCCGCGGTCGGCACGTTCATCGTGCAGCGCAGGCTGTCGCTGCTGGGCGACGGCATCGGGCACATCGCGCTGACCGGGATCGGGCTCGGCCTGCTCACCGGGTCGTCGCCGATCCTGGGCGCGCTGGTCGTCTCGGTGCTCGGCGCGGTCGCGATCGAGGTGGTGCGCGCCCGCAGCCGCAGCGGCGCGGACGTCGCGCTGGCCCTGCTGTTCTACGGCGGGCTCGCCGGGGGCGTGATCCTCACCAGCGCCGCGGGCGGTGGCGCGTCGAGCCTGCAGTCGTACCTGTTCGGCTCGATCAGCAGCGTGTCGGCGAGCGACCTGTATGTGGTGGCGGGGCTGGCGGTGGCCGTGCTCGGCATCGTGGCGCTGTTCGGCCGCGAGCTGTTCCTGCTGTGCCAGGACGAGGAGGTCGCGCGCGCGTCGGGCCTGCCGACCCGGTTCCTCAGCATCCTGATCGCGGCCGTCGCCGCGGTCACGGTCGTGATCGCGATGCGCGCGATCGGGCTGCTGCTGGTGAGCGCGCTCATGATCGTTCCGGTGGCGGCGGCGCAGCAGCTGACCCGGGGTTTCCGGAGCACGATGCTGCTGGCGATGGGAGTCGGTGTACTGTCGGCGGTGTCCGGGCTCGCGGGGTCGTTCCAGTACGATCTGCCGCCCGGCCCCTCGATCGTGCTGCTGGCACTGGCGGTGTTCGTGGTCGCGGTGGCCGGAGGCGCGGTACTGCGCCGCCGGCGCGTGCCCGCGGGTGCGAACTCGGATGTGGGCGCGGGTAGCGGCGCGGACGTGAGCGCCGGCGGGAAACCGAGTCCGAGCCCAGGTCCGGGCGCGGTCCGGGCAGGAGGGGAAGCCGAGGCGGAGGTGGCACGGGGATGACGACGGCCCGCCGGAACGCGGTACGGCAGGCGCTGGCCGGGTGCGAGGGTTTCCGCAGCGCCCAGGACATCTACGCCGATCTGCGGTCGGACGGCTCCAAGATCGGGCTCACCACGGTCTACCGGGCGCTGCAGGCGCTCAGCGACTCCGGTGAGGTGGACGTGCTCCGCACCGACGAGGGCGAGGCGGTCTACCGCGCCTGCCGGTCCGAGGAGCACCACCACCACCTGGTCTGCCGGGCCTGCGGCCGTACGGTCGAGGTCGGCGGCCCCGCCGTGGAGAAGTGGGCCGACGCGATCGCGGCCGAGCACGGCTTCATCGACATCACCCACACCGTCGAGGTGTTCGGGACCTGCGCCGACTGCGCCAAGACGGGCTGAGCCCGCCCCAGCCCGCACCGCCGAGCGCGCCGGGCGCTCTTCAGGCCTCTGACGCGAGCCGTTCACCTGGCGTCATCACGCATCGGCGCCGCACACTCACAACCTGTTGGCCTGCGGGGATGCCATAACTCGTAGTAATACGCCCGCTCTTTTGTGTAGTTATCACAAGTGCAAACTTCGTCCGGACATGCCATAAATGTCCAGGACGAGCCGCGGCGGGCCCTGCGGAGGGCCCCTCGGGGGAGCCATGGCGCTCGTTTGAGAGGGCGTACATGAGAAGACGATCCGGGCTCCTGATCGCTGCGGTCGCGTTCGGTACCGCGACGGCGGCCACCCTTCCCGCCGCCTCCGCGGACCCCACCCCGCCCCCCAAGGCGCCGAGCGCGCAAGCCCTGGCCACGCGCGCCCTGGACGCCGTACGGGCCCAGGGGGCGCGGCTGGCGGCCGGCGACGGGCAGGAATTCACGGTCGTCGGCATCGCGGTCGACCGGGACGGGACATCGCACACCCGGATGGCCCGTACGTACAAGAACCTGCCCGTGCTCGGCGGCGACCTGGTGGTGCACCAGTCGAAGAGCGGCGCATGGCGGGGCGGCAGCCACACTCTGGCCAAGGCACCCGCTGACGCGGCCCCAGAGGTCTCCTCCGGCGCCGCCAAGCGGAAGGCCGCCCACGCCAAGCACAAGGTGCTCGGCACGGCCCAGCTCGTCGTGGAGGCCAGGACGGCCGATCACCTGCCCCGCCTCGCCTGGCGCGTACGGAGCGAGGGCGAGCAGGCCGACGGTACGCCCAGCCGCGTGTTCACCTCCGTGGACGCCGCCACCGGCAAGGTGCTGCTGCGCGAGGAGACCATCCAGACCGAGGCGGGCGACGGCAGGTCCCTCTACTCGGGCACCGTCCCCCTGCAGACCACCAAGTCGGGGTCCACTTACCAGCTCAAGGACGCGACCCGTGGCGGCACCTACACGGGAGACGCCCAGAACAGGACCGACGTCTGCATCCTCGTCCTGTGCATCATCCGGGCACCCTCGAAGGTCTTCACCGACGCCGACAACCACTGGGGCGACGGCACGATGTCCGACCGGGCCACGGTCGCCGTGGACGCGCAGTATGGCACCGATGTCACGTGGGACTTCTACAAGGACACGTTCGGGCGCAACGGCATCGCCGACGACGGCAAGGGCTCGTACAACCGCGTCCACTACGGCAGCGCGTACGCCAACGCCTTCTGGGACCCCAGCTGCTTCTGCATGACCTACGGCGACGGTGACGGCACCAACCTGGGGCCGCTGACGAGCCTGGACGTGGCCGCCCACGAGATGAGCCACGGCGTGACCTCCGCCACCGCGAACCTGACCTACAGCGGGGAGTCCGGCGGCCTGAACGAGGCCACCTCCGACATCATGGCCGCCGCCGTGGAGTTCTACGCGGGCAACGCGGGCGACCCCGGCGACTACCTCGTCGGGGAGAAGATCGTCCGGCCCGGGTTCGGCCGGGACGCGCTGCGCTTCATGGACCGGCCCAGCCGGGACGGCAGCTCCGCCGACTTCTGGTCGCCGACGGTGAAGGACCTGGACGTGCACTACTCGTCCGGTGTCGGCAACCACTTCTTCTACCTGCTGGCCGAGGGAAGCGGAGCCAGGACCGTCAACGGCGTGGCCTACGACAGCCCGACCTCCAACGGGTCGACGATCGACGGGATCGGCCGGGACGCGGCCACCCGCATCTGGTACCGGGCGTTGACCACGTACATGACGTCCGGCACCGACTACGCGGGCGCCCGTACCGCGACGCTGAACGCGGCCAAGGACCTCTACGGCGAAGGCAGCGCGCAGAGCGCCGCCGTCGCCGCCGCCTGGTCCGCGGTCAACGTCGGCTGACGACCACTCCCACCCCTGGGAAACGCCCCGTCCCCGCCCGGACGGGGCGTTTCCGCCACCTGCCGCCTCGCGCACCCAGGTCATGGTGAAGAATCGGCGGCATGGCAACGACACGTACCGCGAACGCACACTGGGAAGGGCCGCTCATGGGCGGCCAGGGCACGGTCTCGCTGGACTCCTCGAAGGTCGGAACCTTCGAGGTGACCTGGCCGTCGCGGGCCGAGGAGCCGGACGGCCGCACCAGCCCCGAGGAGCTCATCGCCGCCGCCCACTCCACCTGCTACTCGATGGCCCTCTCGCACGGGCTGGCCGGCGCCGGCACCCCGCCGAACAAGGTCGACACCAAGGCCGAGGTGACGTTCCAGCCGGGTGAGGGCATCACCGGCATCCACCTGACCGTCCGCGCCGACGTGCCCGGGCTCTCGGCGGCCGACTTCGAGAAGGCCGCGCAGAACGCCAAGGAGAACTGCCCGGTCAGCAAGGCGCTGACCGGAACCAAGATCACCCTGGACGCGGCGCTCGCCTGAGCCGTCCCGCGACCGACCCGACCCGCGACCGTGGAACGGTCCGCCCCGGCTCAGGTGGCCGGGGCGGGCTCCACCGGGTTGGGGGCGGCGCCGCCGTACCGGCGGTCACGGGAGGCGTAGAGCTCGCAGGCGTGCCACAGGTGCCGCCGGTCGAAGTCGGGCCAGAGCGTGTCGAGGAAGACCATCTCCGCGTACGCCGACTGCCAGATCAGGAAGTTGGACGTGCGCTGCTCCCCCGACGAGCGCAGGAACAGGTCCACATCGGGGATGCCCGGCTCGTCCAGGTAGCGGGCGAACACCTTCTCGGTGATCTTGTCCGGGTTGAGTCTGCCGTCCCGGACGTCCCTGGCGATCGCCGCCGCCGCGTCGGCGATCTCGGCCCGGCCGCCGTAGTTCACGCAGAACTGCAGCGTCAGCACGTCGTTGCCGCGGGTCATCTCCTCCGCGTCCTCCAGCTCGCTGATCACGCTGCGCCAGAGCTTGGGCCGCCGGCCCGCCCACCGCACCCGCACGCCCATCGCGTTCAGCTGGTCGCGGCGCCGCCGGATCACGTCCCGGTTGAACCCCATCAGGAACCGGACCTCGTCGGGCGAGCGCTTCCAGTTCTCGGTGGAGAACGCGTACGCCGACAGGTACGGGACGCCCAGCTCGATGGCGCCCATCACCACGTCGAAGAGGGAGTCCTCCCCCATCTTGTGGCCCTCGGTACGGGGCAGCCCGCGCTCCTTGGCCCAGCGCCCGTTGCCGTCCATCACGATGGCCACGTGCTGGGGCACCAGGTTCGCCGGGATCGCGGGCGGGCGCGCGCCATGCTTGTGCGGCTCGGGGGACTGAACGGCCCTTCTCAAACTCTCTCCCTGTCGGTCGTACCATCGGCGCCGGCCGTACCGCCCTCGCCGATCATGTCCTCTTCGCCCGTCATGTCATGGCCCGTCATGTCATGCTCGCCGGGACGGGCGTGGCCGGCTCCCCTGTCTTCGGGCTCCACGTGCCGCAAGGACCGGATGCCATGCTCCAGGTGCCATTGCAGGTAGGCCGCCACGAGGCCGCTGCACTCTATCCGGTGCCGTCCCTGGCTCTCGTCGGCGTACTCCCAGTCGCCGCGCAGCAGCGCCAGCATCAGCGCGAACGTCGGCGGCGCGGGGGACGCGGCGCCCGGCTGCCGGCAGCCGGCGCAGACCGCGCCGCCCGCCGCGATCGCGAACCCGCGCAGCCGGCCGCGGTCGCCGCAGCGGCAGCACTCGTCGATCGCCGGCGCCCAGCCCGCCACCGACAGCGACCGCAGCAGGAACGCGTCCAGGACCAGCCGCGGGTCGTGCACCCGCTCCCCCAGCGTCCGCAGCCCGCCCAGCAGCAGCAGGAACAGGCGCAGTGCCGGCTCGCCCTCCTCGGCGGTGAGCTTCTCGGTGGTCTCCAGCATCGCCGTCCCGGCCGTGTAGCGGGGATAGTCGGTGACCAGCAGCTCCCCGTACGGCCGCAGCGTCTCGGCCTGCGTGATCAGGTCGAGCGAGCGCCGCTCGTACAGCTGCAGGTCGACATGGGTGAACGGCTCCAGCCGGGCACCGAACCGCGACTTGGTCTTGCGGACGCCCTTGGCCGCCGCGCGGAGGCGCCCGGAGCGCCGGGTGAGCACCGTGATGATCCGGTCGGCCTCGCCCAGTTTCTGGGTGCGCAGGACGATTCCTTCATCGCGGTAGAGGGTCACGCCCCCATTGTCCCGTACCGGCGTCCCTGTGCCGAACCGAGGTCCCGGGGAGCGAACGGCGGCCCATCCGTACCAAGCCGGACCGGTTCGCATCACCGTAAGTGACCGCATTAGGTCGTCAGAGTATTCACGAACCTGTGGCCGGAATCACTTTCAGGTGGCAGCGTTGTTCTATGAGATGCACCATCGTGCCGCCCCACATGCTGGAGCGGATCGTCGAAGCGGCCGAAGACCCGGCCCTGCGTGACTCCGCCCGCCGCTCCCTGGCCCTCAGCTCCGAGCAGCGCTCCGCCCGCCTGGCGCGCTCGGTCGAGACTCCCGCTCCCAACGAGGACTTCGTCCCCAACCGGACCATCCACGACGCCAAGAACCAGGAACGCCTGCCCGGTGACAAGGCGCGCGCCGAGGGCGGCGCCGCCACCGGCGACAAGGTCGTCGACCAGGCCTACGACTGGCTCGGCGCGACGTTCGACTTCTTCGAGGCCGCCTACCGGCGCAACTCCATCGACGGCGCCGGGCTCCCGCTGATCTCGACCGTGCACTACGGGCGCGCGTACGAGAACGCGTTCTGGAACGGCGAGCAGATGGTCTACGGCGACGGCGACGGGAAGGTGTTCCTCGCCTTCACCGGGCCGCTGGACGTCACCGGCCACGAACTCGTGCACGGCATCACGCAGCACACCGCCAACCTGGAGTACCAGGGCCAGCCCGGCGCGCTCAACGAGTCGGTCTCCGACGTCTTCGGCTCGCTCGTCAAGCAGTGGCACCTGAAGCAGACCGCCGACCAGGCCGACTGGCTGATCGGGCAGGGCCTGTTCGCCGAGGGCGTCAACGCCAAGGCGCTGCGCTCGATGAAGGAGCCCGGGACCGCCTACGACGACCCCCGGCTCGGCAAGGACCCGCAGCCCGGGCACATGAACGACTACGTCGAGACCACCAGCGACAACGGCGGCGTCCACATCAACTCGGGCATTCCCAACCGCGCCTTCCACCTCGCCGCCACCGCCATCGGCGGCCGCTCCTGGGAGAAGGCGGGCCGGGTGTGGTACGACACCCTTACCGGGGGCAGGATCCAGACCGCGACCGACTTCGCCGGTTTCGCGGCCGCCACGGTGTCCACCGCGGCCGGGCTGTACGGCGCCGACGGAGCCGAGACCCGCGCGGTACGGGACGCCTGGGCGGGAGTGGGGGTGGCCGTCCCCGGGTGAGACGGGCCGGCGACCCGCGAGGGAGCCGCGAGGCGAGCGGGAGAGAGCATTGAGGGTGACAGTGGTCCGCAGCGGAGGCTTCGCCGGGATCGAGCGGCGCGGCCAGTCCGACAGCGTCACCGATCCCCTGCTGTCCCGGCTGGTCGACCGGGTCGACCTGGCGGCACTGCCGCCGCCCGGCCGGATCCCCGACCAGTTCCTGTACGAGATCGACATCGACGGCGACACCACCACCGTCGGCGAGACCCAGCTGGCGGGACCGCTGCGCGAACTCGTCCACCACGTCCTAGGCCAGAGCCGCTGACCGCGGCCACAGGCCAGGGCCCGCCCCAAAGCGGCTCGGGCCGCCTCAAAGTGACCTCAACCACCGCGCGAGCGCGTGACCTGCCCGGGTGAGGCAAAGCCGAAGGCGAGCCTCATCCGGGCAGATCGCGAAGCGATGCCGCGCTCGCACAAGAACCGGTCACGGTGCGAGCCGCCAGGCGAGCGCCGTGGGCCGGGGCTTATGAACACAGCCGCCAGGCGAGTGCAGTGGGCCGGGTCTTTAGAAAGACTGCCGCGACACGCGGTTGACCGCGGAGAGCATGGCCTTGAGCGAGGCGGTCACGATGTTGTGGTCGATGCCCACGCCCCAGACCGTCGTCCCGCTCACGTCGCACTCGACGTACGCGGCGGCGCGGGCGTCGCCGCCGGCGCTCATCGCGTGCTCGGCATAGTCGAGCACGCGTACGTGGACGCCGACCGTGGCCAGGGCCGTCTCGAACGCCGACACCGGGCCGTTGCCCACGCCCTCGATCTCGCGGATCTCGCCGTCGATCCGGACGTCGCAGTTGAGCAGGTCCTTCTCGTCCACCCGCGAGGTCGCGCGGTGCGCCAGCAGCCCGGCCCGGGGGCCGTTGGCCAGGAACTCGGTCTCGAAGATCTCCCACATCCGCTCGGGGGTGACCTCGCCGCCCTCGGAGTCGGTGTGCTCTTGGACCACCCGGGAGAACTCGATCTGCAGCCGCCGCGGCAGCTCCAGCGCGTGCTCGGTCTTCATCACGTACGCCACGCCGCCCTTGCCGGACTGGCTGTTGACCCGGATGACCGCCTCGTACGAGCGGCCCACGTCCTTGGGGTCGATCGGCAGGTACGGGACCGCCCACTCGTAGGCGTCCACGGGGACCCCGGCACTCTCGGCGTCGCGCTCCAGGTGGCCGAAGCCCTTGTTGATCGCATCCTGGTGCGAGCCGGAGAACGCGGTGTAGACCAGGTCGCCGCCGTACGGGTGCCGCTCGTGCACCGGCAGCTGGTTGCAGTACTCGACGGTACGGCGGATGTCGTCGATGTCGGAGAAGTCGATCTGCGGGTCGACGCCCTGGGTGAACAGGTTCAGGCCCAGCGTGACCAGGCAGACGTTGCCGGTCCGCTCGCCGTTGCCGAACAGGCAGCCCTCGATCCGGTCGGCGCCGGCCATGTAGCCCAGCTCGGCGGCGGCCACGGCGGTGCCCCGGTCGTTGTGCGGGTGCAGCGACAGGATGATCGAGTCGCGCCGGTCCAGCCGGCGGCTCATCCACTCGATCTGGTCGGCGTACACGTTCGGGGTGGCCATCTCGACGGTGGCCGGCAGGTTGACGATCACCTTGCGGTCCGGGGTCGGCTTCCACACGTCGTTGACGGCGTTGCAGATCTCGACCGCGTACTCCAGCTCGGTGCCGGTGAACGACTCCGGCGAGTACTGGAAGTAGATCTCGGTCTCGCCCATGTCCTCGGCCAGCTTGGCGCACAGCTTGGCGCCCTCCACCGCGATCGCGGTGATGCCCTCGCGGTCCTGGCCGAACACCACGCGCCGCTGCAGGGTGCTGGTGGAGTTGTACAGGTGCACGATCGCCTGCTTGGCGCCGCGTACCGACTCGAAGGTCCGCTCGATCAGCTCGGGCCGGGCCTGGGTCAGGACCTGGATCACCACGTCGTCGGGGATCCGGCCCTCATCGATGATCTGCCGGACGAAGTCGAAGTCGGTCTGGCTGGCGGCCGGGAAGCCGACCTCGATCTCCTTGTAGCCCATCCGGACCAGCAGCTCGAACATCCGCAGCTTGCGCTGGGCGTCCATCGGGTCGATCAGCGCCTGGTTGCCGTCCCGCAGGTCCACCGCGCACCAGCGCGGCGCCTCGGTGATCACGGCGCCCGGCCAGGTGCGGTCGGGCAGCGCGATGGGCGCGAAGGCGCGGTAGCGCTCGAAGGGCATGCCGGAAGCGTTCTGTTGCGGATACATCCGTGGTGTTCCTCTGCTCGAGATCCTGCGGCCGACGTTCACATCGGCGTGCTAGCGCGCACGGAGATGACCCGCAGCGAGGGTGCCGACCTTTTATGGGGCCCCGCTGCGGCCGCTAAGGAGGAGCAGCTCACGCAACACGCTTGTCAAGTTAACAGATGGCCCCACCTTTCACGAAACGGTGTCCGCCATCTGAGACCCCACCCGTCGCCGACTCGTGGCGTGTTCGCCCGTCCGGCAGTACCGGAAGGCGAACACGCCACGAGTCAACGGGGCGGGCGGGCGGTCGGGGTCAGACGGCGAGGAGTTGCTTGACGTGGTCGTCGTGGAGGTCTTCGGCGGCGCCCGCGTACTGGACGGCGCCGCCCTCGATGATCACGAACCCGTCGGCCAGCCGCAGCGCCAGCTCCAGGTACTGCTCGACCAGCAGCACCGCCAGGCCGTTCTCCTTGTGCAGGCGCTCCACGGCCTCCTCGATCTCGGCCACGATGGACGGCTGGATGCCCTCGGTGGGCTCGTCCAGGATCAGCAGCCGGGGCCGGGTGACCAGCGCGCGGGCGATCGCGAGCTGCTGCTGCTGGCCGCCGGACAGGAACCCGGCCCGCCGGCCCAGCAGCTCCTTGAGCCTCGGGAAGACCTCCAGCGCCTCCTCGATCGCGCCCCTGTCGCGGTGCCGGGACGCCTCCAGCGTGACCTGGAGGTTCTCGAACACGGTGAGCTGCGGGAACGTCTCGTGCCCCTGCGGTACGTAGCCCATGCCGCGGCGAACCCGCTCGTGCGTGGGCAGCCGGGTGACGTCCTCGCCGTCGAAGAGCACCGTCCCGGCGCTCGGGCTCAGCACGCCCATGATCGTGTTCAGCAGCGTGGTCTTGCCCACACCGTTGCGGCCCATCACGCACATCAGCGTTCCGGCCGCGACCTCCACGTCCACTCCGAACAGCACCCGGGCCCGCCCGTACGCCGCCTCCATCCCCGTGACCTTCAGCAAGGGCTTGGTCATGCCCCTCTGCTGTGGGGGGCGACCCCCCACACCCCCCGGCAAGAACTCCGCGCTCATGCCCTCGCTTCGCTCGGTCATGCCGCTTCCTCCCTCGAACGGCCCAGGTAGACCTCCTGGACGCGGGGGTCGGCCTGGACGGCCGCGACGTCGCCCTCCATCAGCACCGTGCCCTCGTGCAGGACCGTGACCTGCGAGGCGTACCGGCGCAGGAACTGCATGTCGTGCTCGACGACGATCACGGTGTGGTCCCTGGCGATCTCGGTGAGCAGCTCGCCGGTACGCTCCCGTTCCTGCTGGCTCATTCCGGCCACCGGCTCGTCCAGGAGCAGCAGCCGGGGGCCCTGCGCGATCAGCATGCCGATCTCCAGCCACTGGCGCTGGCCGTGCGAGAGCACGCCGGCGGGCCGCTCGGCCAGGTCTCCCAGCCCGATCGTGTCGAGCGCGGAGGTCACCGGGCCGGAGATGCCGCGCCGCTGGCGCAGCAGCGTCGGCAGCGGGCGGCGGAACCCGGCGGCCAGATCGAGGTTCTCGACCACGGTCAGCTCCTCGAACACCACCGAGGTCTGGAACGTGCGGCCGATCCCCAGCCGGACGATCTTGTGTTCCTTGCGGCCGGTCAGCTCGGTCCCGGCGAACCGGACCGTCCCGGAGGTGGGACGGGTCAGGCCCGTGATCACATCGATCAGCGTGGTCTTGCCCGCGCCGTTGGGCCCGATCAGGAAGCGCAGCTCCCCTTGCTCGACGGTCAGATCGACACCGCCGATCGCCCGGAACCCGTCGAACACCACCTCCAGCCCCCGGATCTCCAGCAGCGCGCTCATGCTCGGCTCACTCATGGGTGTGCCCCCCGCTCGCCTCCGGAGCGCCTTAAGGCGGCGCTTTCCCTCATCACTCCGGTCACTCATACGGGGACCTCCTCCTTGATGGCCGGTACGGGGGACGCGGGCTTCGGACGGCGGCGGGCGGCCAGGGTGTCCCGGGCTTGCTCGTACAGGCCCACGGCGCCCTTGGGGGCCAGGGTCATGACCAGGATGAACAGGGCGCCCTGCAGGTAGAGCCAGCCGCCCGCCCATTCCTCGCTGAACGAGGTCTTGGCGTAGTTCATGACGATGGCGCCGAGGATCGCGCCGGCCAGCGCGTACCGTCCGCCCACCGCGACGGCGACCACCAGCTCCAGCGACGGGACGACGCCCAGCAGGGACGGCGAGATGATGCCGACCACCGGGACGAACAGCGCGCCCGCCAGGCCGGCCATCCCCGCCGAGATCGCGAACGTGATCGTCTTGACGGCCGCCGGGTTGTAGCCGAGGAACCTGACCCGGTCCTCGCCGTCGCGCACGGCCACCAGCAGCCGCCCGAACCGGCTCTTCACCAGCTGGCGGGCGCCCAGGTAGAGGACGCCGAGCACGATCGCGGTGATGAAGTACATCGTCCGCTGGGTGCTCTCGGCCTCGGGGTCGCGGCCGAAGAAGTCGTAGAAGTTGGTCATGCCGTTCGTGCCGCCGGTGAGGCCCTGCTGCCCCACCAGCAGGATCACGAACGCCGCCGCGAGCGCCTGGGTCAGGATCGCGAAGTACGCGCCGCGGACCCGCTGCCGGAACACCAGCGTGCCCAGCACGACCGCGACCACGACCGGGACGACGATCACGGCGGCGAGCGCCACGACCGGGTCGCCGAACGGCTTCCACAGCGCGGGGAGCTGCTCGACGCCGCTCCAGACCATGAAGTCGGGAAGGTCGCCGCCCGCGTCGTGCAGCTTCAGGTACATCGCCATCGCGTAGCCGCCGAGGCCGAAGAACACCCCCTGGCCGAGGGTGAGCATCCCGCCCTGGCCCCAGGCGAGCCCGATGCCGAGGGCGGCGATGGCGAAGCAGAGGTACTTGGCCAGCTCGTCCAGCCGGAACGCCGGCAGCGCCAGCGGCGCCACCACCAGCAGGAGCAGGCTGACCAGGGAGAACAGCGCGTAACCGCGCATCCGGGCGCTCATGTCAGCGCCCTGGTCCGCAGCACGAACATGCCCTGCGGGCGGACCTGCAGGAAGCCGATGATCGCCGCGAACACGATCACCTTGGCGAGGCTGGCGCTGGTCCAGAACTCGGCGTAGGAGTTGAGCATGCCGAGCGCGAACGCGGCGATCACCGCCCCGCGCAGCTGCCCGAGCCCGCCGGCCACCACGACCAGGAACGCGTCCACGATGTAGTACGTACCGAGCGAGGGGCCCACCGGGCCGATCAGGGTCAGCGCGACCCCGGCGACACCGGCCAGGCCGGAGCCGATGAAGAAGGTCAGCTGGTCCACCCGGCCGGTCGCCACGCCGCTGACCGAGGCCAGCTCGCGGTTCTGCATGACCGCCCGCATCCGGCGGCCCTGCTTCGAGCGGGACAGGTAGGCCCAGATGCCGATCACGCAGGCGACGGCCAGGGCCATGATGAACAGCCGCGAGTACGGCAGCCCGCCGCCCATGAACTCGATCCGGCCCGACAGCCATTCCGGCGCCACGACCTGGACGTTCGGCGCGCCGAAGATGTCGCGCGCGGCCTGCTGCAGGACGAGGCTGACGCCCCAGGTGAGCAGCAGCGTGTCCAGCGGCCGCCCGTAGAAGTGCCGGATGGCGGTGCGTTCCAGGATCCAGCCGAGCGCGCCCGCCAGGACGAACGCGACCGGCAGCGCGACCAGCACGGCCTGCTTCCCGGCCCAGGCCTGGAGCATGTACGCGGTGTACGCGCCGGCCATGATGAACTCGCCGTGCGCCATGTTGATGACGCCCATCTGGCCGAACGTGAAGGTCAGCCCGAGCGCGATCAGCAGCAGCACCGCGCCGATGCTGAGCCCGATCGGGAGCTGGTTGAGCAGGGATTCCACGATGAGGCTCCCGCCGTCAGGAGAGCCCGGTGGCCCAGGGGTAGGACTTCAGGTACGGGTCGGGCCTGATCGGCTCGTCCGAGCTCCAGACCTCCTTGATCAGGCCGTCCGGCTGGACGATCCCGATCCGGGCGGTCTTGTGGACGTGCTGGGTGGCGCCGTCGATGGTGACCTTGCCCTCGGGCAGGTCGAGGGAGAGCCCGGCGGCGGCCTTCCTCACGGCCTCGACGTCGGTGCTGCCGGCCTTCTTGACCGCCTCGGCCCACAGGTGGACGGCGTTGTAGCCGGCCTCCATCGGGTCGGAGGTCACCGCGCCCGGGTGCTTGGCCTGGAACGCCTTGACGAACTTCTCGTTCGCCGCCCCCTTGGTGGTCTGGTAGTAGTTCCACGCCACCGGCTGCCCGGCGATGTTGTCGACGCCGATGCCCTTGACCTCTTCCTCGGCGATGCTCACCGACATCACCGGCAACTCGTCGGCCCCGTAACCGGCGCTCTTGAGCTGCTTGAAAAAGGCGACATTGCTGTCGCCGTTGAGGGTGTTGAACACCGCGTCCGGCTTCGCCTGGCTGATCTTATTGACCAGGGTGCTGTATTCGGTGTGCCCGAGCGGGGTGTACTCCTCGCCCATGATCTGCATTCCGTTGGCCGCCGCGTAGGCCTTGATGATTTTGTTGGCGGTACGCGGGAAGACATAGTCGCTGCCGACCAGATAGATCTTCTTCTTGCCCTTTTCCTTGAGGTAGTCGAGTCCCGGCACGATCTGCTGGTTGGTCGTCGCGCCGGTGTAGAAGATGTACTTGGAACTCTCCAGCCCCTCATACTGGACGGGGTACCACAGCAGCGCCTTGTTGCGTTCGAACACCGGCAGCATGGCCTTGCGGCTCGCCGACGTCCAGCCGCCGAAGACGGTCGCGACCTTGTCCTTCTTGATGAGCTTCTGGGCCTTCTGGGCGAACGTCGGCCAGTCGGACGCGCCGTCCTCGACCACCGGCTCCAGTTTCTTGCCGAGGATCCCGCCCTTGGCGTTGATCTCCTCGATGGCCAGCGTCTCGGAATTCTTGACGGTGACCTCGCTGATGGCCATCGTGCCGCTCAGCGAGTGCAGGATCCCGACCTTGATGGTATTGCCGTCGGTTCCGGAACTCGCGACGTCACCGGATTCTCCACCGCATGCGGTGAGCAGCGCCGCCGGCAACACGAGCGCTACGCCCAAAGGTCGCCAAAATGTTTTCCGCATCGGTGACTCCTCACAGAACAGGCCCCCGGTCGAGCGTTTTCTGTGACAAGTCTCCGGAAATAGATTTCTGCCTGGCTATCGCCGTGTTACAAGAGGTTTACGAAGGTCTCACCGTGACGCTCCGCACCCGTGCGGCCCTCAGCCGGTCGCGGGGACCAGCACCGACAGGCAGGTGACGCAGCCGTCGAGCGCCTCGAACTCCCCGATGTCGACCACCGTCACCCGCCAGCCGTCGGCCGCCAGCAGCTCGGCCGTACGCGGCGCGGAGGCGGCCATCAGCACGTGCTCGGGCCCCAGCACCACCACGTGCGCGCCCGAGGGCTCGGGCGCGACCCGCAGGAACGGCAGCACCGAGGTGTCCACGTTCTCGGGCCGCCCGATCAGCGACCCGTCGGGCAGCGCCGTCAGCGCCGACTTCAGATGCAGCGCCCCGTTCACCGGCACCGGGACTACGCGCCGCCCACCCAGCAGATGGGCCAGCTGGCAGACGCCCTCCTCGTTCGTACGGGAGCCGCGGCCCACGTAGACCGTGTCCCCCACCTGCAGCACGTCACCGCCGTCCAGGGTGCCGGGCGCCTTGATCCGCGACACCTCAAGGCCAAGGTCGAGTACGGCCCGTTCCGCCCCGCCGATCTCCGCGCGCCGCCGTCCCGCCCCGGAACGGCCCAGCACGGCCGTCCCACCGGCGACCACCATCGTGTCCTCGACGAACACCGCGTCCGGGCACCGGTCGGCCGGGGCCACCTCGCGCACGTTCCAGCCCGCCGCGCGCAGCGCGGCCACGTAGGCCTCGTGCTGGCGTCCGGCAAGGCCGACGTCCACCGGACGCCGCTCCACATGCGTCACGATCCCGCCGGCCAGCCGCGGCCCAGGACGCCTCACCAACGCTGTATCAGTGTTTATTGCCTTCACGAGCTGCGCTCCTCGCTGGCGCTCGTCGCTTGTCGTGAACGCGGCGAGCGCTGGCATCGCTTCGCGATCAGCCTTGATCTCGCCTTCGGCATTGATCTCGGCTGCCTTCGGACGCGCTCGCAACGCCTGGGGCTCGTTCCGCTTGAGCAGGCGGGCTGATGTCGTCGGACGACCAATCTTGCAGCCCTTGGGGCCGTTCGCAACGTTTGGGCCGCCGTCAGCGGGCGGCGCCTTCGGTGGTGACGATCACCCCTAGCGCGTGCGCGTGCGACATGCCGAGCAGGTGGGCCACCCGGTGCAGGGTCTGGCGCTCGGGGTCGCTCAGCGGCCCGTCGGCCAGCGCGACCCGGGCCGCCTGCGCGAGGAACCACTCCTTGGCCTCCATCGCGAGCTGCGCGCCCGCGCTGGACACCTCCTCCTCCAGGAACGGCCCCTGCAGCGCCAGATCGGCCTCCACGCCCCTGTCGTCGTACGCCGCGTCCCCGTAGCCGCGTACGGCGTCGACGGCCTTGGCTCGCGCCGTGGCGTCCGAGGGGTTCCCGGCCCGCAGCACCAGGGCGGCCGCGGCACGCATCCCCGCCGGGAGCGCCGCGGCCATCTGCTGCGCGGTGGGCGAGCGCAGCGCCGCGGTCGTGTACCGGGAGCGGCACGTCCGGCATTCGGCGACCTCGCCGACCGAGCCGAGCGGGATCACCGGCAGGAAGAAGAGCGTGAACCAGCGCCGCCCGGCCCTCCGCCGGTACGCGCGATCCCCGCCACAGCGCGGACAGTAGAACGTCCCCTCGCTGACGGTCCGGTAGAACACCGACAGGCCGAAGATGAGGAACACCTGGACTCTCCTCCTATAACGGGCTTCCCTCCAAACTACCGATCGCCCGGCCCCGTCGTGCCCACCCCACCGCAACCGGCCAGGCCCCGTACGCTGACTGCATGAGTGGTGACCAGGGTTCCAGGGAGGACCACCCGAGCGATCCCGCCGACTGGGCGCCCATCGATCCCGGCTCGGAAGGCCGGCCCGCAGGCCCGCCACCGGGCGATCCGCAGCCCACCGGCCCGTCTTCGGCCGGCCCGCCCGCGCAGGATGATCCGTCCGCTCAGGATGATCGGCCCGCCGGCGCCCATCCGGCGGGCGGGCAGGAGACCCGGCCTGCGTTCCTGCCGCCCGCGGATCGGTACGCGGAGCCGCAGTATCCCGCCGCCTGGCCGCCACCGGAACGGGCTCCGGCCGCTCAGGGGAACGTCTGGAACATCGCGGTGATCCTGTCGGCCGTACTGCTGCTGATCTCGGCCTTCCTGCCGTGGGCCGAGGCACGGATCTCCGTCGACATCTTCGGGCGCCGGATCGTCCGCGAACTGGGCACGGTGGTCGGGATCGAGGCCGACGGGGTGGTGGTGGCCATCCCCGTGCTGGCACTGGTCGCGGTCGGCATGGCGTTCTGGGGCCTCATCGGCCGGGACGACCGGATCTCGGCGCTCGGCGCCGTCCCCGGCGTCCTCTCGCTGGTGGTCTGCGGCCTGTTCGTGCTGCGCCTGGGCGATCTGAAGGAACGGCTGGCCGCCGACGACCTCGCGGTCGGATACCAGGTCGCCGTCGTCACCGGGTGGTACCTGGCGGTGGCCATGTCGCTGCTGGTGATCGGCTTCAGCCTGGCCCGGCCACTGTCCGCCCGCCTCGGTGCCGCCCGCGCCGACCGCGCGACACCCCGACCGGAGCAGGCCGCCCACACCCAGCAGCCACCACAAGAGGCCCAGCAGCAATGGCCTGAGCAGGGGCAGTGGCCTCAGCAGCAGGCGCAGGGCCAGGGGCAACAGCAGGAGGCGGCCCAGTGGCCGCTGTGGCCGGAGCAGGGGCCACCGCAGGGGCCCGAGCAGCCGGGACGCTAGAAGCCTGTCTCAAACGGCCTCAGCCGTCGCGCGAGCGCGTTACCTGGCCGCGTGAGGCGATGCCGGAGGCGAGCCTCACGCGGCCAGATCGCGAAGCGATGCCGCGCTCGCACAAGGCACGGTCACGGCGGCGAGCCGCCAGGCGAGTCGCCGTGGGCCGGGGCTTTAGAACACAGCTAGTCGAAGCCGAGCCGGCGGAGTTGCTTGGGGTCGCGTTGCCAGTCCTTGGCCACCTTGATCCGGAGGTCGAGGTAGACCTTGGTGCCGAGCAGGGCCTCGATCTGCTTGCGGGCCTGGGTACCGACGTCGCGCAGCCGGGCGCCCTTGGTGCCGATGACGATCGCCTTCTGGCTGGGACGCTCGACGAACAGGTGCGCGTACACGTCGATGAGGTCGTCGCGGCCCTCGCGGGGGGCCATGTCGTCCACCACGACGGCGATCGAGTGCGGCAGCTCGTCGCGGACGCCCTCCAGGGCGGCCTCGCGGATCAGCTCGGCGACCAGGACCTGCTCGGGCTCGTCGGTGAGGTCGCCCTCCGGGTACAGCTGCGGGCCCTCGGGCAGGCGCTGGATCAGCAGGTCGGCGACCAGGCCGACCTGGAAGCCGTTCTGGGCCGAGCACGGGACGATCTCGGCGAAGTCCCCGAGCTCGGACACGGCGGCGAGCTGCTCCATCACGCGCTCGGGCGGCACGAGGTCGGTCTTGGTGACGATGGCCACGATCGGGGTGTTCTTGACGGCGGCCAGTTCGCGGGCGATGAACTTGTCGCCGGGGCCGACGGTCTGGTCGGCGGGCACGCAGAAGCCGAGCACGTCCACCTCGGTGAGGGTGGAGCGCACCAGGCTGTCCAGCCGCTCCCCCAGCAGCGTGCGCGGCCGGTGCAGGCCCGGGGTGTCGATCACGATCAGCTGGGCGTCGGGGCGGTGCACGATGCCGCGGATCGCCCTCCGTGTCGTCTGCGGCCGGCTGCTGGTGATCGCCACCTTGGTACCGACCAGGGCGTTCATCAGCGTCGACTTGCCGACGTTGGGGCGCCCTACGAAGCACGCGAAGCCGGACCGATGAGTCGTCTCTCCCAGCGATGTCACGTTGTCAATTGTCGCGTACGCGGCGGATGGATCGTCCACAGGCACCCGGCGCGGCCCGGTCAGGCGGCCGGATCGCCCATCGCGCGCAGGGATTCGCGTGCCAGACCCGTCCAGGAGGACGCCCCGATCCGCGCCGCGATGCCGGCCGCGTGCCGGTAGTGCCCGACGGCCGCGCCGGGCCGGTCCAGAAAGATCGCCAGGTCGCCGAGGGTCTGCGCGACCGGGCCAATGGTCACCACGGCGGTGCCGCCGCCCGCGATGTGGTCCCGGTACGGCAGCAGCGCCTCGTACGCCTCGGCGGCCGTACAGGGGTCGTCCAGCGCGATCGCGCGGCGCCCGCGCAGGGCCATGACGAGGTCGTAGAAGTAGTCGAGCCGGACCGGGCCCGCGCCCCGCACCACCTGGCGGGCGTCGGCGGTACGGCCCGCGTCGGCCAGGGCGAGCGCGTACAGGTCGGCGGTGGCGCCGACGTGCCGCCAGCGTTCCCAGAGCCAGCGGGCCTCCTCCACCAGTTCGCCCGCCCGGCCCTGGATCAGCCGCAGGCAGAAGACCCCGAGGAGGGCCATGCCGCGCTCGCTGCTCCAGATGCCGGTCTCGCCGATGGCGACGCCGACCCGCCGGTACGCCTGCTCGGCGTCGCCGAACCGGGCCGCGAACGCGTGGCCGAGCGCGTCGTACCAGTCGGCGATCAGGCCCAGCAGCGGCAGCCCGTACTGCTCGGCCAGCCGCATCCCCTCCTCGCGGTGCCGGCGGGCGGCCTCCAGGTCGCGCCCGGCGATGCAGGCCTGCTGGAGCTGGAGGTGGCCGAGGACGCGGTACGTGCCCAGGTCGTGGGCGGTGGCCAGGTCGAGCAGCTCGGTGGCGAGCCGGTGCCGCTCGGGGAGCCCGTCGGCGGTCCGGTAGCCGTTGATGTAGCGGCCGTTGAGCGCGATCGCCAGCAGCTCGGGACGGCCCAGCGCGCGGGCCGTACGGACCGCCTCGTCGGCGGCCGTCAGGCCCCGGTCGTGCTGCTCGCCCTCCAGTTCGAGCGCCAGCGTGGTCAGCAGCCGGATCCGCATCCCGGCATCGCCGTCGAGCCCGGCCAGGGCCTCCTCGGCGGCGTCGATGACGTCCTGGTCGAGCGTCCCGTACTCGCGGCTGGTCCACAGCGTCGGGACGTCGAAGCTGACGATGACGCGGGCCAGCAGCGCGGGGTCGCCGAGGGTACGGGCCTGGCGCAGGGCGCGCAGGCGGCGCTCGCGGGCCTTGACGACGGAGCCCGCCAGGGCGCTGGAGCGGATCGCGGCGGCCTCCAGCTCGAGCCGCTCGTGCGGCGAGGCGCCGGCGCCCAGGGATTCGGCGGCCCGGACCCACAGGTCGGCGGCGGCGCGGTGCGCGAAGCGGGACTCGGCCTCCTCGGCCGCCAGCCGGGCGTAGTGGACGGCCTTGGCCGGGTCGGCGGCGCCCGCCTCCAGATGGTGGTGGGCGATGGCGGCGACCTCGTCCGGACGGCGGTCCTCCAGCGCGCCGGCGACCTGGCCGTGCAGGCGGGTGCGGCGGGCCCGGGACAGGCCGGTGTAGAGGGTGTCGCGGACGAGCGCGTGCGCGAACCTGATCCGCCCCGCTGCCGGCTCGGTCACCAGCCCGGTCGCCAGGCCCGCCTCCACGGCGTCGATCACCGCGTCCTCGTCACCTCCGGACACGTCGGTGAGCAGGCCGAGATCGGCCTCGCGGCCCACGACCGCCGCGTACCGCAGGATCGTCTGCGCGGACTCGGGCAGCCGTCCGATCCGGTGCCGCAGCACGTCGCCGACGCCCGCCGGTACGAGCCGGGTCGCGGCGGCCGGGCCCTCGGCGTCCAGCAGCCGGGCGGTCTCGCGGGTGAAGAACGGGTTGCCGCCGGTGCGTTCGGCGATCGCGGCCAGCTCGTCGTCGCCGACCTCGGTGGCGCAGGTGGCGCGGACGAGCGCGGCGACGTCGGCGGCGGGCAGCCCGGCCAGCGCGATCCGCAGCGGCTCGTGCCGGGCGAGCGCGGCGAACGCGTCGGTGAGGCGTTCGGGCGTCTCGGTCTGCCGGAACGTCCCGACCAGCAGGACGGGCAGGTCGCGCAGCCGGCGCGGCAGGACGGTCAGGAGCGCGAGGGTCTCCTCGTCGGCCCAGTGCAGATCGTCGAGAACGAGCAGCAGCGGTGCCCGTCCGGCCAGCCCCGCCAGGTAGTCGCCGACGGCCAGGTGGAGGCGGAAGCGGCCGGTGGTGACATCGGTGCCGCCCTGCGCGCCCGTGCCACCTGGCGAACCCGTGCCACCCTGCGAACCCGTGCCCGCTTGCGGAGTCGCGCCGTCCGACAGCAGCGGCGCGAGCCGTTCGGCCAGGTCGGCGGGCGGCGGCTCGGCGGCGGCGAGCCCGCGCAGCAGCTCGGCCCAGGGCCAGGCCGCCGGGGCGCCGCCGGTCTCGGAGGCGCGCCCCCACCCTGCGGTCCAGCCCGGAAGGGTAGGGGCGAGGCGTTCGGCGAGGGAGGTCTTGCCCATTCCGGCGTCCCCGCCGATGAGGACGAGCCCGCAGCGTCCCTCGGCCGCGTTCCGGGCCGCCGTGACGAGCCGTTCCAGCTCGTCGTGCCGGCCGACGAAGATCGTTTCGTCGGCGGCGGGGGCGAGGCGCAGCCGCGGTCGCGGGCCGAACTCGGGCGCTCGGGTGGGCCCGGGTGCCGTGGTGGGCCCGGGTCCGGTGGTGAGCCCGGGTGCCTGCGCGAGGATGTCGGCTTCGAGACCGCGCAGCGCGGGGCCGGGGTCGACGCCCAGTTCCTCGGCCAGCGCCCTACGGGCCCGGCGCAGCGCCGCGAGCGCGTCGCCCTGGCGCGCGCTCCGGTAGAGGGCCAGGGCCAGCAGGCGCCAGGCGTCCTCCCGCAGCGGGTTGGCCTCCGCGTGCGCCTCCAGGACCGGTACGGCCTCGGCGGCGGCGCCCAGGCGCAGCATGGCCTCGGCGCGGCGCTCGACGGCGGTACGGCGCCGCTCGTCCAGCCGGGCGGCCTCCGTGACCGCCCAGGGCAGATCGGCGAACTCGGCGTACGCGGGCCCCCGCCACTCC
Source organism: Actinomadura sp. 9N407 (assembly GCF_044326315.1). Lineage (NCBI taxonomy): Bacteria > Bacillati > Actinomycetota > Actinomycetes > Streptosporangiales > Thermomonosporaceae > Actinomadura > Actinomadura sp. 9N407. Next base: position 94,248 of record NZ_JBIRAW010000022.1, on the reverse strand, counting down.
GCCAGCGCGTCCTCGGCGCAGCCGCGCGCACCGGCCGGGTCGCCCGCCTCCAGCCGTCCGGCCGCACGGTCGACCAGCGTCTCGAACCGCCACACGTCCACGCCGTCGTCCGGCAGCCGCAGCGCGTACCCCGGCGGCGCCGTCACCAGCACCTGTGCCGGTGTACGGGGCGGGCGGCCGGGCTCCAGGGCGCGGCGCAGATGGGACACGAACGACTGGAGCCCCGCCGAGGCGCGCGGGGGCGCCTGGCCCGGCCACAGATCCTCGACGAGGCGCTCGGCCGTGACCATCCGGCCGCGCGCGACCACGAGCCTGGCCAGCACCGAGCGCTGGCGGGGACCGCCGAGATCGGCCGCTTCCCCGTCCAGCCATGCCTCGAAGGTCCCGAGCGCGCGCACGTTGGCCATGTCCCGGTCAGCCTAAACCGGGACATGGCGCTCATGCTGTGGGCCCCGTTACACGCCGGGCAAGATCACACCCGGGACGGCTCGGGTGCCGCCTTCTCGGCATCCGTTCCGGCCGCCCGAGCCGGAACGTGGCCATGCGGGTCGATCTTCGGAAGCAGCCGGTCGAGCGGGCGCGGCAGCCACCAGTTCGCCTTGCCGAGCAGCGCCATCGTCGCCGGTACGAGCACCAGCCGTACCACCGTGGCGTCCAGCGCGACCGCGACCGCCAGCCCCACGCCCATCTGCTTGATCACCAGGCCGGGGTCGAGCGCGAAGCCGAGGAAGACCGCGACCATGATCAGCGCCGCGCTGGAGATCACCCGGCCGGTGACGGCCAGCCCGGTCGCCACCGAGCCGTGCGCGTCGCCCGTCCGCAGCCACTCCTCCCGGACCCTCGAGAGCAGGAACACCTCGTAGTCCATCGAGACCCCGAACAGCACCGCGAACATCAGCAGCAGGATGAAGCTGGAGACCGGCACGCTGTGCGGCAGGCCCAGCAGCTCCGCCCCCCACCCCCACTGGAAGATGGCGGTGAGCGCGCCGTACGCGGCACCGATCGACAGCAGGTTCATCGCCGCGGCCTTCAGCGGGGCCAGCAGCGACCTGAAGACGATCATCAGCATCAGGAACGAGGTCGCGACCACGACCCCGATCACCGGCCAGAGCCGCTCGTCCAGCGTCCGGCTCAGATCCACGTACGCGGCGGTCAGCCCGGTGATCTCCGCGCCCTGCGGCAGCACGTCCGCCCGGATCCGGTCGACCACGCCGGGCGCCCGCTCGTCCTGCGGGCCGTACCGCGGCGTGACCACGATGACGGCGGCACCGCGATCCGGCGAGACCTGCGGCGGCGCCACCGACACCACGCCGGGCGTCGCGGCGAGCCGCTCGGTCAGACCGGCAGTGTCGGGGGCCTTGCGCAGGTCGACGGCCACCAGCAGCGGCCCGTTGGCGCCCGCGCCGTACGACTCGGCCACCATGTCGTACGCCTGGCGCACGGTGTTGGACGTCGGCTCGCTGCTGGCGTCGCTGGGCCAGGTGCGCATGCCGAGCGCGGGGGCGGCCAGCGTGAGCATCAGGATCAGCGCGGCCATCAGCCACGGCCACGGGTGGCGGCCCACATGGTCGGCCCAGCGCCGTACCCGGGGCGACTCGGTCGGGATCCGCGCGCCCTCGGCCCGGTCGCGCTTGCGCAGCACCCGGCGTCCCGCCAGCCCCAGTACGGCGGGCAGCAGAGAGACCGCGCTGGCCACGGTAGCCGCCACCACGATCCCGGTGGCGAAGCCCATCGTCATGAACACCGGGATGCCCGACAGCACCAGCCCGCACAGCGCCAGCAGCACGGTGAACCCGGCGAACAGCACCGACAGGCCGGCGGTCGCGTTGGCGCGGCCCGCGGCCTCGGGCACCGGCAGTCCCTCGGCCAGGCCCTCCCGATGCCGGGTGAGGATGAACAGCGCGTAGTCGATGCCGACGCCCAGCCCGGTCATCACCGCCAGCGTCGGGGCCGTCGTCGCCACGTTCGCGAACGCGGCGAGCACGGTGATCCCCGAGACCCCGGCGCCCAGCCCGGCCAGCGCCACCACCAGCGGCAACCCCGCCGCCACGACGGAACCGAACGCCAGCAGCAGGATCACCAGCGCGGCGACCACCCCGACCGCCTCCGCCACGCCCCCGGGCGCGGTCACGTTCTCGGGCACCTGGCCGCCGAACTCCACCTGATGGCCCGCGGCCAGCCCGTTCGTGGCCGCGCGCAGATGGTCGAGCGTCTCGCCGGGCGCCAGATCGGTGACCGGTACGTCGTACCGGACGGTGATCAGCGTCGTCGCCCCGTCCCGGCTCGGCAGCGCCGGATCGACCCCGCTCACGTGCGGCAGCGCCGCCAGGCGCTCGCGCGCCGCCGCCACGCCGGCCTGGTCGATACCGCCGTCCTCGGCGCGTACGACCACGCGCGCGTCGGCCCCCGACATGTCCGGGAACCGCTCCTTCAGCAGGTCGGCCGCCTGCTGCGACCCCGTCCCGGCGAGGGTGTAGTCGTCCTGGAGCGCACCGCCCCCCACGGCGGCCACACCGCCCACCGCACCCACGACCAGCACCCACGCCACGATGAACCGCCAGGGCCGCAACGCCGCGGCCCGCCCCAGGCGGTAGAGAAGTCGAGACATCTGCTTTCCCCAATGGCAGCTTTGCCCCAGCGATAGGGGCCCGTTGATGTCTCCGACCCTGTCCCGCGCCTCTTGGCGGCCGCTTGCCGCTCGCTTGCGGCCGTACGGGCGCCGCTTCAAGCGCAGGTCAGCACGGCTTAGTCTGGGACCCGTGAGCGACATGAACCCCGAGGACGCCAAGATCATCACTCTCGCCCGCTCGGCGCGCGCCCGCGCCGGCGCCGCGGAAGGGGCCGCGGTACGCGACGAGACCGGCCGCACCTACTCGGCCACGACCGTCGACCTGCCCTCGCTGAAACTGACCGCCCTGCAGGTCGCGGTGGCGATGGCCGTCTCCAGCGGCGCCGAGGACCTGGAGGCCGCCGCCGTGGTGACCGCCGACGACACCGCGCGCGCGCCCGACGTGGCCGCCGTACGGGATCTGGGCGCCAAGGCCCCCGTCCTGGTCGCAGCCCCCGACGGAACGCTGCGTACGACCCTCACCTGAGGTCTCAGGGCGTCTTCTGGGTCGCCTGCCGTGCCCGTTCCAGCTGGAACGCCTGGAGCTTGCGGACGGCGCCGGCGGCGAGCTTCTCCATCGGCTCCCCGGCCAAGCCCTCGCCTGCGGAGGACAGGACCAGGAGATCGTTGCGGGACCGTACGAGCAACATGCTCAACGCGGTCCCGCCCTGCCTGCGTGAGTAGACGGCGTCCCGTGAATAGATGGCGCCCACGGCGTCCTTGACCCCGGCAGGCCGTCTCAGCCACGTACGTCCGAGGGTCTCCTCCCGGCTCCCGGCAGGGATACCGATCTCCGGGCATCCCCGCGCCGCCGTACGAGCCTTCGCGACGTACCGCGTGGCTTCACCCGGCCCGAGCCGGAACACGTGCTCGGCCACCGACGCCGGAGGCCGGGGCCGGTAGAACGCCGCATGCGCCTCACGTCCCTGCAAGGACGCCCCGTCCCGCAGATCGGCGAGGCGAAGCAGGCGGGCGCAGTCGGGATCGTCCGGCCGCAGCCCGGCGAACACCTCGCGGTCCTCGGCCGGGGCGAACGCCTCCGGTACCTCCGGGCGCGTCAGCACGGCCTCACCCATCTGCGCCGGGGCCAGCGTCCGTGGACCGTCGGCCACCGCGTTACCGCCCGGCTCGTCGAACTCCGCCTCCCTGCCGCACCCCTTGAAGACCACGAGCAGGACCACCCCTGCCACGGCCAGCGGAACGATTCGCGCCATGACCTCCCCGTTCCCGGAGAGGAACGGGTCAACCCGAGGCCGGCCGCCCCGCCGCCTGGCCAGCCTCGGCGCCCTCCTCGGAAGGCGCCTCCAGCCGGTGCACCAGCACCGTACCGATCCGGTTGCGCCGCCCCGCGATGCTCTCGGCCCGCAGCGACAGCCCCGCCACCCGCGCCGTCGAACCCTCGATCGGTACCCGGCCCAGCGCGTGCGCCAGCAGCCCGCCGACCGTCTCGACGTCCTCGACCTCGATCTCGGCGCCGAACAGCTCCCCGACGTCCTCCACCGGCAGCCGCGCCGTCACCCGGGCGGTGGACTCGTCCAGCCACTCCACCCGCGGCGTCTCCACGTCGTACTCGTCGGTGATCTCGCCCACGATCTCCTCGAGGATGTCCTCGATCGTGACCAGCCCCGCCGTACCGCCGTACTCGTCGATCACGATCGCCACATGGATCTGCCGGGCCTGCATCTCCCGCAGCAGCTCGTCGATCGGCTTGCTGTCGGGCACGTACGTCGCCGGCCGCATCACCGACTCGACCGTCTCCACCGACTCGCCCTCGCGATGCTCGTGGCTGCGCCGCACCACGTCCTTGAGGTAGGCGATGCCGACCACGTCGTCCTCGTTCTCGCCCACCACCGGGATCCGGGAGAACCCGCTGCGCAGCGCCAGCGTCAGCGCCTGCCGCAGCGTCTTGCCGCGCTCGATGAACACGATGTCGGTACGCGGCACCATCACCTCGCGGACCAGCGTGTCACCCAGCTCGAACACCGAGTGGATCATCTCCCGCTCGTCCGGCTCGATCAGGCTGCGCTGCTCGGCCAGATCGACCAGATCGCGCAGCTCCGCCTCCGAGGCGAACGGCCCCTCCCGGAACCCCTTGCCCGGCGTCAGCGCGTTCCCCAGCAGGATCAGCAGCCGGGGCAGCGGCCCGAACACCCGCGTCACCGGATGGATCACCGCCGCGCCCGACAGCGCGATCCGGTCGGCATGCTGCAGGCCGAGCGTACGGGGGCCCACCCCGACCGCCACGTAGCTGACCACGATCATGATCGCGGCGGCCACCACGTAGGCGCGCCACGTCTCGTCCAGCCACGAGATGCACAGATCCGCCACGATCACCGTGGCGACCAGCTCGCAGCTGATCCGCAGCAGCAGCACCATGTTGAGGTAGCGGGCCGGATCGGCCACCACCTCCGCCAGCCGCGCAGCGCCCCGGCGGCCCTCCCTGACCAGGTCCGCGACCCGTACCCGCGACACCCGCGCCAGCGCCGCCTCGGTCCCGGCCAGCAGCCCGGCCAGGCACACCAGGCCCACGGCCAGCGCGAGCAGCCATCCCTGCGTGGAGCTCATCGCGGTCCGTACCCGATCATCGCTGCCCGCGTTCCTCCTGCCAGGAGTTCAGCAGGCCGGCCTGCAGGCCGAACATCTCCTTGTGCTCCTCCGGCTCGGCATGGTCGTAGCCGAGCAGATGCAGGATGCCGTGCGTGCACAGCAGCTCCAGCTCGTCGTCCCGCCCATGGCCCGCCGTGACCGCCTGCCGCTCCGCCACCGCCGGGCACAGCACCACATCGCCCAGCAGCCCCGGATCGGGCTCACCGTCCTCATCGGCCCCGCCCGACATGTGCCCGGGCCGCAACTCGTCCATCGGGAACGCCAGCACATCGGTCGGGCCGGGCTCGCCCATCCACTTCTCGTGCAGCTCGGTCATCGCCGCCTCGTCCACCAGCAGCAGCGACAGCTCCGCCAGCGGATGCACCCGCATCCCGTCCAGCACATGCCGCGCCAGCGCCTGCAGCGCCTTCTCGTCGACCTCCGCGCCCGACTCGTTCAACACCTCGATGCTCATCAGTCTCGCTCCGCTCGACGCCTCATCTAGCGGCCCCGCTTGCGGGAGGTGCCCTGCTTGAGCTCGGGGACGCGCGACTCGTAGCGGCCGTAGGCGTCGACGATGTCGGTCACCAGCTTGTGCCGGACGACGTCCTTGCTGTTGAGCCGGCAGAAGTGGATGTCCTCGACGCCCTCCAGGATGTCCTGGACGACGCGCAGCCCGCTCAGCTGGCCGCCGGGCAGGTCGACCTGCGTCACGTCGCCGGTCACCACGACCTTGGAGCCGAAGCCCAGCCGCGTCAGGAACATCTTCATCTGCTCGGGCGAGGTGTTCTGCGCCTCGTCCAAGATGATGAACGAGTCGTTGAGCGTGTTGTGGGTGAGCAGGAAGTCCTCGGTCACGTAGAGCGAGTCGGCCGCCGCCACCTGGATGCACACGGCCTCGGCGGAACCCTCGGGCTCGATGCTCTCGATGAACCGCAGCGGACGCCCGCCGCCCGCAGCCTTGAACTTCTCGAGCTTGCGGCCGAGCCTGAACGGCTCGATGCCCTCCGGCAGCCGAATGTCGATGATGTGGGCGTCATGCCGATACTCGACAGAGCGGCCCTTCACCCGGCCAGGCGTGCGACCGGCCGCCGGACGCACGCGTTCATAGGCCACGCCGCCCAAGGACCGGACCAGGAAGAGAACATCGTCCTTGAGACGCGGCGACGTTGTCGCGTACTGGATGCGACACGTCCGGGACGCCTGCGTCACCGGACCGCCATCGGAATCCAGGAGCCCCTGGAGGACGGCCAGCCGGACCGCCGAAGAGTTGTAGAGATACAGCTCAGGCACGAACTTGGTGTTGGACCGCGTGCCATCGAGAGCAAGGCGCCGCATCACAGCGGTCACCGGATTCTCCATGGTGATGACCTGCCCGGGTACCGAGACCCGCGTCAGTACGTGGTCCACGCGGTTCGTCCGGTGAATCTCCGTACCGGGCAGCAGACGGGCGAGCGAGTCGACCAGCTCCGGATCCTCGGTGGAGAAGCTCGGCGTCGTGGATCCGGTCACGCAACCGTCCCCGAGCAGCAGACCGAGCGCGTACGGGTCCATCGGCATGTCCCGTGCGGGGAACTCGACGGGCTGGCTCAGGAGCGGCAGTTCGTAGCGGTGATAGTGCCCGGCACGCAGATTGCCGATCATCTCCTGGGTCTCGAGAACGCGGTGCGGCTTACCGCGACGGCGGTCGTCCCTCGTCGAAACCGCCCAGAGGTGCTCGGCCGTGCACGGCACCGACGCCCCGTCCTGGGTGGTGACCCGGAAGATCTCCTTCTCCCCCTGGGGATAGACGCCCAGCACGGGGGTGGGCTCACCGTTCGACCCCACCACGAGGTCACCGACCTCCAGGTCGCCGATATGTCGGAATCCTTCGGGGGTGAGGACTTTGGTGGAGTTTGGGTGGGCACGTCCGCGCATGTACGCCAGGGGGGCCACCTCGATGGTGCCGGCGGCCATCAGGCGGGGGATGGAGTCGGGGTCGACCATGTCGTGCAGCGCGTCGTACAGCGGCCGCAGGTAGGGGTCGATCTTCTCGTAGAGGGTGCCGGGCAGGAAGCCGAGCCGCTCGCCGGCCTCGACCGCCGGGCGGGTCAGGATGATCCGGTTGACCTGCTTGTCCTGCAGGGCGCGGACGGCCTTGGCCATCGCCAGGTAGGTCTTGCCGGTGCCGGCCGGGCCGATCCCGAACACGATCGTGTGCTTGTCGATCGAGTCGACGTAGCGCTTCTGGTTCAGGGTCTTCGGCCGGATCGTGCGGCCCCGGCTGGACAGCACGTCCAGGGTCAGCACCTCGGCCGGGCGCTCCTCGGCCGGGTTGCGCAGCATCGCCAGGCTCCGCTCGACCGCGTCGGGGGTGAGCTGGGTCCCGCTCCTGAGCAGGTCGATCAGCTCGGCGAACAGCCGGGACACCAGCTCGGTCTCGGAGCCGGCGCCGGTCACCGTGATCTCGTTGCCGCGGACATGGATGTCGCTGTGGAACGCGCGCTCGATGACGTGGAGCAACTCATCCCGCGAGCCCAGCAGGCTCACCATCGAATGGTCGTCCGGCACCACGATCTTGATCTGGGACCGCGAGCGGGCCCCGTCACCGCGTCCCGCGTGAGTTGATTCGACCATCAGCCGGGCCTTGCGGCCTCTCCGACCTGCCTTCTGTCGCTGCGGTGTGTCGTGCTCGTGTCCCTTCCCATGGTACTGGCCGTGCACGACGTCACGCCGCCGGTTTTCCGCTTGTTCATTCCGGTTCGCCGCGCGCGAAACGTCGGAGCCGCGGGGCGCCGATCAGCCGGCCGGCCGACGGATCAGCCGGGCGGCCAGTTGAGGCCACGGCCGCCCAGGACGTGGGCGTGCACGTGGAAGACGGTCTGGCCGGCCTGGGCGCCGGTGTTGAACACGACGCGGTAGCCCGTGTCGGCGATGCCCTCGTCCACGGCGACCTGGTGCGCCTCGCCCAGCACCTCCGCCAGCAGCCCGGCGTCGGCGGCGGCGAGCTCGGCGGCGGTCGGGTGGTGGGCACGCGGGATGACCAGGACATGCGTCGGGGCCTGCGGGTTGATGTCGCGGAACGCGACCGTCCCCGCCGACTCGCGAACGATCTTCGCGGGCACGTCGCCCGACACGATCTTGCAGAACAGGCAGTCCGTCATCGTTCTCCTCCCGCGCGTGGCCACGATCCCGGTGATCCTATCGAGACCGCTCCGCCCATGGCCCCGGGGTGGTCGGCCCGGATAGGGTCGCGCTGATCAACAGGCGGATTGATCAACTACTGACCGGTTCGGACCTTTTTCGTCCCGCGGCTGGATTAGGGTTGTCAACTCAGGCGTACCCCCGGCCCGGCAAGCGGCGCCACGCCTCCCGACCGGCCGCTTCACCCCGTCGCGTCCGCCGGGGGACAGACCGTCCGAGAGGACGGCGGGGGTCGGCGAAGGCGGCTGGGGTCGGCGAAGGCGGCTGATAGGTGACCGAGGCGGGACCAGCACAGCATGCCCTTTACATCTAGGGCGGACGGGTTGACTGAGGCAGGACCAGCACAGCATGCCCTTTACATCTAGGGCGGACAGGTTGACTGAGGCAAGACAGAAAATGCCCTTTCGTAAACCGGACGACGAGGGTGGGCGTCCCACTGACGTGACAGAGACCCTCGTGGCCAGGGGCACGGCGGGTGCGGTGGCCGTGGCCTGGGATGCCGACCAGGCGGTTACCGCGCTCTACAGTGCCAACTACCGCTCGCTGGTACGGCTGGCGGCCATGCTCGTACGCGATGCCGGGACGGCCGAGGAGGTCGTCCAGGACGCGTTCGTGGCGATGCACGGCGGCTGGCGGCGGCTGCGCGATCCCGACAAGGCGCTGTCCTACCTGCGCCAGTCGGTGGTCAACCGGTCGCGGTCGGTGCTGCGGCACCGCGCGGTCGTCGAGAAGTACGCCCCCAAGGGACTGCCCGACGCTCCCAGCGCGGAGGCCGGGGCCATCGGGGAGCTCGAACGCTCCGCGGTCGTCCAGGCGCTCCACAAGCTCCCCACCCGCCAGCGGGAGGCTCTCGTCCTGCGCTACTACGCCGATCTCTCCGAAGCGCAGATCGCCCAGGCCATGGGCATCTCCCGCGGTGCCGTCAAGAGTCACACGGCACGCGGCATGTCCGCGCTACGCAACACCCTGGAGCAGTTCTCATGACCACCGAGCCCCACGACGAGCACGGCGAGATCCTCCGCCGCGCCCTGCACGCGGAGGCGGAGGCGGTCATCCCCGCGCCCGACGGGCTGGAACGGATCCGCACCCGCGTCGACGAGCGGGCGCAGCGCCGGTTCGGCTGGAACTGGTTCTTCGGCTTCTCCGGTACGGGCCTCGGCGTGGCGTGGGGCCGCCCTGTCCTGGCCGTCGCCGCCGCGGTGCTGATCGCCGGTATCGGCGTCACCGCCCCGCAGACGATCGACCTCATCCAGTCCGCCGGCAGCAACGGCCCGTCCGATCCCGGTCAGCACGCCGGTCCCGGCGGCGGTCCGGGCGGCCCGCAGGGCGTCCCGCCCAACTCGCAGGTGCCGGCGTCGCCCGGCACGAGCGAGAGCGGCGCCCCGGCCGAGTCGGGTTCGCCGTCACCGGACACCTCGCTGGGTTCGACCGCGTGCGCCACGCCGCCCGCGACCGGCTCGCCCACCGCGAGCGCCAGCCCGAGCACCAAGGCCGGGTCCGACCCGGGCGCGACGCCCTGCCCGAGCGGGACCCCGTCGACCTCGCCGACGCCGAGCCCGTCGGACTCCGGCTCCGCCCAGCCCAACCCGCCCGACACGACGGAGCCGCCGGTCACCGAGGAGCAGCCGGCCCCGGCGCGTGCGGAAGAGCCCGCCGCCTGATCTGACCGCACGTTCCGGCCGGGTCCGCCGCCCTTGAGGCTGCGGGCCCGGTCTTTTGGCTTTGGGTGCGTCCGGTGGGTCGGCTTCAGGTGGGTCGGCTGCGGGTGGGACGGCTGTGCCGCGTCACCAGCGGCCGGTGGCGGCCAGCAGCACTGAGGCGGCGGCCACGCCCGCCGTGGAGGTACGCAGCACTGTGGGGCCGAGGCGTACGGTCTGGGCACCCGCGGCGGCGAAAGCGGCCAGCTCGTCCTCGGTGATCCCGCCTTCCGGGCCGACCACGATGACGATCTCGCCCGTAGCCGGGGGACGCACCGCGCTGAGCGGGCCGGTGGCCTCCTCGTGCAGGACCAGACCGGCCCCGGCGGCGGCGAGACGTTCGGTCACCTGGGATGTCGTGGCGAGCTCCGCGACCTCCGGCAGCCGGCTGCGGCGCGCCTGCTTGGCGGCCTCCCGCGCGGCACCGCGCCAGCGGCCCAGCGCCTTCTCCCGGCGTTCGGGTCGCCACTGGGTGACGCAGCGCGAGGCGGCCCACGGGACGATCTCGTCCACGCCCACCTCGGTCATCGTCTCCACGGCCAGCTCGCCCCGGTCGCCCTTGGGCAGGGCCTGGACGACCACCAGGCGCGGCTCGGGGGCCGGCTGGTGGTGCCGGGCCAGGACGTCCAGGGTGAGCGAGGCCCGGTCGGCCGTGACGACCACGCATTCGGCCAGCAGGCCCGCGCCGTCGGTGAGGTCGACGCGCTCGCCGGGCCGCAGCCGCTTGACGGTGGCCGCGTGCCGGCCCTCGGCGCCGCCGAGGGTCACGCGGTCGCCGCCGAGGTCGTCGGCCAGGAACACCGGCGGGCTCATGACCGCTTCCCCGCGGTCATGAGCGCCGTTCCTCGTCGCGGCCCTCGTGGTAGGCCGTCACCGTCACTCTTCAATGCTGGTTGAAGACGTCCCGCAGGCGGGAGAAGACGTTGCGCTGGCCAGGGGCGAAGCGTCCGGGGGGACGCTCCTCGCCGCGCAGTTTGGCCAGCGCCCGCAGCAGTTCCTCCTGCTCCTCGTCGAGCCGGTGCGGGGTCTCGACGTCGACATGGATCATCAGGTCGCCGCGGCCGCTCTCGTTGAGATGCCGGACGCCGCGCCCGTACAGCGTGATGACCTGGCCCGACTGCGTGCCGGGCTTGATGTCGACGTCCTCGGCGCCGTCCAGCGTCTCGATCGTGACGCTGGTGCCGAGCGCGGCGGCGGTCATCGGGATCTGCACCGTGCAGTGCAGGTCGTCGCCCTCGCGCTCGAAGATCTCGTGCGGCTTCTCGACGATCTCCAGGAACAGGTCGCCGGCCGGGCCGCCGCCGGGGCCGACCTCGCCCTCGCCCGCCAGCTGGATGTGGATGCCGTTCTCGACGCCGGCCGGGATCTTGACCTTGACCGTACGGCGGGTACGGACCCGGCCGTCGCCCGAGCACTCCGGGCACGGGGTCCGGATCACGCTGCCGAAGCCGCCGCACTGCGGGCAGGGGCGGGCCGTCATGACCTGGCCGAGGAACGAGCGCTGCACCTGCTGGACCTCGCCGCGCCCGTGACAGGTGTCACAGGTGTCGGGGTGGGTGCCGGGGGCGCAGCCGGAGCCGGAACAGGACGTGCAGGCCACCGCCGTGTCGACGGTCAGCTCGCGGGTCGTCCCGAAGGCGCTCTCGCCGAGGTCGAGCTCGACCCGCAGCGTGGCGTTGCGGCCGCGGCGGGCGCGGGTGCGCGGGCCGCGGGTGGCCGAGGTGCCGAAGAAGGCGTCCATGATGTCGCTGAACGGGAATCCGGCGCCGCCGAAGCCGCCGGCGCCCGCGCCACCGCCGCCCGGCGCGAACGGATCCGCGCCCAGGTCGTACATCTCGCGCTTCTTGGGGTCGGAGAGCACCTCGTAGGCCTGGGTGATCTCCTTGAATCGCTCCTGGGTCTCCGGATCCGGGTTCACGTCCGGATGGAGCTCCCGGGCGAGCCGCCGATAGGCCTTCTTGACCTCGTCCGGGCCGGCGTCGCGGCGGACGCCCAGGGTCGCGTAGTAGTCGTTTGCCACTTACGACCCCGCCAGGATCTGTCCGACGTAGCGTGCCACTGCCCGTACCGCTCCCATCGTGCCGGGGTAATCCATGCGTGTCGGCCCGAGCACTCCCAGCCGGGCCAGGGTCATGTCGCCGACGCCATAGTCGGCCACGACCACAGACGTGGATCGGAGTCCCTCATCGGGGTTCTCGGTGCCGATCCGCACCGTAACTGTAGAGGAGTCGCCGGTCTCGCCGAGCAGCCTCATCAGCACCACTTGTTCCTCCAGGGCCTCGAGCACCTCGCGCAGGCTCTTGGAGAAGTCCACCGCGGCCAGGTTGGCCGCGCCGGCGAAGACGATCTTCTCATCGTGCTTCTCCACCAGCGACTCCAGCAGCACCGAGAGCACCGCGGCCAGCACCGGCCGGTCTTCGGGCTGGACCCGTTCCGGCAGGTCGGCCACCGCGCTCGGGACCTCGCCGAGCCCGCAGCCGTCGAGGCACGTGTTGAGCAACGCCCGCAGGTGCCCGATCGATTCCTCGGACAGCTCGTTGGGGCTCTCGATCATGCGCTGCTCGACCCGGCCGGTGTCGGTGATCAGCACCAGCAGCAGCCGGTGCGCGCCCACCGGGACCAGCTCGACGTGCTGCACCGCCGAGCGGGTCAGCGAGGGGTACTGCACCACCGCGACCTGCCGGGTGAGCTGGGCCAGCAGCCGTACGGTGCGGCCCACCACGTCGTCGAGGTCGTACGCGCCGCTGAGGAAGGTCTCGATCGCGCGCCGCTCGGCGCTGGACAGCGGCTTGATCGTGGACAGCCGGTCGACGAACAGCCGGTAGCCCTTGTCCGTGGGGACGCGGCCGGCGCTGGTGTGGGGCTGGTGGATGTACCCCTGCTCCTCCAGCACGGCCATGTCGTTGCGGATCGTCGCCGACGACACGCCCAGGTTGTGCCGGTCCACCAAGGCCTTGGAGCCCACCGGCTCGTTGGTGGAGACGTAGTCCTCGACAATGGCGCGCAGGACCGCGAGTTTCCTGTCGTCGAGCACGTGGTCACCTCCTCTGCCCCGTACTGGCACTCCGTACTTCCGAGTGCCAAGTGTACGGGCACCCGAGCCGAGTTCGGAGGTGCCGGCGGCGTCAGGGCTCGTTAGAGTGCCTGAGCGTGCGGAGCAAGGACTATGGCGACGACATCCTGTCCGGTGGCCGGGGGCGCGGCGGCCGGCGGCTCGGACGCGGCCCGCGCGGCGGGCCCGTACCCGCGAGCCGGCCCCCGGAGGCCCCCGAGATCCCGGAGATCCCCGCCGACCCGGGGCTGGTCGCGGAGGATCCCGGCAGCGGCTTCTGCGGCGCGGTGGTGGCCTGCGACAAGTTCGGCGTGACGCTGGAGGACCGGTTCGGCAAGCGGCGGGTGTTCCCGCTCACCGAGGCGGCGTTCCTGATCGACGGCGAACCGGTGACCCTCGTACGGCCCGTCCCCGGTACCGGTGCCGGTGGCGCGGGCAGGGCGGCGGCGCGTTCCGCGTCGGGCTCGATCGCGGTCCAGGGGCTGCGCGCCCAGGTGGCCAAGGAGAGCCGCATCTACGTGGAGGGCGTCCACGACGCCGAGCTGGTGGAGAAGATCTGGGGGCACGACCTGCGCGTCGAGGGCGTCGTCGTGGAGTACCTGGAGGGGATCGACGACCTGCCCGCCATCGTGGCCGAGTTCGCGCCCGGCCCGGGACGCCGCCTGGGCGTGCTCGTCGACCATCTGGTGCAGGGATCCAAGGAGAGCCGGATCGCCGCACAGGTGTCCTCGCCTCACGTCCTCATCACCGGTCACCCGTTCATCGACGTCTGGGAGGCGGTCAAGCCGTCGGCGGTCGGAATTTCCGCCTGGCCGCGCGTGCCTCGCGGCGTACCCTGGAAGGAAGGGGTGCTCGCCGCACTGGGCTGGGAGGATGACGTGCGCGCAGGATGGAAGCGGATCCTCGGCTCGGTGAGCGCCTTCACCGACCTCGAACCCTCACTGCTCGGCCGGGTCGAGGAACTCATCGACTTCGTCACCGCCCCAGAGGAGCCCTAGCGGCCCCTCACCCACTCCCCCGCGCCTTCCTGATCGCCGCCAGCCCCCAGAGGAGCACGCGATGTCGTACGGGCCTCCGGAACAACCAGGGTACGGACAGCAGCAGCCCGACTATGGGCAACAGCAACCTGGCTACGGACAGCAGCCGCAGCAGCCGGGGTACGAGCAACAGCAGCAGCCGGGCTACGGCCAGGCACCGGGTTACGAGCAGCAGGCGTACGGGCAGCCGGGCTATGGGCAGCAGGGGTACGGGCAGCCCGGCTACGGGCAGGCGCCCGGGTACGGCCAGGCACCGGGCTACGGCGCGCAGATGCAGCCGTACGGCGCCGCGGTCCAGGGCTACGGGCAGACGACGCCGGACGAGCGCCAGTGGGCGCTGATGGGCCATCTCGGCCAGTTCCTGATCGGGTTCGTCTCGCCGCTGCTGGTCTACCTGATCAAGAAGGACGAGTCGGCGTTCCTGCGCCACCACGGCGCCCAGGGCCTCAATCTGGCGATCAGCCAGTTCGTGTACCTGATGATCAACCTCCTGCTCAGCGTGGTCACGTTCGGGCTCTGGCTGATCCCGACCTTCGCGCTGGGGGTGGCCCAGATCGTTTACCTGGTCATGGCCGCGGTGGCCGGCAACCGGGGCGAGTGGTACCGCTTCCCGTCCTTCATGGCCTGGCCCATGATCAAGTGACCTGGCCCGCCTGGATCAGGTGAGCCGGATCAGGTGAGATCGCGGACGACCGCGTCGGCGAGCAGCCGGCCGCGCCCGGTGAGAACGGCGCGGCCGTCCCGCTCGTAGGGGTCCGGCTCGATCAGCCCGTCCGCGATCGCCCGCCGTACCGCCGCGCCGTCCAGCAGTTCCGCGGGGCAGCCGGAGGCCAGCCGCAGTTCCAGCATGACGCGTTCGACGTGCCGGTCCTCGTCGGCGAGGACCTCGCGGGCGTGCGCGGGTGTGACGTGCTCCGCGAGGCGGGCGGCGTAAGCGGCGGGATGCTTGACGTTCCACCAGCGCGTGCCGCCCACATGACTGTGCGCACCGGGGCCTACGCCCCACCAGTCGGCCCCGGTCCAGTAGAGGAGGTTGTGCCGGCAGGCGGATTCGGGCGCGGTGGCCCAATTGGATATCTCGTACCAGCGGAGGCCCTGGGCGCTCAGCAGCTCGTCCGCCATGAGGTACCGGTCGGCCATCGCGTCGTCATCCGGGGCGGCCAGCTCTCCCCTGCGTACCTGCGCGGCCAGCCGGGTCCCCTCTTCCACGATCAGCGCGTACGCCGACACGTGGTCAGGGCTCAATTCCAGGGCCGCCTCCAGGGAGGCCCTCCAGTCGTCGTCGCTCTCGCCCGGGGTGCCGTAGATGAGATCCAGGTTGATGTGCTCGAAGCCCGCCTTGCGGGTCCATTCCACGACCTGCGGCACACGGCCCGGTGTGTGCGTGCGCTCTAGAACGGCCAGCACGTGTTCGCGTGCGCTTTGCATGCCGTACGAGACCCGCGTGAACCCCACCTCGCGCAACCGGCCGAGGTAGCGCTCGTCCACTGATTCCGGATTGGCCTCCGTGGTGACCTCCGCGCCTGGCGCGAGCCCGAATTCCGTGTCGATCGCCTTGAGGACGCGCCCTAGGTCATCCGGGGACAGCAGCGTGGGGGTGCCCCCACCCACGAAGACCGTCTCCACCGGCAATGCCGCATCGCCCAGTACGCGCCGGGCCAGGCGAACCTCTTGGATCGCCGTCTCGGCGTAGGAGTCCCTGCTCGCCCCAGGCCCCAGCTCGGTGGCCGTGTAGGTGTTGAAGTCGCAGTAGCCGCACCGCGTCACGCAGAACGGGACGTGCACGTAGAACGCGAACGGCCGTTCCCCCAGGCCCTTGAGAGCGGCAGGGGGCAGCGCCCCATCGGCGGGGACGGGGTCGCCATCAGGCAGGGTCGCGGGCACACGTCCAGTCTGCCGTGCGTGCCGCGCTGCTCCGTCCCCCTGGAACGTGCCCCGGAATGTGCCTTACAGGCGCGCCGTCAGGCGTCTAGGCGTCGCGGAGCTTGTCGCGCAGCCAGTCGGGGGTGTTCTCGTCGGAGCGCGGGAAGCGTTCAAGGTCCATGGCGTACGCGGACGGGTTGAGCGGCGGGTTGAACTCCGGCTCGCCGTCGTAGTCGAACTCGGCGCTGAACCGGCCGCCGCGCCGCACGTCCAGCCGGGCGGTGAACCAGGCCCCTTTGCCTTGCCGGTACATCGCCCGGCGCAGCTCGTCCATCTTGCCGACCGCCTGCCCGGGCGGGGTGGCGGTGCGCATCGCGCCCGTGGCGTCCACCACCTCGAAGGAGACGCTGTCGATGCCGACCGTCGCCCGGAACTCGAACCCGAGCCGCTCCCACCCGTCGGGGGCCGCCGAACGCAGCGCGCGGACGGCGTCGTTCACCGCCTCCCGCTCCTTCGGTGACTGCAGGACCTGCTCGGAGTGCGCCACGGTCGAACCTCCGGAACGGTAAAGGTGACTGCCCTCCCGACCGTACCGACCTCACGCCCCAGGTCGAGCAGCGGTGGCCGTGTCGCGCCGATAAGGTCGTCCGGGTGGCTGATCAGGGGGCGGTGCAGTACGGGCGGGTGCCCACACGCGTGCTGTTGTGCGGTGAGGCGGACGGCTGGCGCTACACCGTCGTCGATCAGCATGGAGACGAGGAACACGTTCGCTTGGGCGGGCCCGGCGTACGTTGGCAAGCCCCGACGGGACACCGGCGCCAGGACCCTGAGCCCCCGTGGTGGCGCCGCCACCTGGACGAGACGGCCGAAGCGCTCCGCGGCCATATCGAACGGACGCTGACGGACCGTGCGTTCACCGAACTGGGCTCCGAAACCACCATCGCGTGGTTCGCCGTAGAGGAACCGGCGGCTTGGGAAGGCCTCATCACCCTTCGCGAACCCGATCCCGCCCGCTTCCCTGGCGAAGTGGACCCGTTCATCGTGACCCTGGAGCCAGGACGCGGCGCGCTGCTTCCCGATGCGCACCTGCTGTTCTCCACGCTGTCCTGCGACGCCTGGACGACGCTCGCGGCCGTTTCCGAGCGCTGCGGCACGCCCCCGCCCAGCGCGTCGTTCCTGTGCGGGTACACCGGGCACCGCAGCGTGCGCGTCGGCCGGGGCAGTCTCGACGTCTCCACGCAGCGCGGGGACGACGGCACCGAACGGGTCGCCGAGATCCACGGCGTCCGCGGCGGCGGCTGGGGCGGCAATCCCGAGCTGCGGCTGCGGCTGAACGGCATCGACCTGCTGAACGAGCCCGCCGCGGACGTCGTCGCGCTCTTCCGCGATCTCGGCGACGAGATCCTCCCCTGGGGCCGGCACGGCTTCCGGCTGCCCGCGATGGGCCTGGCCCTGCACAGACCGGCCGAGGAGCCCGCTGAGCGCTTCACAGGCGCCTCACTGGCCCATCCCTCCACCATCGCCTCCCGGAACCGGCAGCGTTAGCCTCACGGCCTCACGGGTCCGACATCCGCGAGGGGCCCGTTCGTCACCCAAACGCAATCCGGCTTCTCTAGATTCGTCGATCATGAGAGCCCGTGCGCGCGCCACCGCCGTCGCCCTCGCCGCCGCCGTCGGCGGGGCCCCGCTGCTGATCGCCCTCCCCGGCCAGGCGGTCGCGGCCGGCGCCTTCGTGATCGAACGCGGCGGCCCCGCGCGGACGTTCACGTTCACCGCCGCCCGCGACGGCGAGGCCGTCATCGGCTTCACGGCCGCCGCTCCCGGCGTCTCCTGGGCCCGCAAGGGCGCCGAATCCGCCGTCGTGGCGGTGGACGTGGACGGCCGCCACGTCACCGACCTCGTCGTCCCCGGGGCCGACCCCACCCGGCGCAGCCTCGGCCTCGGACCCGTACGGCAAGGCCCGCACAAGGTGACCCTGCGGTTCGCCAAGGGCAGCGCACCGGCCGCGCAACGCGTCACCCTGGCCCGTCCCCAAGTACGCATGCCCGACCAGGTCGCGCTGCGGCACTCCCCCATAGTGGTGGGACGTACCGGCTGGCCCTTCGGCGACCCGTACCAGAACGCCCGTACCGACACCCCGCTCCTTGCCTGGCACGAATCACGCCCCGCGGCCACTCCCGGGCACCGCGTCCTGGAGTACTCGATGGTGTTCAGCAACGAGGACGGCGGCACCGACACCCCCGCCCTCATGGCGCGCTGGGGCCGTTCGACCGACATCGAATGGGTCTACCAGGTCGAGGTGGACGAGCAGGGCCGCCGCGTAGGCGGAACGGGTGTCTACCAGGGACCGCAGCACTTCACGCTGAAGTTCACCGGACGCTACGAGGGAGACCATCCCGTCCTGCAGACGTGCACGTCCAACAACAACATGTGCGACGTCATCTCCCCTGACCCGCCCCTGCGCTTCCTCCCGGACGCCTCACGGACGCGTCCCGCCGACCGCGCCCGCGAAGTCGTCATGGAGCCCTGGACGTATCGCGTCATGGCCCAGGAGATGCTCCGCGAGGGCCGGATCGAGAAGCCCTCCGACCCTGCCACCCGGGAGGTCGGCGACCCGCGAACGTACCTGTTCGCCGAACTCGCCAAAACGACGGGCGCGCCCACCGCCTGGGGCTCGGCGCCGGGGGTCTCCCTGGGGATCCGCCTTGAAGGAGACGCCCGCCTCTACCGTTCCGACCACGGCGAGCGCGCCTGGTCCATCGAACGTGACGGACCCGCCTCCACCACGGTGGAGTTGCCGCCCGGCACCACCGTCGGCGACATCGCGAGCATCGAGGCCATACGAACGCCCATGGGCCTCGGCGACAACGGCGCCCCCGCCACAGTCACCGCACTGCAGCGCGGCTTCTTCCTTGACCGGGCCTACCGTCCGGGCCCGTCCACCGTCCGATGGGCCGGATCCGTCACCCTCACCCCACAGGCCCCGACCGCCGTTCTGTGGACGAATCGATCGAGAACCATCGGGAACCCTCGAACTTCAGGCGCGTCCAAGTAGTCGTACACTTCGCCAAAGCCTGAAGCGCCCTCGCAGCGCACTCGGAGAGGACACGCGCCATGGCCTACGGGCCTCCGCCATCGCCCGGCTACGGTCAGCAGCAGAACCCCGGCCAGCAGAATCCCGGCCAGCCGGGCTACGGTCAGCAGCCCGGGTGGCAGCAGCCGCCGCCGCGTACCAGCCCCATGCCCGAGCACCAGGGCCCGGTGAGCCACGATGACAAGTCCTGGGCGCTCATGGCGTACCTGGGCCAGTTCCTGGTGGGCGCGATCGCCCCCGTGGTCGTCTTCTTCGGCAAGGGCCGCTCGCCCTTCGTCCGGCGGCACGCCGCCCAGGGCCTCAACATGGGCCTCGCCTCGATCTCGGTCTGGCTGGTCTTCGGCCTGCTCTCGCTGCTGCTGGAAGCGCTCATCTGGATACCGCTCGGCTTCACCGCCGCCGTGATGTTCTTCCTGGTGTACGCGGGGCGCGCGGCCAACCGCGGCGAGTTCCGGCAGGTCACGCCCTTCGTCGCCTGGCCCCTCCTCAAGACCCGCCGCTAGCGGGCGGTCTCGACGGCCTAGGACCCGCTCGGGCCGGGCAGGATGGTCATCGTGCCCGGCTCCCCGGGCGGCTGGTCGAGGCGTACGACCCGGCCGGGATAGGCGCGCTCGGCGATCTCGACGTCCCGCTCGTCCCAGTCGCCGTAGAAGACCGGGCAGCCGTCCCAGAGTTCGACCTTCTCCGCGCCCGTCGGCCACCGCCGGCCGAACACGTCGATCAGGATCGGGTCCTCGCTGTGCGGCAGATCGGGCCCGGTGTGCCCCGTCTGGAGCCATTCCGCCTGGATCTGGTCGGTCACGGTCATCGGCCTCCTGGGGGCGGGCCGGCGGGGCAGCCGGCGGAAGATCTTGTCGGGGGCGATCTCGATCGGGAACGGCCGGGTCACGGTGCACGACCGCCCCCAGGTCACCCGGGCCTCCTCGGCGTAGCGGCCGTCGTCGCTGAGCTCGTACACCAGCAGCTCGGGCTCGTCGCCCTTGACGTCCACCACCCAGTAGGACGGCACCCCGAACCGCTCGTACAGCCGCATCTTGTCGCCCAGATCCGGCTCGCGCGAGGCGTCCGAGGTGACCTCGACGGCCAGCAGCGGCACGCCCCGTACGTACCGGAGCGACGGGTCGGCCTGCTCCTTGCGGAAGACCACGAGATCGGCGCGGATCCAGGTGTCGTCGCCGAGCCACGCACCGGTGCCCGTCGACGACCTCTGCTCCGCCGTCTCCGCCAGCCCGACGGGAACCACCAGGCCGGAGACGAGGACCTGATGCAGCAACGTGTGAGTCACAACGCCCAGTGTCCTCGTGCGGACGCTACGTCACCACCGCTTTGCCGTATCGGGAAGAACTTCGCTCCCGCCGCCCGTGCGATCGACACATGCGGCCGGCCCGTGCGGTCGGCCCGTGCGGGCTACTTCTTGCCCTTGTCGGCGGGCGAGGTGTCGCCGGTGGAGAGCGCGGCCACGAAGGCCTCCTGCGGGACGTCGACACGGCCGATCGTCTTCATCCGCTTCTTGCCCTCCTTCTGCCTCTCCAGCAGCTTGCGCTTGCGGGAGATGTCGCCGCCGTAGCACTTGGCCAGGACGTCCTTGCGAATGGCGCGGATGTTCTCCCGGGCGATGATCCGGGCACCGATCGCGGCCTGGATCGGCACCTCGTACTGCTGGCGCGGGATGAGCTCCTTGAGCTTGGCCGTCATCATCAGCCCGTACTCGCGCGACTTGTCGCGGTGCACGATCTGGCTGAACGCGTCCACCGACTCCCCCTGCAGCAGGATGTCGACCTTGACCAGGTCGGACTCCTGCTCGGTGCTGGGCTCGTAGTCGAGCGAGGCGTAGCCGCGGGTGCGCGACTTCAGCTGGTCGAAGAAGTCGAAGATGATCTCCGCCAGCGGCAGCGTGTAGCGGATCTCGACGCGGTCCTCGGACAGGTAGTCCATGCCGAGCAGCACGCCGCGCCGCCCCTGGCACAGCTCCATGATCGCGCCGATGTGCTCGCTCGGGGACAGCAGGGTGGCCCGGACGACCGGCTCGTACACCTGGCTGATCTTGCCCTCGGGGAACTCGCTGGGGTTGGTGACCGTGTGCTCGGTGCCGTCCTCCATGACGACCCGGTAGATCACGTTCGGCGCGGTGGAGATCAGCGTCAGCCCGAACTCGCGCTCCAGCCGCTCCCGGACGATCTCCATGTGCAGCAGCCCGAGGAAACCGCAGCGGAACCCGAAGCCCAGCGCGGCCGACGTCTCCGGCTCGTAGACCAGCGCGGCGTCGTTCAGCTGCAGCCGGTCGAGCGCGTCGCGCAGCTCGGGATACTGGTCGCCGTCCAGCGGGTACAGGCCCGAGTAGACCATCGGCTTGGGGTCGCGGTAACCGCCCAGCGCCTGGGTGGCCCCCCGCGTGGACGTGGTCACGGTGTCGCCGACCCGCGCCTGGCGAACGTCCTTCACACCGGTGATCAGGTAACCGACCTCGCCGACGCCGAGCCCGCCCACCGCCTGCGGCTCCGGCGAGATCACCCCGACCTCGAGGGTCTCGTGCGAGTTGCCGGTGGACATCATCGTGCTCTTCTCGCGCCGCGACAGCCGCCCGTCGATGATCCGCACGTAGGTGACCACGCCGCGGTACGTGTCGTACACCGAGTCGAAGATCAGCGCCCGGGCCGGCGCGTCCGGGTCGCCGATCGGGCGCGGGACCGTCGCCACGATCCGGTCGAGCAGCTCCTTGACGCCCTCGCCGGTCTTGCCGGAGACGCGCAGCACGTCGGACGGGTCGCAGCCGATGATCCCGGCCAGCTCCGCGGCGTACTTGTCGGGCTGCGCCGCGGGCAGGTCGATCTTGTTGAGCACCGGGATGAGGTGCAGCCCCGCCTCGATCGCCAGGTAGAGGTTGGCCAGCGTCTGCGCCTCGATGCCCTGGGCGGCGTCCACCAGCAGCACCGCGCCCTCGCACGCCGCCAGCGACCGGGACACCTCGTACGAGAAGTCCACGTGGCCGGGGGTGTCGATCAGGTTGAGCACATAGCCGGTGCCGTCCGGGCCGGTCCACGGCAGCCGGACCGCCTGGCTTTTGATCGTGATTCCGCGCTCGCGCTCGATGTCCATCCGATCGAGGTACTGCGCGCGCATCCGGCGCTCCTCGACGACTCCGGTCAGCTGCAGCATGCGGTCCGCGAGCGTCGACTTTCCATGGTCGATGTGCGCGATGATGCAGAAGTTCCGGATGATCGCGGGATCGGTGTTGTTAGGCTCAGGCGCTGGCACCGGGGTCCGTTCACAGCTCGCTGGTGGGCAGGGATATGGCAGATCTTGCCGTATCCCATGGTCCCATGCGTGGCCGGATGCTCCGTACGGCACCCGGTTTGGGCGCGGGCCGCAGGATTGGTACGCTGTGACACTGCGTGTGGCGTACCGTCGTGCCCTGGGGCACCGTCGCCCCCGTCTATCGAACGTTGGAGCCTGTCGCCCGCTGCGCGGCAGGCCAGGATCGCAACCAAGGCTGAGGCACTACGACGTGGCTAACATCAAGTCCCAGATCAAGCGCAACAAGCAGAACGAGAAGGCCCGGCTGCGCAACAAGGCCGTCAAGTCCGAGTTGAAGACGGCGATCCGCCAGTTCCGTGAGGCCGCCGAGGCCGGCGACCTCGACAAGGCCGTCACGGCACAGCGCAACGCCGCCCGCAAGCTCGACAAGGCCGCGAGCAAGGGCGTCATCCACAAGAACCAGGCCGCCAACCGCAAGTCGGCGATCGCGAAGCGAACCGCCGCCCTGCAGGTCGGCTGAGAGCTCCACGACAGAGCCGCGGGTCCCCTTCGGGGGGCACCGCGGCTTCGTCATGCCCGGGAATCCCCGTCCCTGGCGAGTGATGGCCCCCTAAGCTAGAGATCATGGACGAGCGCCGTGTGGTGAAGGTCTCCAAGTACCTCTCCAAGCACCTGCGGCACCAGCCCGAGCGGATCGGCCTCACCCTCGACCCGGCCGGCTGGACCGCCGTGGCCGACCTGCTGGCCGCCACCGCCGCGCACGACTTCCCGATCACCCGCGACGAGCTCGCCCACGTCGTCGCGGCGAACGACAAGCAGCGCTTCGCGTTCGACGAGACCGGCGAGCGGATCCGGGCCAGCCAGGGCCACTCGATCCCGGTCGACCTCGACCTGCCCGCCGTCGCCCCGCCCGAGGTCCTCTTCCACGGCACCGTGGCCGGTTCCCTGCCCACCATCCGGCGGGACGGCCTGCTGCCCATGAACCGGCACGCCGTCCACCTGTCCCCCGACGAGGAGACGGCCACCCGCGTCGGCGCCCGCCGGGGCCGCCCGGTCGTCCTCACCGTCGACGCCGCCGGCATGGCCGCCGCGGGCCACGAGTTCCGCGTCAGCGCCAACGGGGTCTGGCTCGTCGACGCCGTCCCCCCACCTTTCCTCACCCTCCCCTGAACGGACGCGCATGCGCTTCGAGATCACCGTCGGCATCGACGCCGCCCCCGAAACGATCTGGGACCTGCTGATCGACATCGAGCACTGGCCGCGGATGACCGCATCGGTGACCCAGGCCCAGCGGCTGGACGACGGAGCGTTCGGGAAGGGCAGCCGGGTCCGCGTCGACCAGCCCAAGCTCCAGCCCGCCGTGTGGACGGTCACCGAGTTCGAACCCGGCCGATCGTTCGTCTGGGAGTCCCGTACGCCCGGGATCGTGACGACCGGCGCCCACATCGTCACCGACGACGGCGTCACATTGAGCCTCACGCAGAAGGGCGCGGCGGCTCCCCTGCTGGGGCTCCTGTACGGGCGCCTCATCCGGCGCTACGTCACGATGGAGGCCGAGGGCCTCAAGCGCCTGGCCGAGTCCTGATCCGCCGCGCCGCGATGATCTCGGCGACCGCCTTCTCCAGGGCGTACGCGGGGTCGGCCGCACCGCCCTTGACCTGAGCGTCCGCCTCCGCGACCGCGCTCAGCGCCCGCGCCACGCCCTCGCCCGACCAGCCCCGCAGCTGCCGCTGCACCCGGTCGACCCGCCACGGCGGCATGCCCAGCTCCTTGGCCAGCGACGGACCCCTCGCGCCGCGCGGCGCCCCGCCGACCTTGGCCAGGCCCCGGACGCCCTGCGCCAGCGCGCTGACGATCAGCACCGGCGCCACACCGGTCGACAGGGCCCAGCGCAGATGCTCCAGCGCCTCCGCCGGCTGCCCCTCGATCGCCTTGTCGGCCACCGCGAACCCGCTGACCTCGGCCCGCCCCCGGTAGTACCGGGCGACGGCCACGTCATCGACCTTGCCCCCGGTGTCGGCCACCAGCTGGCTGCACGCCCCGGCCAGCTCGCGCAGATCGTTGCCGACCGCGTCCAGCAGCCCGCGCGCCCCGTCCGCCGTGATCTTCCCCCCGGCCCGCCGGATCTCGGCCCGCACGAAGTCGATCCGGTCTCCCGGCTTGCTGACCTTGGGACACGACACCCGGCGCGCACCGGCCTTGGCCAGCCCGTCCACCAGCGCCTTCCCCTTGGCCCCGCCATGATGGACCGCCACCAGCGCCACTTCCTCGGCCGGCCGCTGCACGTACCTGAGCACCTCGGCGCTCAGGTCCTTGCCCAGGTCCTGGACCGCCCGCAGCACCAGCACCTTCCCGCTCCCGAACAGCGACGGCGACGTCAGCTCCGCCAGCCGCCCGGGCTCCAGCCCGCCCGGCCCCAGGTCGATCACCTCGGTCTCGGGATCGTCCGCCCGGGCCACGGCGACCACATCACCGATCGCCCGCTCCACGAGCAACTCTTCGTCCCCCACGATCAGGGTGATGGCATCAGCAGACACCCCAGCAGCATCCCACGCCCACCCCCTGTTCCAAGCCGCCCCCCGGCAGTGCTTGATGGCCCCGGCCTAGCAACACCGAGCACATCCCGTCCACGAGTCCGCGCCGTGAGTGGGCACGGCGCCGAGACGACCACGCGCCTCCGGCCCGGTGGGTGGTCAGTGGCGGGTCACAACGGCCAGGCCTCCGGCTGTACGGACGATGGCGACATCTCCCTCCTGGTCGGTGCGGTGGACGCGCATGCCGTGGCGTTTCAGGAGGTCGAGGGTGGCGGGGGCGGGGTGGCCGTAGTCGTTCTCCTTTCCGGCGGAGATGATCGACACCGAGGCACGGGCGGCCGCGAAGAAGGCCGGATCCTGGCGGCGAGCACCGTGGTGCGGGACCTTGAAGACCTGAACGGGCGGGACGCTCGGCGCCAATGCGCGCTGGGCCTCGACCTCGGCGTCGCCGCTGAGGAGGGCACTGAAACCGGGGCTGCGTGCCACCAGGACGATGCTGGCATTGTTCATCGCGGAACCCTCGTCGGCGGCCGAGAGAAGGGGCGCGTTCGGGGGCGGCCCCAGGACCGAGAGGGTGAGGTCGCCGACGCTCCAGTTCTGGCCCGCCTGTGCCGGGCGTACGGCCAGGCCATTGGTACGGCGGGCTTCCCGGCCGAAGCCCGACGCGGTGATCAGGACCATCCGGACCGTACGGCCACGCCTGACACCGGCGGTGCCGTCGATGTGGTCGGCATGCGGATGGGTGAGGACGAGCAGCGGTACGTCCCGTACGCCGAGGCGCGCCAGGCACTGGTCCACGGCACGGGGATCAGGTCCCGTGTCCACCACGACGCCTCTCCCCTGGCCGGCCGCCAGGATCAGGGCATCGCCCTGGCCGACGTCGCAGGCCACCAGCGTCCATCCGGGCGGGGGCCATCCGGGAGCCGCCATGCGCAGGCCGATGACGGCGACGAGGACTCCCGCCATGGCGGCGGCCGCGATCAGCCGTACCGGGCGGGAGCGCAGTACGAGCACCGCCACCGCCAGGGCGATGACCAGGCCGGCCGCCCCGAGGCCACCGCTCTTCCAGGGCAGGGTGGCGTACGGAAGGTCGGCCGCGGTACGGGCGATGCCGGTGATCCAGCCCACAGCCAACCCGGCGGGCCACACCAGCAACCGGGCCAGCGGCAGGGACACCAGCGCGACCACGGCGGCGAGCGCGCCCAGGAGCGTGGCGGGCGCGACCGCCGGGGCGGCCAGCAGGTTGGCGGCGACGGCGACCACTCCCACCTCCCCTGAGAGCATGACCAGGACGGGCGAGACCGCGACCTGTGCCGCCGCCGCGACCGCGAGCGCGTCGGCCAGCGGACCTGGCAGCCGCCGCCCCAGCCGCTCCCTCCATGCGGGGGCGAGTAGCAGCAGCCCCGCCGTGGCCAGCACCGACAGCGCGAACCCGTACGAGCGGGCCAGCGCGGGATCGATGAGGACCAGCACCAGCACGGCGGCGCCGAGCGCGGGCAGCCCCTGCCGTTGCCTTCCGGTCACCAGCGCGAGCAGGCCGATCAGCCCCATCACCGTCGCCCGGAGGACGCTGGGCTCCGGCCGCGCCACCACCACGAAGGCGAGGACCGCCAGAACGGCCAGCGGCGGCGCGCGCCGCCGTCCGAGCCCGGCGAACCGGCAGAGCCCGAGGACGGCCCCGATGATGATGGCGAGGTTCGCGCCGGAGACCACGAGGAGATGGGCCAGCCCCGCGGTGCGGAAGTCCTCCGCCAGCTCCGGATCGAGCCGCGAGGTATCGCCCACCACCATCCCGGGCAGCACCCCGCGCTGGTCGGGCGGCAGCCGTTCCACGGCCTCGCGCAGCTTCGCGCGTACCGACTCCGCGGCCCGCTGCACCGCCGACGGCCGCCCCAGTGCCCCCGGCGGTCCGCGTACGAAGATGACGGCGGCGAGTAACTCGGCCCGGCGGGGAGGGGCCAGGCTTCCGTTCAGCCGTGCCCGCTGGCTCGGCAGTGACCCCAGCCATCGGCGGTCATCGGCGACCAGCAGAACCGGTACCCGCACCCGTACGCGGTGGCCGCGGACATCGACGGCCTCGACCCTGGCCCTCATCAGGACCATCGGCCGCCCGGGACGTACCGCCGCCTGCGGATCGCTTGTGAGAACGACCTCGACCGTCGCCCTGCCTCGTTGTTGGGCAAGCTCGTGTACGGGCCCGGACCCCACTGCGGATGCCCGCATTCCAACGGCCATGGAGGAGGCCGCAACGCAGGCGAGCACGACCCCGGCCACCGTCCGCGACGCTGCCGCAGAGCTGCGGCTTCGCCTTGGCGAGAGCAGCATGAAGAGGGCCAGGACCGCTGCGGTCGCTGTGATCGTGTACGTGATGGCCGGAGGCGCCCCGATGGTGACGGCGGCGGCCAGCCATACCGCCATCGCCGGGACGACCAGGCGCAGGTCATGCCCAGGGCGCTCGTCCTCGCTCATACACGGACCAGGTTCCTGAGGTCGGCGAAGCGCCTGGCGCCGATGCCCGAGACCTCCTGGAGCTGGTCGACGGACCGGAACCCGCCGCGCTGGGTGCGGTAGTCGATGATGCGCTGGGCGAGGACGGGACCGACGCCCGGAAGCTGGTCCAGTTGCTGAACGGTCGCCGTGTTGAGATCCAGCGAGGTTCCGGCGGCTCCTGTCGTGGAGGAGGGAACGGCCGCGGGGACCGGAGCGCGTACACCGACAGGGATCTGCTCGCCGTCCACCAGCGTGCGGGCCAGGTTGAGCGCGCCCGTGTCGACGCCGGGACGCGTTCCGCCGGCGGATCTGATCGCGTCCGCTATCCGGGACCCCTTGGGCAGGGTGACCACCCCGGGCCGCCTCACCTTGCCGTGCACGTGAACGACCACCGTGCCGCCCTGGGCTTGCGCGGACGTTGCGGGGGTGGCCGGCGCAGGGGCCAGGGAGGGGCCGGCGGCCGGCTCGGGGCGTGGCCGGGCCATCCAGAGATAGCCGGCCGCGACCAGCGCGGCCAGCACTCCGAGCAGCACCAGAACGCGTGCTCCGGGCGCTCCCGGATCCAGCCGCCGGCCGAGAACGGCCCGTTCGATGAAGGCGCGCGCCCCGCCTGGAGGATCGGGCGATGACCGCAACCGCGTGGCCGGCGGAGCGTCCGCCGATGGCGGGTCCGTCTCGTCCCCGGAACGAGCCGCCTTATCGCGGGCTTCCGACCCATCACCTTCGGCCCGAGCCTGCCGATCGCCGCCGATCGAGATGACCTCCGCACCGCCACCGGAACGCGCGGTCCTGGCCCGCAGCACCGGCGACGCTGGAGACTTCCCCGCACGCGCGGCAGGCTCGGGGTGGGCCGTCCGGCGGCTTGTGGCCAGAGCCACGGGCGAACGGGGGGAGGTGGGCTTCTGGGGCGCCGTGGGCGGCGGGTTCGTCCCGCTCTCGGCCGGGGGGCCAGGGGTGTACGGGACGAGCCGTGGGGAGAGGGTTCTCAAGCGCATCGACTGGTCGGGACGCTTCATGCGTTCGACGGTATGGACGCGGGTGGCGGGGCGGGAGAGGGTCGGCTGACTGTGGATAACTCGCCGCGGAGTCAGAGGTGGGGGGCCACCACGACGCCGAGCATGCCGGGACCCACGTGGGCGCCGATGACGGGGCCGACTTCGCCTACGTAGACGTCCGCGACCTGGGGAATGCGGTCGCGGAGGCGGGCGGCGAGGGTTTCGGCTCGGGGACCGGCGGCCAGGTGCTGGATGCCGAGGTCGACGGGAAGGTCGCCCGCTCGGGCGACGGCCAGTTCCTCCAGGCGGGCGATGGCGCGGGAGGACGTACGGACCTTTTCCAGGGGGGCGATCCGGCCGTCGTCGATGCCGAGCAGGGGTTTGACCATGAGGGCGGAGCCGAGGAGGGAGGCGGCGGCGCCGATGCGGCCGCCACGGCGGAGATGTTCGAGGGTGTCGACGTAGAAGAGGGAGTGCGTGAGGCGGGCGCGGCGCTCGGCGGCGGCGGCCACCTCGGCGGGTGTTCCGCCCTGGAGGGCGGCCGCGGCGGCGGAGAGGGCGGCGAAGCCGAGGCCCATGCCGATGCTGCCCGAGTCGACGACATGGACCGGTACGGGGGCGTCCTTGGCGGCGAGGCGGGCGGCGTCCAGGGTGCCGGACATCGCGGCGGCGAGATGGACGGAGACGACGGCGGTCGCGCCGGCGGAGGCGGCGGCCTCGTAGGCGGCGGCGAAGCGGCCGGGGGCGGGACTGGAGGTCGTGGCGGGACGCTGGAGCGCCTCTGCGGTGCTGATCTCGTTCTCGTCGCGCAGCTCGGCGCCGACCGCGATCTGGAGCGGGACGAGGATCAGCCCGTGCCGTTCGGCGAGGCCGGGCGGGAGGTAGGCGGTGGAGTCGGTGACGACGGCGGTCGGCATCAGGGCTGGACGGGGACGCCGCCGCGCCAGACCCGCAGGGCGCGCAGGCCGAAGGCCCAGGCGAACGCGCCCTCGTGGTCGGCGTCCCACAGCACGATGTCGGCGAGCATGCCGGGAGCGAGCGTGCCGCGGTCGCGGGTCTGCAGGGCGGAGGCGCCGCCGAGGGTGGCGGCGCGCAGTGCTTCGGTGACGCTGAGCCCGAACATGGCGACGGACAGGCCGATGACCAGCGGCATGGACGTTATGCCGCACTGGCCCGGGTTGTGGTCGGTGCCGAGGGCGACGGTCACGCCGCGGTCGAGCATGGCGCGGACCGGGGCCGGCGGGCGGGCGCTGTTGAGCGCGCTGCCGGGGCAGACGGTGGCGGTGACGCCGGCGTGCGCGAGGGCCTTGATGTCGTCCTCGTTGGCCTGGGTGAGCAGGTCGGCGGAGGCGCAGCCGACCTCGGCGGCGACCTGGGCGGCGCCGACGCGCTCGTTGGCGCAGGCGTGCATCCGCGCCTTCAGGCCGGCGCGCTTGCCGGTGAGCAGGAGGGCGCGGGCCTCCTCGGCGGTGAAGTGGCCCTCGTCGCAGTAGACGTCGATGCCGTCGGCACCGGCCACGGCGGCGTCGCCGGCCCACTGGCGGACGGCCTCGATGTAGTCGCGGCGGCGGCCGAAGAACTCCGGCGGCAGGATGTGCGCGGCCAGGAACGTGGCGTGGATCCGGGGCATCGAGGGCTCGCCCTCCAGCGAGCGCAGCATCCGGATGTCGGCCAGCTCGCCGTCGCGGGTGAGGTGGTAGCCGGTCTTGGCCTCGACGGTGGTGGTGCCGGCGAGGATCCACTGGCGCAGACGCTCGCGGACGCCGTTGCACAGGGTCCAGGGGTCGGTGCCCCGGGTGACGGTCACGGTGGAGTTGACTCCGCCGCCCGCCGCGGCGATCGCCGAGTGCGAGGAGCCGCTGGTACGCATCGCGAGCTCGGCCCAGCGGTTGCCCGCGTAGACCGGATGGGCGTGCGCGTCGATCAGCCCGGGGGTGACGAGCCCGCCGCCGAGGTTCTCCACATGGTCGACGTCCACGATGTCGTCGATGATGCCGGGGACGCTCTGCGGGAGGTCCGAGGCGGGGCCGGCCCAGACGATGCGGTCGTCGTGGATGAGCACGGCGGCGTTGCTGCAGACATCGGTGCCGGTCCAGAGCCGGCCGATGTTCGTCAACAGCCGTACCGTCATCGCTTCACCGGCCTGTGTGGGTCATCGCACGACCCGGATACGGACCTGCCATGGACTGGGCCACCTGCTCTCGTTCCGGAACGCCGACTGGGTGCCGGCGGTTCACCACTGGAGGGTCTGGTGATCGAATGATCACCGGGAGCAACGAGACCGGAGATATCGGTTTCGTCACGGTAGTGCACTGGAGGCCCGGCCGACAACCTCTGTTCGGCGAACGCGGCCACCGCCGGAATGGTTCCTGGAGGCGGCCGGCGGCGGACGGGGCGGGCCGCACGTTACCGCAGGTCACCGAAGCAAGATGACCTGACAATGGTCGCACAATAGCAAATGGCCCCTACACCGTACGGTCATCGCGCATCGCCGCCCTCGCCCCACCTGGTCTTATGACCGTACGGATTCCAGGCCCGCCGTCAAGCGGAATCCAGAAAGCCGTCACCGTTCGGCGACCGCCATTTGGCTTTTCGCCCGATCAATTGCCCTATTTCGGACGACCTAGAACCGGCCACGGAACCTGGAACGGACTACCGCGCGAGCGCGTTACCTGCCGGGTGGGGCGACGCCGGAGGCGAGCCTCACCCGGCAGATCGCGAAGCGATGCCGCGCTCGCACGAGTACCTGGGCTAGGTCTTCAAGACACAGCGAGATCCTCGTACCGCTCCAGGTCGGCGGCGAGGTCGGCGGACACGCGGGCGTGCAGGACGGTGCCCTCGGCCACGTGCTCCTGCTTGAGCACCTCGCCGCGCTCGTGGATCTGGGCGACCAGGTCGCCCCGCTCGTACGGCAGCAGGACGTGCAACTCGCGCTCCAGGCCCGGCAGGTCGGCCTCGATGGCCTCGCGGAGCCGCTGGAGCCCCGCGCCGGTACGGGCCGAGACCACCACGTTGTGCGGCTCGCGGCGGCGCAGCCGGGCGATGGTCAGGTCGTCGGCGGCGTCGGCCTTGTTGATGACGATGATCTCGGGGATCCCGTCGGCGCCGATCTCGCGCAGCACCTCGCGCACCGCGTCGATCTGCGACTCGGGATCGGCGTCGGAGCCGTCCACCACGTGCAGGATCAGTCCCGCGTCGGTGACCTCCTCCAGCGTGGAGCGGAACGCCTCCACGAGCTGGTGCGGCAGGTGCCGGACGAACCCGACGGTGTCGGCCAGCGTGTAGGCGCGGCCGCCCGGGGTCTCGGCCCGGCGGACGGTGGGGTCGAGGGTGGCGAACAGCGCGTTCTCCACCAGGACGCCCGCCCCGGTCAGCCGGTTGAGCAGCGAGGACTTGCCGGCGTTGGTGTAGCCGGCGATGGCCACGGCGGGCACCTGGTGGCGGCGGCGCTCGCCGCGCTTGGTGTCGCGCGCCTTGGACATGCCCGCGATCTGGCGGCGCAGCTTGGCCATCCGGGTCCGGATCCGGCGCCGGTCCAGCTCGATCTTGGTCTCACCGGGGCCGCGGCCGCCGATGCCCACACCGCCGGCGGCGCGCCCGCCGACCTGCCGGGACAGGTTGCCGCCCCAGCCGCGCAGCCGCGGCAGCAGGTAGTCGAGCTGGGCCAGCTCGACCTGGGCCTTGCCCTCGCGGCTCTTGGCGTGCTGGGCGAAGATGTCGAGGATCAGCGCGGTCCGGTCGATCACCTTGACCTTGACCGTCTCCTCCAGGTGGCGCAGCTGGCTGGGGGCCAGCTCGCCGTCGCAGATGACGGTGTCGGCGCCGGTGGAGATCACGACGTCGCGCAGCTCGTCGGCCTTGCCCGAGCCGATGTAGGTGGCGGGGTCGGGCCGTACGCGGCGCTGGATGAGGGCCTCGAGCACCTCGGAGCCGGCGGTCTCGGCGAGCAGGGCCAGCTCGCGCAGCGAGTTCTCGGCCATCTGGGCGGTGCCCTCGGTCCAGACGCCGACCAGGACGACCCGCTCCAGCCGGAGCGAGCGGTACTCGACCTCGGTGACGTCGGTCAGCTCGGTGGACAGCCCGGCGACGCGGCGCAGCGCGCGCCGCTCCTCGAGCTCGAGCTCGCCGTCGGCGCCCTCGATGTCAGGGCCGAACCCGGCGTCGTCGGCGTCGGAGCCGAACGAGGGGTCCTCGAACGTGTCGGTCACTCGGGTCTCTCGGCCTTCGTCTTCGGAAAAGGTTCGCGTCATATGTCCTCTGTCAACGCCGCAGGGCGGCTGAGTCTTCCCCCGGCCGTCCCTGCCGTGGTCCGCCGGGCGATCGTCTCACGCGGGTTCGCGGAGGTCACCCGATTATCCCCCTCCGCCCGGTTCCCCGCGATGCCGTACGACCAGGGAGAACATCCGGTGCCCGGCGCGTATGCCGGCCGGGGCGGTTGACGGGTGGGTGGAGGGAAGACCGCCTGCGTGGGCTCCGGCGGGACCGCCCGGCCGAACCGGCCGCCGAACGGGTGCCGGACGGGCGGGGGCGCTTTGACCGGGGGCGGTACCGCCGAGTAGCGTTCTCCACATAACAGAAGTTGAATTTCGGCATACGAAATTAGCTCAGCACGGCACGACACGGACCAGCACGGCACACGGACACGAAAGGGCAGGCAGATGGCTGCACTCGATGGGATCCAGGTCAACGGGACCCTCCACGACCGATACGACGAGATCCTGACCCCCGAGGCGCTCGGCCTGCTCGCCGCCCTGCAGCGCGCGTTCGGCGCCCGCCGCGAGGAGCTGCTCCAGGCCCGCGCCGAGCGGCAGCGGCGGCTGTCGGCGGGCGGCACGCTGGACTTCCTGCCGGAGACGGCGGACGTCCGCGCGGACGAGGGCTGGCGGGTCGCCGACCCGGCGCCGGGCCTGGAGGACCGCCGGGTCGAGATCACCGGCCCGACCGACCGGAAGATGACCATCAACGCGCTCAACTCGGGCGCCAAGGTGTGGCTGGCCGACTTCGAGGACGCCAACACCCCGCTGTGGAACAACATGGTCGAGGGGCAGCTCAACCTGCGCGACGCCCTCGACCGGACGATCGACTTCACCGACCCCAAGAGCGGCAAGTCGTACGCGCTCAAGGACGACGGCGAGCTGGCGACGATCGTGGTGCGGCCGCGCGGCTGGCACATGGAGGAGAAGCACCTGCTGATCGACGGGGAGCCGATGTCGGGCTCGCTGTTCGACTTCGGCCTGTACGTCTTCCACAGCGCGCGGCGGCAGCTGGACAAGGGCAAGGGCCCGTACTTCTACCTGCCGAAGATGGAGAGCCACCTGGAGGCGCGGCTCTGGAACGACGCGTTCAACCTGGCCCAGGACGCGCTGGAGATCCCGCGCGGCACCATCCGGGCCACCGTGCTGATCGAGACGATCCCGGCCGCGTTCGAGATGGAGGAGATCCTCTACGAGCTGCGCGAGCACTCCGCCGGGCTGAACGCGGGCCGCTGGGACTACCTGTTCTCGGTGATCAAGAAGTTCCGGGACCGGGGCCGCTCGTTCGTGCTGCCCGAGCGGAACGCGATCACGATGACCGCGCCGTTCATGCGCGCCTACACCGAGCTGCTGGTGCGCACCTGCCACAAGCGCGGCGCGCACGCGATCGGCGGCATGGCGGCGTTCATCCCGTCCCGCCGGGACGAGGCGGTCAACAAGGTCGCGCTGGAGAAGGTGCGGGCCGACAAGACGCGCGAGTCGGGCGACGGGTTCGACGGGTCCTGGGTGGCCCACCCCGACCTGGTGCCGATCTGCCGCGAGGTCTTCGACGGCGTGCTCGGCGACCGGCCCAACCAGCGCGAACGGCTGCGCGAGGACGTCACGGTCTCGGCCGCCGACCTGCTGAACGTCGCGGCGACGCCGGGCGACATCACCGAGACCAGCCTGCGCAACAACATCGACGTGGCGCTGCGCTACCTGGCCACCTGGCTGGACGGTGCGGGCGCGGTGGCGATCCACAACCTGATGGAGGACGCCGCGACCGCGGAGATCTCCCGCTCCCAGGTGTGGCAGTGGATCTACAACGAGGTCCAGCTCAAGGACGGGCCGAAGGTCGGCAGGGAGCTGGTCGAGCGGCTGCTCGAGGAGGAGCTCGGCAAGATCCGCGAGGAGCTCGGCGAGGCGTACAACGCGCCGCGCTACGAGCAGGCGGTGGCCCTGTTCAAGGAGGTCACGCTGGCCGAGGAGTACTCGGAGTTCCTCACGACCCCGGCGTACGAGCGGATGCCCTGACCCCCTGGTGCCGCCCGCGTCCCCCGGGCGCGGGCGGCACCGGCCCGATCTTGCGGTCGGGAACGCACGGGAGCATGGTGGACACGATGGAACAGGCACCCCCCGCACTCCGGGCGCTGGCCGGGCGATTCGCGCGGCTGCTGGGGCCCGGAGCGGTGATCTCCGATCCGGTACGGCTGCGCACCTATGACTGCGACGGCCTGACGACCCACCGGGCCACTCCCGGGCTGGTCGTGCTGCCCGAGACGGCCGAGCAGGTCGCGGCCGTCGTGCGCGCGTGCGTCGATGCCGGGATCCCGTACGTGGCGCGCGGGTCGGGCACCGGCCTGTCCGGCGGCGCGCTGCCCCGGACCGACGGGGTGCTCATCGTGACCTCCCGGATGCGCCGGATCCTGGAGATCGACATCGCGAACCGGCGGGCGGTCGTCGAGCCGGGCGTGATCAACCTGGACGTGTCGAAGGCGGCCCGGCCGTACGGCTACTACTTCGCGCCCGACCCGTCCAGCCAGCAGATCTGCTCGGTCGGCGGGAACGTGGCCGAGAACAGCGGCGGCGCGCACTGCCTGAAGTACGGGTTCACCGCGCACCACGTGCTGGCCTGCGAGATCGTCACCCCGGACGGCGAGATCACCGAGCTGTCGCTGGACGGCGCCGGCTACGACCTGCTGGGCGTGTTCGTCGGCGCGGAGGGCACGCTCGGCATCACCACCAAGATCACGGTACGGCTGACCCGCGTCCCGGAGACCGTGCAGACGCTGCTGGCGGCGTTCGGCTCGATCGAGGCCGGCGGTACGGCGGTGTCGGCGATCATCGGGGCCGGGATGGTGCCGGCCGCGATCGAGATGATGGACGCGCTGTCGATCGAGGCGGCCGAGGCGTCCGTGAGCTGCGGTTACCCGCCCGGTGCGGGCGCGGTGCTGATCGTGGAGCTGGACGGCCCGGCGGCCGAGGTGGGGCACCAGTTCGCCGAGGTGGAGCGGCTGTGCCGGGAGGCGGGCGCGTTCGAGATCCGGGTCGCCGCCGGGGACGCCGAGCGGGCGCTGATCTGGAAGGGCCGCAAGTCGGCGTTCGCGGCGGTGGGCCGGATCAGCCCGGCCTACCTCGTCCAGGACGGCGTCATCCCGCGGACCTCGCTGCCCGAGGTGCTGGCGGGGATCGACGCGCTGTCGGCCGCGTCGGGCGTACGGGTCGCGAACGTGTTCCACGCCGGTGACGGCAACCTGCATCCGCTGGTGCTGTTCGACGACGCCGAGGAGGGCGCCGCCGAGCGGGCCGAGGAGGTCTCGGGGCGGATCCTCGACCTGTGCATCGAGCACGGCGGGTCGATCACCGGGGAGCACGGGGTGGGGGTGGACAAGTCGCGCTACATGCCCCGGATGTTCACCGAGACCGATCTCGACACGATGCAGATGGTGCGGTGCGGTTTCGATCCGGCCGGGCTGTGCAATCCGGGCAAGGTGTTCCCGACACCGCGGCTGTGCGGCGAGGTGCCGGGGTTCCGCAAGGGTGTGCATCCGCTGGTCGAGCAGGGGAAGGCGGAGCAGTTCTGATGGGCGGCCCTGAAGGTTCGGCAGGCGGCCCCCCGGGCGCCGGAGCGCTGGACGCGCTCGCGAAGGTCTGCGGCGACGTCCGGCCGGGCGAGCCCGAGGAGGGCGTGCTCGGCGTCGTCCCGGCCGTCGTGGCCGCGCCGGCGACCGTGGCGGAGGCGGCCGAGGTGATGCGGACGGCCGCCGCGAAGGGCCTGGCCGTCGTTCCGCGCGGCGGGGAGAGCCGGCTCGACTGGGGCACGCCGCCGCGGCGCTGCGATCTGCTGCTGGACACCGCCCGCCTGGACCGCGTGATCGAGCACGCGGCCGGTGATCTGGTCGTGAAGGCCGAGGCGGGCCTGCCGGTGGAACGGCTCGCCGAGGCCCTGGCCGAGCGGGGGCAGCGGCTCGCGCTCGACACCCCGCTGCCGGGCTCCACGATCGGCGGGACGGTCGCCACGGCCGCCGCCGGGCCGCTGCGCCTGCTGTACGGGACGCCCCGCGACCTGGTCATCGGCCTCACGGTGATCCGCGCGGACGGCCAGGTGGCCCGTTCCGGCGGCAAGGTCGTCAAGAACGTGGCGGGATACGACCTGGGCCGACTGTTCAGCGGCTCGTCCGGGACGCTCGGGCTGATCGTGGAGGCGACGTTCCGGCTCCATCCGATCCCGGCGGCCCGCGCGTACATCACCTGCCGCTTGCCCGATGCCACGCGCGCGTACGAGGCGGTCCAAGCGGTGCTGCACTCCCCCACCGCCCCAAGCGCCGTCGAGGTCGTCTCCCCAGCGGGGAGCGGCATCACGCTAGGGGTCCTCCTGGAAGGGATACCGGAGGGTGTGGCGGCCCGTACGGGACAGATCACCAGCCTCTTGGGCACGGACGCGCAGACGGCCGACGAGCCTCCCGAGTGGTGGGGCGTCTATCCGGACGGGACGACCCTGATCGACGTGACCGCCCCGCCTACGGCGCTGCCCCTTCTCCTCAAGGAGCAGGCCGAAAACGAACAGGCCGGAGGGGTCTCCCTCACATGGTCCGCGGACGGGCGCGGCTACATGGGGGTGTCGCCTGAAGCGACGCCCGAGCACATCGCAGGGACTCTTGAACGCCTCCGGGAGCACCCGGGTGGCGGGGCGGTGGTGCGTTACGCCCCCGAGGCCGTACGGAACGCGATCGACCTGTGGGGGCCCGTGCCCGCGTTCTCCCTGATGCGAAGGGTCAAGGACCAGTTCGATCCGGAGCACCGGTTGTCCCCTGGCCGTTTCGTGGGAGGGCTTTGATGGCGATGAACGACGAGGACCTGCCCAAGCTGCTCGGCGACTGCGTCCACTGCGGGTTCTGCTTGCCGACGTGCCCCACCTACGTCCTGTGGGGCGAGGAGATGGACTCCCCTCGCGGGCGCATCCACCTGATGGAGCAGAACCTGGAGGGCGCCCCGCTGTCGGCGCCGATGGTGCAGCACTTCGACCAGTGCCTCGGTTGCATGGCATGCGTGACCGCGTGCCCGTCCGGCGTCCAGTACGACAAGCTCATCGAGACGACCCGCGCCAAGGTGGAGAGGGAGCATCCGCGCTCGCTCCCCGAACGGGCCTTCCGCGAGACGATCTTCCAGCTGTTCCCGTACCCGAGGCGTCTGCGCGCCTTGCGAGGACCGCTCCGCGCGTACCAGAAGGCGGGTCTGGACCGCCTCGTACGGCGCAGCGGCCTGCTGGAACGGCTGTCCCCGTCCCTGGCGGCGATGGAACGGCTCGCACCGCCGCTGGGCCCCTCGCCCAAGCTTCCCGAACGCGTCGCCGCGCGCGGAGAGCGCCGGGCCACCGTGGGCATGCTCACGGGTTGCGTCCAGCGCGAGTTCTTCCCGGGGGTGAACGCCGCGACGGCGCGCGTACTGGCCATGGAGGGCTGCGACGTCGTCATCCCCAAGGCCCAGGGCTGCTGCGGGGCACTGTCACTGCACTCGGGCCGTGAAGAGGAGGCCAGGGCGTTCGCGCGCCGTACGGTCGTGGCGTTCGAGGCGGTCGACGTGATCGTGGTGAACGCGGCGGGCTGCGGATCGGCGATGAAGGAGTACCGCGACCTGCTCTCCGACGATCCGGAATGGGCCGGCCGGGCGGAAGCACTGTCGGCCAAGACGCGGGACCTCGCCGAGTACCTCGGCGAACTCGGTCCCCGCGCGCCCCGGCGGCCGGTTCCGGTCACGATCGCCTATCACGACGCCTGCCACCTCTCCCACGCCCAGGGCATCAGGGCCGAGCCGCGCGCGCTGCTCGCCGGGATTCCGGAGCTGACGATCAAGGAGATCGCCGACCCGGAGATCTGCTGTGGCTCGGCCGGGACCTACAACCTGTTCCAGCCGGAGGCGGCCGGCCGGCTCGGCGACCGCAAGGCGGCGGACGTCCGGGCCACCGAGGCGGAACTGCTGGTCGCGGCCAACCCGGGCTGCTCGATGCAGATCGCGACGGCGCTGGAGCGGCAGGGCGTCCGGCTCCCGGTCGCGCACACGGCCGAGGTCCTGGACGCGTCCCTGCGGGGCCTCGGACGGGCCGCGCTGCTCGGCCGTTCCGGCTGACGCGACGGCACCCTCGGCCGCGCGCCCGTCCGGCCTGAAAACACTCAATGACGGACATATTCGTATCAATCGGTCGTCCTGTATCGTTGGCTGCCCGCCAAGAAAGGTTGTACTTACCGACCGGAGAGGCCGAGGAGTACAGGTAGCCATGTCCAACAGGCCGATGCCGAACAGGCCGATGCCCAACCGGCCCATGCCGCCCAGGCCCATGCCGGGCAACAACCCCCGTTCCCACCGCCGCCACAAGAAGCGCGGCGCGGGCAAGCTCGGCATCGCCGGGGCCCTGGGCGGCGCGGTCGCCATGGCCGCCGTCGCCGCCGGCATCGTCATCTTCCGGCCGCCCGCCGGTGACGAGACCACGCCTCCGTCCTCGCTGTCCAGCCAGGAAGGCGGGCAGGGAAGCCTCCCCAGCACCCCGGCGCCCGCGGCAGGGCCCGTCCTCAGCATCACCACCCCCGAGGGATACGGGTACGGCCTCGCGGCGGTGAAGGCGGGAACGGACGGGCGACCCCCCGGCGGCCAGGCCGCGCCCGCGGGCACGACCTACGTGTACGCCGAGTACATCCTCACCAACAACCAGCGGCGCCCCGCGCTGCTGGACTACCCGGCCGACCTGTTCATGCCCCTGGCCCAGGTGCCCGACTCCTCGCGCGAACGCTGCATGCCGCAACCCGGCATCCCCGAGGACATGTGCACGCTGCCCAACACCAGCAAGGTCACGGCGCGCGTCGGCGGAGCCAAGCCTCCCATCAGCGAGGCCGGCGACACGCTGATCCCGGCAGGAGCGTCCTACCTGGTGCGCATCACCAGCGACTTCCCGGTGAAGGACGCCATCAAGCCCTCGGACCTGAAGCTGTTCGTGTGGAACGCCCGCTACACCAGCGACCGCAAGGGCATCGAACTCGCCTTCCCATAGCCAGCGTTTCAAAGCCCCGGCCCACGGTGCTCGCCTGGCGGCTCGCACCGTGACCGTGCCTTGTGCGAGCGCGGCATCGCTTCGCGATCTGGCCGGTGAGGCGAAGCCGAAGGCGAGCCTCACCGGCCAGGTAACGCGCTCGCGCGGTGGCTGAGGCCACTTTGAGACAAGCCCTAGCCTCGCCTTCTGCTGACTAGGACGCCCCCGGAAACGCTCTGGAGTGTGGTCAGGACACCAGGGCCGGCTCCCGTTCGGCCACCGGGGCGACCTCGCGACGCGTCCGCAGGCCGCCGATCCCGAGCAGGACCAGACCTGCCGCCGCCCACACCAGCAGGATGGTCAGCGGGCCCGCCGCTCCGGCGCCGTCGAAGAAGGCGACCGAGCGCAGCAGCGTCCCCGCCGCGCCGGGCGGGAGCAGCTGGCCGAGCTCGCCCCACGGCTGCGGCAGCATCTCCGGTGCCGAGGTGACACCCGACAGCGGGTTGCCCAGGAACATGAACATCGCCGCTCCCAGGCCGAGCCCGGCCCGACCCAGGGCCGCGGCGAGGCCGACGACCGGCGCGCTGACGGCCAGGATGGACAGCACCATCACGGAGGACACGGCCAGGTAGGAACCCGGCAGCACCGACAGCCAGCCCTGGGCCAGCCACGTCACGGCGAACCCGCCCACGAGCGAGAACAGCACCAGCCCGGCGGCGCGCGGCACGAGCTTGGGGATCGCGAGGGTCAGCAGCGCCGCCGCGGCGATGCTCGACATGACCAGGGGAAGCGCCAGCGCGCCGAAGCCCGCCCCGCGCGGGTCGTCCGGATCGCCGGCCACCACGTCCTGGACTGCGCCGGCCGGGGATCCGCCCGCGAGTTGCCCGCCGAGCTGGGTGAGCTGCTGCGCCACGACCGGCGACGCGCCAGAGGCGACCAGCACCTGGGGCCCTGCGGGCGTGCTGACGATCGCGCCGTACGCCTCGCGGTCGATCAGGGACCGCCGGGCCGCCGCCTCGTCGGCGACGGTCGTGACCTCGAACGCGCCGGGACGTTCGCGGTCCAGGCGGGCGGCGACGGCCGCGGCCTGAGGGCCCGCCGTCACGATCGGCACATCGTTCGGTGCGACCCGCGATGCGGGCCACGAGAAAGCGATGATCATGAGGAGCTGCAGTACGGCGGCGCCGAGGACGACGCCCGCGGCCCGCCGGGTCAGCGAGGAGTTCACTGTCGCCTCCAAAAAATCGGATGTCCGTTCTCTTTAGCGCTTCCAGCGTGACACCGGGCGTGGCGATTCGTCAAGAACGAACATTCGTTTTATATTGGGGCCATGCCACGAATGAGCGAAGAGCACCTGGAACGGCGCCGGCGGCAGATCCTGGACGCCGCCCGGGCCTGCTTCATCCGCAACGGCGTCCACGCGACGTCCATGCAGGACATCTTCGCCGAGGCCGGGCTGTCGGCGGGCGCCGTCTACCGCTACTTCAAGAGCAAGACCGACATCATCGAGGCCATCACCGGCACCGTGATCGGCGATCTGCACGTGTTCCTGGCCGAGCTCGTGGAGCACGACCCCGTCCTGCCGCTCGACGAGATGGTCGTGCGGATGACCGAGCGCGTCGTCAAGCTGTCCGGCCCGGAGGGCCCGATGCGGCTCGCTCCGCAGGCCTGGGCACTGGCGATGTACGACGCCG
Source organism: Actinomadura sp. 9N407 (assembly GCF_044326315.1). Classification (NCBI taxonomy): domain Bacteria; kingdom Bacillati; phylum Actinomycetota; class Actinomycetes; order Streptosporangiales; family Thermomonosporaceae; genus Actinomadura; species Actinomadura sp. 9N407. The sequence continues at coordinate 52,907 of NZ_JBIRAW010000022.1, read as the reverse complement.
ACCTGCGCCACTACGTCCAGCAGAACGTCGCCGGCCTGCGCGGGCACTGGATCGAGTACATGCGGCGCTGCGTGGCCGCGGGGCTGCTGCCCGCCGATACCGATACCGAGGCGGCGGGCAAGGCGATCTTCGGGATCCTGCCCGGCTTCCTGCTCCAGCGGCTCATCGTCGAAGACATCACGCCCGAGCAGCTCCGGACGGGCGTCCGGACGCTCATCCGGTCAAGCCTGATCACACCGGACGCCACGACACCGGCCGCCACAGCACCCGCCGCCACAGCACCGGGCGCCACGACCGGGTCCTGATCCCGCCGGGCCGTTCCGCCGTCAGCGGCGCGGCTTCGGCCCCGGCACCGGCGGTGTCCCGAGCCCGCCCCTTTGAAGGCTCGGTGGCCGCCACCGGCACCGTACCGAAACCATCACGATCAGACCGCCGCCGATGAGCACCGACGCCACCACCAGATGGCCGGTGCGGACCGGCCAACGGCAAGGCCCGAGCGGGTCCGGCGCGCGCCGGTGCCGCCCGGGGCGCGCGGACGGCCCCGCCAGGGCCTTGCCACCGGGCGGGTGGGTCGTGGTACCTCTTTGCCGTCGGCTCCCGCCGCTCCGGCCAGGGCCGGTACCTCCTGTCATCCCGCAGTCATCCCGCGATCAGAGCCCCCGCCACGCCGTGCATCCGCGCCCCTCCTCCTCCGCTCCGCCGGCACCGCCGGTCGCCAGACCAGCCCCGGCGCGCTCCGGCGCGCCCCCGCGAAAGCGCCGAAACCCGGCCAGTGTCGGCCTCCCCGAGTCCCGTTGTCCTGAGGCGGCCGACCCTTGAACGGCGGGATCACCACCGGGACGCTTTAACATTCCATTACTTTTGACGCGGGGAGAGCGATGGTGACCGAGGAGCGCGAGGGCCGGCCCGCCCGCTTCGCCGTGCCGCTGGCCCTTGCCGCGATCGGCGCCGTGCTCGCCGCACTGGTCGTCGGCCGGTGGCTGCCGGAGCCCCGGCGCCTGGTGTGGTGGCACCCGGAGATCGTGATCGCGCTCTTCTGGTCCCCGGTGGCCGCCCTGCTGCTGCGGCACCGGCCGCGGCTGCGCGTCGCGTGGCTGATGCTGGCGTGCGGGGTCAGCGCGGCGGTCTACGTGCTGGCGCTCAACCTCGGCCCGCTGTTCGAGATCAACGGCTGGCCGGGCACGGGCCTGCTGAACTGGCTCGGGGTCTGGCTGTGGGCGGTCGACACGTTCGGGCTCACCCTCGTGCTGCCGCTGATCTTCCCGGACGGCCGGCTCGTGTCGGCCTGGTTCCGGCCCGTCCTCGCCATGGCCTGCGCGGTACCGCTGATCGTCTGCGTCCACCTCACGATCGACCCCGACGCCCGCCGCTGGCACAACGGCGTCTCGGTCTACCCGTTCCAGGACATCCCGCTCGCGATCAGCGCGACCATCCTCGGGACGCTGGCGCTCGCCCTGCTCTCGGTGGTGCTGCGCTTCCTGCGGTCCTCGCCCGACGTGCGCCGGCAGATCGCCTGGGTCGTCTACCCCGGCGTCCTGGCCCAGGCGGTCATCTACGTGGGCGAGACCACCCCGATCGGCGATCCGTTCCGCAACCTGGTCATCGCGGCCATCCCGATCTGCATCGCGATCGCCATCACCCGGTACCGGCTGTACGACATCGACCTGGTCGTCAGCCGGACCCTGGTCTACGCCGGGCTGGTCGTGGTGATCACCGGGGTCTACTTCGCGCTGGTCGCGCTGGTCAGCAAGGTGGTGGCGCCGCACGGCCCGCTGAGCGGGCTGCTCGGCGCGATCGCCGCCGGCGCGGTGTTCGAGCCGGCCCGGCGGCGCCTGCAGCGGGCGGTGGACCGGCTGATCCACGGCGAGCGCGACCCGTACCGGATCGCCGACCGGCTCAACCGGCAGCTGCAGACCACCTCCGATCCGGCCGCCGCGCTGGCCACGGCCGTCTCGGTGGTGCGCGAGGCGCTGCGCGCGTCCGGGGTGCGGATCGAGGTCCTGGACCGGGACGGCCGGACGGCCACGATCAGCGAGGAGGGCCGGCTGGGCGACGCCCCGCAGCTGATCCCGCTGGTCTGGCACGGCGAGCCGGTCGGCCGGCTGCTGTTCGGCGTCCACCGGGCCCCGGACGCGCGGCTGGCCCAGGTCCTGGCCCGCAACCTGGCGGAGCTGACCAGCTCGGCCCGGCTGGCCGCCGACGTCCAGCGGTCCCGGGAACGGATCCTGCGGACCCGCGAGGAGGAGCGCCGCCGGCTGCGCCGCGACCTGCACGACGGCCTGGGCCCCACGCTGGCCAGCCTGGCCATGACGGTGGACGCGGCGCGCATCACGCTCAAGAGCGATCCCGCCGCGGTCGACGCGCTGCTGGAGGAGCTGCGCACCACGATGGGACGCACCATCGGCGACATCCGCGAGCTGGTGTACGGGTTGCGCCCGCCCGCGCTCGACGATCTCGGGCTGGCCGGCGCCATCAAGGCCCTGGGCGGCGTGGTGGCGACCGGGGACGGGCCCGCGGTGGACGTCCAGGTGGAAGGCGACCTCGACAAACTGCCCGCCGCCGCCGAGGTCGCCGCGTACCGGATCGTCCAGGAGGCCCTGACCAACGTGTACCGGCACGCCCAGGCAGGGAACGCCGTCGTACGGCTCTCGCTGAACGGCGACCTGCACGTGTGCGTGGGGGACGATGGTGTGGGCATGGCCGCCGACGCCCGTTCAGGGGTGGGGATGTCCTCGATGCAGGAACGGGCCACCGAGATCGGCGGATCCTGCACGGTGGGCCCGGGGCCGGAGGGCGGAACCGTGGTCCGTGCCAGGCTTCCGGTCAATATCAGCGGCAACGGCGGCCACAATGGCCATTCTCGGGAAGTCGCTTAACCCGATCATCTCGACCCGGGCCATCTCGACCCGTTCGCGTGGCGCGTTCGCTCGGCTTGGTCGGCGAGGCGCTGCGCTCCGGGGAGTGTGCCCTCCACTCGCTCTGGAGTGGAGGGCCGGTGGCCGCCCCCCGCCAAGAAGGAGCCACCGGCCCTCGGCACCACTCGGATCGGGGCTCCCATCCCGATCCGAGCGGGCCTTCACCAGAGGGTGTGCACTACTGAAGGTAGCGCCTTTCGGTCCCAATGGTCAGGGACACTCGTCCCGAGACTGCCGGGACGATGGCCGGTTCCGGCGGGTTCAGGGATTCCGCAGCCAGCCGGAGTGGATCTCGCCCTCGGCCACCAGCACGGCCGGACCGCGCAGGTGGCTGGTACGGCCGTCCAGCGTGACGATGACCCGGCCGCCCGGGACGTCCACCGTCCACTCCCCCCGCTCGGCGTCCGTGTCCCTCGCCGCCGCGGCGGCCACGGCCACCGTTCCGGTCCCGCAGGAACGGGTCTCGCCCGAGCCGCGCTCGAACACCCGCATCTCCACATGGCGCTCACCCACGGTGCGGAAGAACTCCACGTTCACGCCTTCGGGGAACACCGCCGGGTCGAAGACGGGCGCGCGCTCAAGGTCGAGTCCCACGACGGGCTCGGCGACAGGGCAGGCCAAGTGCGGATTGCCCATCGAAACGCGCGTGCCGGCGTAGGCCCGCCCCGCCAGGGACGCCTCGCCCGTACCCAGGTATTCGGGCGGCCCCATGTCGACGCTCACGTCCCCGGCCGCGCCGAGCGTCACCCTGCGCGATCCCGAACGGGTGGCGATGTCCCACTCCCCGGGGGCCGCGAGCCCGGCGTCGACGAGGTAGCGGGCGAAGACCCGGACACCGTTGCCGCACATCTCGGCGATGCCGCCGTCCGCGTTGCGGTAGTCCATGAACCACTCGGCCTCGCCGGCGAGCGCCTCGGCGGCCGGATCCCCGGCGGCCTTGGTCCGGACGACGCGCAGCACCCCGTCGGCCCCGATCCCGGCCCGCCGGTCGCACAGCCGCGCCACGGTCGCCGGCTCCAGTTCGAGGGCCCCGCCGGCATCCGGCAGGATCACGAAGTCGTTCTCGGTCCCATGCCCCTTGACAAACCGCATGCCACCGATCGTATTGCCCCGCCGGCCGTATCGCCCCGTCAGCGCACCAGCGCCAGCGACCGCTCCACCAGATCGGGCGCGTCGTACGGGAGCCAATGCACCCGGGGATCGCTCCGGAACCACGACTCCTGCCGCCGGGCGAACCGCCGCGTCGTACGGACCGTCTCCTCCTTGGCCCGCTCCTCGGTCCACTCCCCCGACAGGAACCGCAGCACTTGCGCGTACCCGAGCGCACGGCTCGCAGTGAGGCCGTCCCTGAGTTTCGCGTTCTCCGCCAGGGTGCGGACCTCGTCCACTAGGCCCGCCTCCCACATCCGCTCCACGCGCAGGGCGATCCGAGCGTCCAGCTCCTCACGGGGGATGGAGAGCCCGATCTGCACCGCGTCGTACCGGTAGCGGCGCTCCGGGAGGGTCGCGCTGAACGGCCGCCCGGTGATCTCGATGACCTCCAGGGCGCGGACGATGCGACGCCCGTTGGACGGCAGGATCGCCTCGGCCGCCTGGGGGTCGCGGGTCTGCAGCCGTTCGTGCAGGACCCCGGGCCCCGTCTGGGCCAGCTCTCCCTCCAGGCGAGCCCGGACTTCCGGGTCGGTACCGGGGAACTCCATGTGGTCGAGGGCCGCCCGTACGTACAGCCCGGACCCGCCCACCAGTACGGGGACGCGGCCCTGGGCTCGTACACGCTCGATGGTCTCGGCGCTGAGCCGCTGGTACTCCGCCACGCTGGCGGTGACGGTCACGTCCCAGACGTCCAGCAGATGATGGGGAACGCCGCGCATCTCGGCCTCGGACAGCTTCGCGGTGCCGATGTCCATGCCGCGGTACAGCTGCATCGAGTCGGCGTTGACCGCGTCGCCGTTCAGCCGCAGCGCCAGCTCGACGGCGAGATCGGACTTGCCGGCCGCGGTCGGCCCCACGACGGCGATGACGTCTTTGCTGGTCACTGGCCCACTTCTGGTGACGGAACCGGCGGAACGGGTAGGGATCCGATCGTAAGGGGCGTCCGGCGCCTTCCCAAGGGTGCCGCGGACGCCGCGGGACGAGGGATCCGGGGGGAAACAGATGTCCATCGTCGACAAGGTGAAGGAAATGCTCGGCCAGCACGGGGACAAGGCCCGTCAGGGTGTCGAGAAGGGCGGCGACATGGTCGACCGGAAGACCGGCGGCAAGTACGCCAAGCACGTCGACAAGGGCCAGGAGAAGGCCGGCGACTACATCGACCGCAACAGGCAGCAGGGCGGCGGCGCCTGAGCTCGCAGAGGCGTGGGCTCACTGTGCGGTGAGCCCGTTCCAGGTTGCGACGAAATAGCCGACGCCATAAGGGGCCTCGTAGGCCAGGAGCTCGGCTTCGTAGCCCTGTGCAGGGTCCTGTGCCGCGTCCTGTGCGGCGCCTGCCAGAACCTGCCATGCCGCGCGTCCGGCGGCCTGGAGCTCTTGGGAGACCATGGGGTCCAGGTCGCGCAGGGCGTGAGCATCGCCTCGCCCTAGTGCTTCCGTCACTAGGGCGTCGTACGGCTCGGCACGTGGGTCCAGATAGCCCGGCGCCTTCTCGGACAGGCACGCCGACCCGTCCCCCATCACCAAGAGCGCGACCCGTTCGGCCGACTCGGCGAGCTCGCGCCCTAGCTTCAGGCAATCTTCGGCAGGGGTGTCGTACGCCACCGACTGGAAACGGGCATCCTCGCCCTTGAGAAGCCAGCTGCCGATCGTCAGCGACAGCGGAAGCACCGGCCCGTCCACCGGCTCGTCGCCCAAGCCGTAGGGGCGGAGGGAACCCACCGCCTCTGGGCCATGGGCGCGCGTCGCGATATCGCCCCCCACCACGTACAGCACGCCGTCCGTACCGACGGCGGCCTTGAGCCGTCGCACGGCCACCTCACAGGCGGCGCGCAGGCCGTCCAGCTCGTGCGCGGCCTCCCCGGCCATCTCCGGGACCAGCAGGGGCGGATGCGGGCAGACCGCCGCGAAGATCAGCATGGCCCGTGGCGGTAAGGCGTGTGGCGGGAAGACACGGGGCTCACTGGTCGATCGAGCATCCGGACTCGGCCACCGGGGCGGGGGCGGGGCGGCCGATGCCGGGCATGCCAAGCGTCACGCCTTGTGGCGCGGCCGGCTTGCCTTGGCGCGCCTCCCAGGCGTCCCCGGCACGCGTACGGCGGACCTCCTCGGCCGGCTTGTCGGCCACCAGGTGGTGGGGCGCCGCGTAGGTGACCTCGACCGTGACCATGTCGCCAGGACGTACGGGCTCCTCGGGCACCTGGAAGTGCACCAGCCGGTTGTCGCGCGCGCGCCCTGACAGGCGCCGTGTGGCGCCGTCCTTGCGGCCCTCGCCCTCGGCGACCAGAACCTCCAGCTTGCGGCCGAGCTGCTTCTTGTTCTCCTCCCAGGAGACCTGCTCCTGGAGGGCCACCAGGCGCTCGTACCGCTCCTGCACGACCTTCTTGGGCAGCTGGCCGTCCATAGTGGCGGCCGGGGTGCCGGGACGCTTGGAGTACTGGAACGTGAACGCGCTGGCGAACCGCGCCTCGCGCACCACGTGCAGGGTCTGCTCGAAGTCCTCCTCGGTCTCCCCGGGGAAACCGACGATGATGTCGGTGGTGATGGCCGCGTCCGGGATGGCGGCGCGGACCTTGTCGATGATGCCGAGGAAGCGTTCCTGCCGGTACGAGCGGCGCATGGCCTTCAGCACCGGATCGGAGCCCGACTGCAGGGGCATGTGCAGCGAGGGCATCACGTTGGGCGTCTCGGCCATGGCGGCGATGACGTCGTCGGTGAAGTCCTTGGGGTGCGGGGAGGTGAAGCGGACCCGTTCCAGGCCCTCCACGTCACCACAGGCCCGCAGCAGCCCAGCGAAAGCGGACTGGCCCCCGGCCGTCATGTCGCGTACCTCCTGCGGGGCGGTCGCGAGAGCACCGAAGCCCGAGCCGTAGGCGTTGACGTTCTGGCCCAGCAGCGTGATCTCCAGGACCCCGTCCGCGACCAGCGCCTCCACCTCGGCCAGCACCTCGCCCGGGCGGCGGTCGCGCTCCTTGCCCCGCAGCGCCGGCACGATGCAGAACGTGCAGGTGTTGTTGCAGCCCACCGAGATCGACACCCAGGCCGCGTACGGGGACTCGCGGCGCGTCGGCAGCGTCGAGGGGAAGGTCACCAGGGACTCTTCGATCTCGATCTGCGCCTCGTCCTGGATCCGGGCCCGGTCCAGGAGGGCGGGCAGCGACCCGATGTTGTGCGTCCCGAAGACCACGTCCACCCAGGGCGCCCGCTTGACGATGGTGTCGCGGTCCTTCTGCGCCAGGCACCCGCCGACGGCGATCTGCATGCCCGGATGGCCGTCCTTGACCGGGCGCAAGTGGCCGAGGTTGCCGTAGAGCTTGTTGTCGGCGTTCTCCCGTACGGCACAGGTGTTGAAGACGATGATGTCCGGCTCGTCCTCCCCCGCGCGCACGTAGCCGGCGTCCTCCAGCAGGCCGGAGAGCCGTTCCGAGTCGTGGACGTTCATCTGGCACCCGTAGGTACGGATCTCGTACGTGCGGGTACCGGTCTCCAGGGGCGCATTCATGACAGTCACCAAGGGTACGCGCAGGGGACCGGCAGCGTGTACGCGATCACGCCCGGCGACGTCCCGCAGGTCCCGCCGGTCAACGGGCTTCCCAGCGGCTCGCCGGTGCCCATCGTGCCGCCGACGTGGGGATTCGTGATCGGATCGGTACCGCTCCGAGAGTCGCCGGTGAACGACGATGACGTAAAGTCCCGCTCCATGACGGACAGCGGAGACGAGGTCGAGATCACCACCGGGGTCACCAAGGGCGAGGCCCGGGACGACGACGGCCCGATGGGCCCGCCCCTCGTCGAGGTCAAGCGCGTCAACAAGCACTACGGCGAGCTGCACGTGCTCAGGGACATCGACCTCACCGTGGACCGCGGTGAGGTGGTGGTGGTGATCGGGCCGTCGGGCGGCGGCAAGTCGACCCTGTGCCGGTCGATCAACCGGCTGGAGCCGATCGACGACGGCGTCATCAGGGTGGACGGCAAGGAACTGCCCAAGGAGGGCCGCGAGCTGGCCAGGCTCAGGGCCGACGTGGGCATGGTGTTCCAGTCGTTCAACCTGTTCGCGCACAAGACGATCCTGGACAACGTCACTCTCGGCCCCATCAAGGTGCGCGGGAGCGGCAAGCAGGAGGCCGAGAAGCACGCCATGGAGCTGCTGGACCGGGTCGGGATCGCCAACCAGGCCCAGAAGTACCCCGCCCAGCTCTCGGGCGGCCAGCAGCAGCGCGCCGCCATCGCCCGGTCGCTGGCCATGAAGCCCAAGGTGATGCTCTTCGACGAGCCCACCTCGGCGCTGGACCCCGAGATGGTCAACGAGGTCCTCGACGTCATGACCGGGCTGGCCAGGGACGGCATGACCATGATCGTGGTGACCCACGAGATGGGCTTCGCCCGGCGGGCGGCGCAGAAGGTCGTGTTCATGGCCGACGGCCAGATCGTCGAAGAGAACACACCCGACGAGTTCTTCACCAACGCGCGCACCGAACGTGCCAGGGACTTCCTTTCCAAGATCCTTACGCACTGACCGGCCGCGCACCGATCGAACGTCCTGATCCATCGAACGTCCTGATCACCCCACCTGAGAACCAGGCGGAAACCCACGCATGAGCCCCGGCCCCGCGAGAACGGCCCCGCGCAGGAACGGCTCCGGCACAAAAGCAGAGGGAGAACCAGCAATGCGAGTACGTCGTATGAGCGCCGCCATCGGTGCGGCGGCCGCGCTTGCCCTGGCCCTGACGGCCTGTGGCGCCGACACCGAGAAGACCGAGGCCAAGTCGGTGGCGCAGAAGGTCAAGGACAGCAAGAAGATCACGGTCGGGATCAAGTTCGACCAGCCCGCACTCGGCCTGAAGAAGCCCGACGGCACGTTCGAGGGCTTCGACGCCGACGTCGCGCGCTACATCGCCAAGGAGCTGGGCGCCCCCGAGAACGGGATCACGTTCAAGGAGGCCCGCTCGGAGAACCGCGAGTCCTTCCTGGGCGGCGGCCAGGTCGACCTGGTCATCGCCACGTACTCCATCACGGACGCGCGCAAGAAGCAGGTCACCTACGGCGGCCCGTACTACGTCGCGCACCAGGACACGATGGTCCGTGCCGATGAGAACGACATCAAGAAGACCGAGGACCTCAAGGGCAAGAAGCTCTGCAAGGCCGCCGGTTCCAACTCGTTCCGCCGCGTCACCGAGGGCCCGCCGGACGGCAAGCTGGCCATCAAGGGCGTGGAGCTCGTGGACGCCTCCAGCTACTCCGAGTGCGTCGCCAAGCTCGGCGCCGGCGCGCTGGACGCGGTCAGCACCGACGACCTGATCCTGGCCGGGTTCGCCAGCCAGCAGAAGGGCAAGTTCAAGGTGATCAACTCGCCGTTCACCGACGAGAAGTACGGCGTCGGGATCAAGAAGGGCGACACCGAGACCTGCGAGGCCGTCAACAAGGCGGTCACCAAGATGTACCAGGACGGCACCGCCAAGACCCTGCTCGACAAGCACTTCGCGGGCACCGGACTCAAGCCCACCACCACCGTCCCGCAGTTCGAGGGCTGCGCCTGATCTCAGGCTGAAGCCCGCCAGGCCGGCGCGCTCCCCGGTAGACCCGTCCCGGGGAGCGCGTCGGTGTGGCCCTGACCCGCTGGAACGCCATGGAACAGCTACTCGACCTGTTTGACTTCGGCCCGTTCTTCGACAACTTCGACGCCATCCTGGACGGCTTCTGGGCGACCATCCGGCTGGCGGCGGCGTCGGCGATCCTCTCGCTCATCATCGGCACGGTCCTGGTGGCCTTCAGGGTCTCCCCGGTGCCGGTGCTGGCGAAGGTCGGCACCGCGTACGTCAACATCGTGCGCAACACGCCGCTCACCCTCGTCCTGCTGATGTGCAGCCTGGCGCTCAACGACACCCTGAGCCTGAAATGGTCGAGCGACTCCGGCACCAGCTACTACTGGTGGGCCGTCATCGGTCTTTCCGGCTACACCGGCGCCTTCGTCTGCGAAGCGCTGCGGTCGGGCATCAACACGGTCCCGCTCGGCCAGGCCGAGGCCGCGCGCTCGATCGGGCTCACATTCACCCAGTCGCTTCGCATCATCATCCTTCCGCAGGCGTTCCGCGCGGTGATCGCGCCGCTCGGCAGCATCCTCATCGCCATGATCAAGAACACCACGGTGGCGGCCGCCGCCAGCTACGCGGAGACGGCCGTCGTCATGAAGGGCCTGATGGACCTGCCGTCATTCACCAGCGGTGCGCTGCCGCTGTTCATCGGCGTCGCGGTGGGCTTCATGATCTTGACCCTGCCGACCGGCTTCTTCTTCGGCTGGCTGGCCAAGCGGACGGCGGTGGCGCGATGAGCCAGGAAGCGAACGTCCTGTTCGACGCGCCTGGCCCCCGGGCCCGGAAGCGCAACAACATCCTAACCGTGGTGTCAGCGCTGGCACTGCTGGCCGTGATCGTGGCACTGGTCTTGCGGCTCGACCAGAAGGGCCAGCTCGACGCGAAGCTCTGGAAGCCGTTCCTCCAGGCCGACGTGTGGACGAACCTGATCCTGCCGGGCCTGTGGAACACGCTGAAGGCCGCCGCGGTGGCTTCGGTTCTGGCCATCCTGTTCGGCATCGTCTTCGGCCTGGCCCGGCTGTCGGACCACCGGTGGATCCGGGTACCGGCGGGCGCGGTGGTGGAGTTCTTCCGGGCCATCCCGCTGCTGATCCTGATCTTCCTGGCCTTCTTCGTGCCGAACAAGATCAGCCCAGTGATCGCCGAGACCGGGCTGGGTACGTTCCAGCGGATGCTGGTGGACACCTTCGGCGGGATGTTCGGGGTGGAAATCAACGCCGGCGTGGTGACCGTCCCGGCGTTCGCCGCCGTGGTGTTCGGGCTGGTGCTCTACAACGGCTCGGTGCTGGCCGAGGTCGTCCGCGCGGGCGTCAACTCGATCCCCAAGGGCCAGTCGGAGGCCGCGTACTCGATCGGGCTGCGCAAGAACGGCGTGATGCGGCTGGTGCTGCTGCCGCAGGCGATCACGGTCATGATGCCCGCGATCGTGAGCCAGCTGGTGGTGCTGCTCAAGGACACCGCGCTGGGCTTCATCATCGCCTACCCCGAACTGCTGCAGGCCGGGTTCAAGCAGGTCCCGCCGAACTTCGGCAACAACCTGCTGCAGGCCGGCGTGGTCGTCGCGATCATCTACATCTCGATCAACATGGTGGTGAGCGGCGTGGCGAACTGGCTGGAGCGGCGCAGCCGCCGCAGCCGCAAGACGTCCGCCAAGTCGATCACCACCGCGAGCGGCGCGCCGCCCGCGGTGGGCATGTCGCTCTCGGAGCCGGGCGGTAAGGGCTGAGCAGGACCGTCCCCTGTCACTGAAGGGGCTTGGCCGAAGGGGCCGCCGGGAATCCGGCGGCCCCTTCCGCTCGTTGCCGTGGACGTGACTTACGACGTGGCGATCATCGGGGCCGGGCAGGCGGGATTGTCGGCGGGCTACTTCCTGCGGAGGGCGGGCCTGGACTTCGTCATGTTCGACCACGCTCCCCTTCCTGGGGGCGCCTGGCAGTACCGCTGGCCAACGCTGACGCTAGGCGCGACGCACAACATCCATGACCTGCCAGGGATGCCCATGGGCGAACGCGACGCGTCCCGGCCCGCCTCCGAAGTGGTGTCCGAATACTTCGACCGCTACGAGCGCGAGTTCGGCCTGGACGTCCGTCGTCCCGTGGACGTGACCGCCGTCCGCAACGCAACCGAGCCACTGGCCGTGCGTCCGGACAGGCCGGAGCCGACATTGGACCGGGACGCGGCAGAGCTGGTGGTGGACCGGAACGATCCAGAGCTGGTGATGGACCCGACGGGGTCAGGGCTGGTGGTGGAGACGTCAGAGGGCGACTACGCCGCGCGGACATTGATCAACGCGTCCGGCACCTGGGATCGCCCCTTCGTGCCGTACTACCCCGGGCAGGGGACGTTCCGTGGCCGCCAGTTCCACACCGCCGGATACCGGGGACCGGACGACTTCGCCGGCGCGCGCGTCGTGGTCGTCGGCGGCGGTGCCTCCGCCACGCAGGCCCTCATGGAGATCGCTGAGAAGGCCGCAGAGACCACATGGGTCACACGGCGCCCTCCAGTGTGGATCGAGGGTCCGTTCGACCAGGAGAGCGGCCGTCAGGCCGTCGCCCGTGTCGAGGACCGCGTACGGCGCGGGCTCCCGCCCGGCAGCGTGGTCGGCGCCACTGGCCTCGTCCTCACCCCCGAGATCCGCGCCGCCCGCGAGAGCGGCGTCCTGCACCGGCTCCCGATGTTCGAACGCCTCACGCCCACCGGCGTCGCCTGGGCCGACGGCACCGCGATCGAGGCCGACGTCGTCCTGTGGGCCACCGGATTCCGCGCCGCGCTCGACCATCTGGCGCCGCTGCGGCTGCGCGGACCCGGCGGCGGCATCCGGATGGACGGCACCAGCGTCGCCGGCGATCCCCGCGTTCACCTGCTGGGATACGGCCCGTCCGCCAGCACCATCGGAGCCGGGCGGGCCGCCCGTACCGCCGTCCGCGACATTAAGGCCCTCCTGGCCCCGCTCCCCCTGGCCTCTGGGGCCTGACCGATTCCCCACCGGCTGCGGTCGGTTGCGAACGGGTTGTATCTTTCCGAGGTCAACTGCCCCGTCATGGCCCCAACCGATCCCTGTATGCGGGACGATTCCCATATGACCGCTCGCGCGACCCTTCCCTACGGCTCCTGGCCCTCTCCGATATCCGCCGCCGACGTCGCCCGCGCCCGGCTGCGCCTCAGTTTCCCCACCGTGCACAACAGCGACGTGTGGTGGCAGGAGACACGGCCGGAAGAAGGCGGCCGGACCACGGTCATCCATCTCCAGGGCGGTCACCGTACCGAGCTCCTGCCGGCGCCGTGGGACGCCCGTACCCGCGTGCACGAGTACGGAGGCCGGTCCTACCTGACCGTCCGTACCGGCGACGGACACGCGATCGTGTTCTCCAACTACGAGGACCAGCGGCTGCACCGGCTCGACCCCGGCGATCCCAAGCCCCGGCCCCTGACGCCCGAGCCCGCCATCCCCGGGGGCCTGCGCTACGCCGACTACGTGCTCTCCCCCGATGGCGGCGAGATCTGGTGCGTATGCGAGGGCCACACCCCCGAAGGGATCCGGCGCGCCATCGTCGCCGTTCCGCTGGACGGCAGTGCCGCCGCGGACGCCTCGGCCATCCGCGAGCTGGTCACCGGCGCCGACTTCTACGCGGGCCCCGTCCCCTCCCCCAGCGGCGGTCACCTCGCCTGGGTGCAGTGGAACCACCCCCGGATGCCCTGGGACGGCACCGAGATCCGCGTGGCGGCGTTCGAGGACGGCCAGGTGGTCGCGCCCCGTACGGTCAAGGGCGGCCTCACCGAGTCGGCCCTCGCCCCCCTGTGGCGCGACGACAGCTCCCTGTACGTCATCTCCGACTGGCCCGGCTGGTGGAACATCTACCAGGTCGGCCTGCACGGTGAGTCGCCCCAGGCCCTCTACCCCGCGGAAGAGGAGTTCGCCGGTGCCCTGTGGCAGCTCGGCGGCATGCCGTACGCCCTGCTCGAAGACGGCCGCCTGGCCGTCCTGCACGGTGAGGGCGACCAGGTCCTCGGCATCGTCGACCCCGAGACCCTGGAGCTGATCGACCTCGAGGTCCCGTACGACGACTGGCAGCTGTCGCTGTCCGCGCACGGCTCCACCATCGTGGGCATCGCGGGGGGCACCACCGTTCCGGCCTCGGTCGTGCGCATCGACACCACCACGGGCCGGGTCGAGGGCCTGCGGCGCGAGCTGGCCGAGCTGCCCGACATCGCCTACCTGCCCAAGCCGCGCACCGAGCAGCTGGAAGGGCCGTTCGGACGGCCCGTGCACGCCTACGTGTACCCGCCGTCCAACCCGGAGTACACCGGGGCCGAAGGCGAGCTGCCCCCGTACGTCGTCTTCGTGCACGGCGGCCCCACGTCGCGCGTCTCCCGGTCGCTCAGCCTCGAACGCGCCTACTTCACCAGCCGCGGGGTCGGCGTCATCGACGTCAACTACGGCGGCTCCACCGGCTACGGCCGCGCGTACCGCGAGCGCCTGCGCCGCCAGTGGGGCGTCGTCGACGTCGAGGACGCCATGGCCGCCGCCCAGGCCCTCGTGGACGGCGGCATCGCCGACCCCCAGCGCCTGGCCATCCGGGGCGGCAGCGCCGGAGGCTGGACGACCCTGGCCGCCGTCACCCAGACCGACCTGTTCAAGGCCGCCACGAGCTACTTCGGCATCAGCGACCTGCAGAGCTTCGCCGAGGGTACGCACGACTTCGAGTCCCGCTATCTGTTCGGCCTGATCGGCCCGCTGCCCGGATTCGAGCGCGCGTACGAGGAGCGCTCGCCCCTCAACCGCGCCGACGAGACCGCCTGCCCCGTCCTGCTCCTGCAGGGGCTGGACGACCCGGTCGTACCGCCGGACCAGTCCGAGCGCTTCGCGCTGGCCCTGGCCGCCAAGAAGACCCCCTACGCGTACCTGACGTTCGACGGCGAATCCCACGGCTTCCGCCGCGCCGAGACCGTCATCGCGTCCCTGGAGGCCGAGCTCGCCTTCTACGGCCAGACCCTCGGCTTCCAGCCCCGAGGAGTAGATCCCATCGACCTGGCCGTCGGCTGACCGCAGGGTGAAGCCGCAGTGGCGCTCGCGGAACACGCGCCCACTGCGGCACCCGCGGCCGGGTGATCGGCGGGCAGGGTGATCAGCGGCCGGACGGTCAGCGGGCGGTCGGTCAGCGGGCGCGGGCGGAGGGTCAGCGGGCGGTCGGTCAGCGGGCGAAGCGTCAGCGGGCGGTCGGTCAGCGGGCGAAGCGTCAGCGGGCGGTCGGTCAGCGGGCGAACTCGATGGCGCGGGACTCCCGGACGACCGTGACCCGGATCTGGCCCGGGTAGGTCAGCTCGCCCTCGACCTGCTTGGCGATGTCCCGGGCGATCACCTGTGCCTGGATGTCGTCGACCGAGTCGGGCTTGACCATCACCCGGATCTCCCGGCCGGCCTGCATCGCGAAGACCTTCTCCACGCCCTCGTGCTGCTCGCGGGCGATCTCCTCCAGCCGCTCCAGCCGCTTGACGTACGCCTCCAGCGACTCGCGGCGCGCGCCGGGACGGCTCCCGCTGATCGCGTCGGCGGCCTGGGTGAGCACCGCCTCGACCGTACGGACCTCGACCTCGTTGTGGTGCGCCTCGATCGCGTGCACCACGTCCTCGTGCTCGCCGTACCGCCGGGCGATCTCGGCGCCGATCAGCGCGTGGCTGCCCTCGACCTCGTGGGTCAGCGCCTTGCCGATGTCGTGCAGCAGGGTGCACCGCTTGGCCAGCTCCACCGGCAGCCGCAGCTCGCTCGCCATGATCCCGGCGAGATGGGCCGACTCGATCAGATGCTTGAGCACGTTCTGCCCGTACGAGGTGCGGTAGCGCAGCCTGCCCAGCAGCGTGACCAGCTCCGGGTGCATCTCGGCGATCCCCAGCTCGACCAGGGCGTCCTCGCCGGCCCGCACGCACAGCTGCTCGACGTCGCCGCGGCTGCGCTCGTAGACCTCCTCGATCCGCTGCGGATGGATCCGGCCGTCCAGCACCAGCTTCTCCAGCGTCAGCCGCCCGACCTCGCGGCGCACCGGGTCGAAGCAGCTGAGCAGCACCGCCTCCGGCGTGTCATCGATGATCAGGTTGACCCCGGTGGTGGACTCGAACGCCCTGATGTTGCGGCCCTCGCGGCCGATGATGCGGCCCTTCATCTCGTCGCCGGGCAGATGCAGCACCGACACCACCGATTCGGCGGTCTGCTCGCTCGCCACCCGCTGGATGGCCAGCGTCACGATCTTGCGGGCGCGCTTGTCGCCCTCCTGCCGCGCCGCGTTCTCGATCTCCCGGGTGATCGGGACGGCCTCCCGCTTGGCCTGGTTCTCCAGGGCCGCGACCAGCTCGGACTTGGCCTCCTCGGCGGTCAGCCCGGCGGTACGTTCCAGGACCTGGCGGCGTTCGTCCGCCAGGTTCCCGAGCTCCTGACGGCGCTCCTCCAGTGAGCGCTTGGACTCGGCGAGCCGCCCGGACCACTCCTCGAGCCGCCGCACCTCGGCGTCCAGGCGCTGCTCGCGCTCGGCCAGCCGGGTCTCCCTGCGCTCCAGGTCCTCGCGCAGGGTGCGCAGATCCTCCCGTACGGCGCGGGCCTCCTCGTCGAGCTCGCTCCGCGCGGCACTACCGAGCTGCCGGGCCCGCGTCTCGGCCTTGGCGAGGATCTCCTGGGCGGCGGCCTCGGCGCCGGCCGTGATCTCGGCGGCGTCCCGCTCGGCCTGGCCACGCTCGTCCTTGCCGGACCCGGCGGGCCGCCGCAGGAGCATGATGACGAGAGCGACCAGGGTCACCAGTAGCGCGGCACCCAACAGGACGCTCTCGGCCATGGGGCAGACCCTTCCTCGCCCGCGGGCCCCGTCGGAGGTCGAGGCCCTGCTCTGCGAGGATTACCCGCGTCCCGGCGGATCGGCGCACGCCGCGGCACACCCGGCGGGTACGGGGCGGCGCCCGGGCGGCGTGCTACCGCGCCCGGTGACCACGGCCCCTCCACCGAGGTCGGCCAAACGTCTGTCCTCTGTGCCTCTCAGCTGCGTGAACGTGCTCGGTCGTATCGCAATCCGCAGTGCGCGGAGTAACTCCTCACTGCCGTAACGGTAAGCGGCGGGGAGGTAATGAGCAAGCAAACGCCGGGCATTCCGGGCTAACCGAACGCCTGCGTGAGAAACCCCTTACCGCTCCCGCGACACACCCGACCTGTGTGATCGCAGTCAGAACCCGGCACCCCCGGCGTCAGGATCGTCCGTCATTCCCCGGCGTGTCGCAGTGATCAGTCCAGCTCGGGCATCTCCTCGACTTCCTCGCCCTCCTCCGCGAGCACCTCCTTGACGACCCGGTACGCCAGGCCCGGCGAGTACCCCTTGCGGGCCAGCACCCCGACCAGCCGCCGCGTCCGCTTGTTGGGATCGAGGCCGCGCGTCGCCGCCGCCTTCCGCGCGATCAACCGCCGCGCGGTCTGCTCCTCCTGGTCGGGATCAAGGCTCTCCACTGCGTCGTTCACCGTCTCCTCAGCGACTCCACGCCGCCGTAGCTCTACCGCCAGTGCCCGCTTGGCCAGCCCGCGCCCGTTATGCCGCGACTCCACCCACGCTTGCGCGAATGCCTCATCGTCGATCAGCCCGACATCGGTGAATCTGCCCAGCACCCGCTCGGCGACATCGTCGGGGATCTCCTTCCGCCGCAGTAGATCGGCCAGCTGCGACCGGGTCCGGGCCGCCATCGCGAGCGACCGCAGGCAGATGTCCCGCGCCCGCCGCTCCGGATCACGCTCCTCGGCCTCCGCCCGCTTGCGCCGTCCCTTCCCTCCACTCCGGGAGCCCCGACCCCCGCCCCACTCCCGTCCCGAACCCGGCCCTGATCCCGATTCCGACTCCGGACTCGAACCCGCCTCCGGCTCGGGGTCCCGCTCCTGGCTTGACCCCGACTCGGCGCCCTGCCCCACCGGCGGGCTCCATTCCAGCCTCGGCTCCGCCTCCGGGCTCGGCTCCACCTCCGGGCTCGGCTCCACCTGCGGGCTCGGCTCCGGCTCCGGCTCCGGGGTCAGCATCCGCGTGAGCTCCGAGTCCGATTCCCACTCGGGCTCCGAGTTCGGCTCCGCCTTCAGCACGTGCTCCGGCTCCGGACCCTGCTCGTGGCCCGACTCCACCTCGTGGCCCGGCTCCAGACTCGGCTCCGCATCCGGTTCCGGACTCGGGATCTCCTCCGGTCTCGGCCCCGGACTCAGCGGCCGCTCTCCCGCCGGCTCTGAATCCGGGCTGGGCTCAGGGCCCGCTGCCTCAGGACTCAGGCTGGGCCCTGCTTCGGGGCCTGGCTGCTCTCGCCCTGGGCTCGGGAACGGCTCGTCGCCGAGGTCCTGGCGCGCCTGCCGCCTCTTTGCGGCACGGCCCGCTGGTGCCTTCGTACGCTTGCCGGAAGGCGACTCGGCGTTGGCCGGACGCTCCTCGGCCGCCTGGGCGGCGGGCGTTTCAGCGTGCCCGGATGCTTGGGGCGGGGGTTGGCTTCCTCCGCCCGGGGTGGACTGCGTCGCCACCCCGGTGGAGGAGCTTGAGGTCTCCTTGGCGGCGGTCGCGTCGGGTGCCTTTGGGCGCGTGCCGATGTCGGGACGTTCGGCCGGCTGGTCCTCCGGCGTCGTCCAGGCGCTGCGGGACCATTCGGTGGCGAACGGGTTGGGGGGTGGAGGCTCGTCGAGAGCGGACCACGGGTTGTCTCGTACGGGGGGTTCCGGGTCGTCTTCGGTGAACCAGGGGTTGGCCGTACGGGGGGCCGGGTCGTCGCGCCGGGTCATCGGTCCGGTCTCCGGGGAGCGGCGGCGCCACAGGGGAAGATCCGCGCACCGGTCATCCGGTGCCGGGTCGGGCGCCGCCGCCCTGCATACGAGATCATTCCTCAACCTTCGTCAAGCGTCACCCTGGTCGGGAGAATCCCTGTCAGGAAGCACCTTTACGCGTCGCCCGGCTTGGGGATCTCGACCGGCTTGACCGCCTCGGCGGGCGCCGCCTCAACGGGCTTGGCAGGCTCGGCGGCCTCAGCGGGCTTGACGGGCTCTGCCGCCTCCGCCGGCTTGGCGGTCTCGGCCGGCTTGGCGGAGACCGCCGACTTGGCGGCCCTGCCCTTGCGGGTGCCGGTGGACGCGGCGGGCGGGGCGGCGGCCGGGGCCGGGTCGGCCGGCTTGTCGACCTTGGGGCCGATGCCCAGCTTCTCCTTGATCCTCTTCTCGATGCCGTCCGCCATGTCGGGGTTGGCCTTGAGGAAGTTGCGGGCGTTCTCCTTGCCCTGGCCGAGCTGGTCGCCGTCGCAGGTGTACCAGGCACCGGACTTGCGGACGAAGCCGTGCTCGACGCCCAGGTCGATCAGGCCGCCCTCGCGGGAGATGCCGTGGCCGTAGAGGAGGTCGAAGTCGGCGACGCGGAAGGGCGGGGCCATCTTGTTCTTGACGACCTTGACCCGGACGCGGTTGCCGACCGCCTCGGTGCCGTCCTTGAGGGTCTCGATGCGGCGCACGTCGAGCCGGACGGAGGCGTAGAACTTCAGCGCGCGGCCACCGGTGGTGGTCTCGGGCGAGCCGAACATCACGCCGACCTTCTCGCGGAGCTGGTTGATGAACAGCACGGTGGTGCGGGTCTGGTTGATCGCGCCGGTGAGCTTGCGCAGCGCCTGCGACATCAGCCGGGCCTGGAGGCCCACGTGGCTGTCGCCCATCTCGCCCTCGATCTCGGCGCGGGGCACCAGGGCCGCCACGGAGTCGATGACGACGATGTCGACCGCGCCGGAGCGGATCAGCATGTCGGTGATCTCGAGCGCCTGCTCGCCGGTGTCGGGCTGGGACATCAGCATCGCGTCGATGTCGACGCCGAGCGCGCGGGCGTACTCGGGGTCGAGGGCGTGCTCGGCGTCGACGAACGCCGCGATGCCGCCCTGCTTCTGCACGCTCGCCACGGCGTGCAGCGCGATGGAGGTCTTGCCCGATCCCTCCGGTCCGTAGACCTCGACGACCCTGCCGCGCGGCAGGCCGCCGGTGCCGAGCGCGATGTCGAGCGAGATCGCGCCGGTGGGGATCACCTCGACCGGCGCCCGCGCCTCCTCGCCCATCCGCATGATCGAGCCCTTGCCGAACTGCCGCTCGATCTGGGCCAGTGCGGTCTCGAGAGCCTTCTCCCGGTCGTTCGCTGCCATGAGGTGGTGCCCCTTTTCCCGTCTGTCCTTCGATGTCGGAGGCGACGTTACGGGGTGCCACCGACAGTTCCCGGCACTCCGACTTTACCGAACATCCGTTCGATCATGGTCCCGGCCGAGGATTTGCCCGGGAATCGCCCTGCGGGCGACACTCAAGAACCCGTACGCTGGCGCCGTCCACGGAGGGTTCCATCATGACGCTGACCGTCCTCTTCTGCGTCGACCCGCTCCGCCCCCGGCGCGTTGACCCCCACTTCGCCCGCGAGGCGGCCGCCGTACGGGATCACTACGGCGAGATCGCCCTGGTCGACCATGACGCGCTGCAGCGCGGCGACGCCGAGGCGGCGGTACGGGCCGTGCCCAGGGATCTGGGGCCCGTCTGGTACCGCGGCTGGATGCTGACCAGCGCCGAGTACGCCGTGATGGCCGGGCTGCTGAAGTCGCGTGGCACGCTGCTGCTCACGCATCCCGAGGACTACCGGCGCGCACATGAGCTGCCGGGCTGGCACGACACGTTCGCGGGGCTGACCCCGCCA
This sequence comes from Actinomadura sp. 9N407, assembly GCF_044326315.1. NCBI lineage: Bacteria > Bacillati > Actinomycetota > Actinomycetes > Streptosporangiales > Thermomonosporaceae > Actinomadura > Actinomadura sp. 9N407. The sequence continues at coordinate 32,552 of NZ_JBIRAW010000022.1, read as the reverse complement.
AGCGTGTGGCGCCCGCTCTCCCCGGGCGAGGACCCGGGTGATCTGGGCGAGCTGGTACGTCCCCTGCACGGGGGGCCGGGCATCATCAAGGACTACGTGAAATCGCGCAAGCACGAATGGGACGAGGCGTGCTTCGTTCCGGATCTGAAGAATCTCTCCTCGCTGCGCGGCGTCGTGGCCAAGATGCTCGCGCTGCAGGACGAGTTCCTGGCGGGCGGCCTGGTCGTCCGGGAGTTCGAGCCGTACGGCGGCGATGGTGAGGCGCGCGTGTGGTGGGTGGACGGGGAGCCCGCCCTGGTGGGGCCCCATCCCGACAGCCCGGACCTGGAGCCCGATCCGCAACTGGACTCGGTGGCGCCTGCGGTACGGACGCTGGGGTGCCGTTTCATCACGACGGACCTGGCGTGCCGGGAGGACGGCGTCTGGCGGGTGGTGGAGGTGGGCGACGGCCAGGTGAGCGACCTGCCGTCCACCGTCGATCCGATGGATCTCTACGCGCACCTTCCGGTTCCGGACTAACGCTCGCGGGCCAGACTTTCGTGCCGATGGGAACGGGACACTTGTCTCTTCCGTCCGATCAGCGCCCACCCCTAAGCTATGGCTTCGCGACCGAGAGTTCCCTTCCCGCCGGATGACGCTGGACGCGTCCGTGGGGGCCAGGTCGCCGGTCGCCTCGTTTTCTCGAAGGACGTGTTCGCCTTGCCCCCACAGGAACAGACACGCCGGCTCAGCTCCCGGGCCGTCAAGATCGGAATGGTCAGCGCCCTGTCGCTGACCGTGGCGGCCTGCGGTTCGAAGACCACCACGGCATGGTGCGTGGACCGTGAAGGACTCAATGCCGGCAAGAGCGCCGGCGGCTACCGGGTCGTTTCCGACAGCTTTTGCGACCGGCGCGACATCGACCGCGGAACGATCTCCTACGGCCGTTACTTCTGGTACTACGGCGGCGACCGCGACAGCGACGGGTACGTGTACGGCGGCAGCCGGGTCGGCCCCAGCAAGGGCAAGATCAAGTCCAGCAAGGGGAACACCCTGAGCCGCGGCGGCTTCGGCGGCGGCGGCAAGAGCGGGAGCTAGGCCGTGCGGCGAGCGCGTTCGGAACCGCGCGCGGACTGGGCCGAGAAGGTCGAGTCGCACGGGCTGGCCTACCACCGGACGGCACATCCCGAGCACTTGCCCCGCCCCTACTGGGACGAGTCGGTGCACTACGTCTTCGACATGGACGAGGTCCTGGCCCTGGAAGAGGTGGTCGAGGAACTGCACCGGATGTGCCTGCAGGTGGTCGAGCATGTGGTGACCACCGGCCGCTACAACGTCCTGGGCATTCCCGACTGGGTGGCGCCCCTCATCGAGGAGTCGTGGCGGCGCCAGGATCCGCACCTGTACGGGCGGTTCGACCTCCGCTACGACGGCGAGGGTCCGGCCAAGCTGCTGGAGTACAACGCCGACACCCCCACGTCCCTGGTCGAGAGCTCCATCGTCCAGTGGTTCTGGTTGCAGGACGTCTTTCCCGAGGACGACCAGTGGAACTCCATCCACGAGCGCCTGGTGGGGCGATGGAAGGAGATCGCCTCAGGACTGGGTGACGGCCCGGCCCACTTCGGGTGGACCAGCGGCGACGAGACCGCCGAAGAGGTCATGACGATCGCCTACATGCAGGAGACCGCCGAGGAGGCGGGGATCCCGGGTGTGGGGATCGCCATGGAGGAGATCGGCTGGGATCCGCGGCGCAACCGCTTCGTGGACCTCAAGGAATTCGAGATCCGCACCCTCTGCAAGCTCTACCCGTGGGAATGGATCGTCAACGAGCCGTTCGGCCGGAACATCCCGGGGACGCCGACCAGGTGGATCGAGCCGATCTGGAAGATGGTGCTCTCCAACAAGGCGCTGCTGGTGCTGCTCTGGGAGCTGTTCCCCGGGCACCCCAACCTGCTTCCCACGTACCTGAACACGCCGGCGAGCCTCACGTCCTACGTGCAGAAGCCGCTGCTGGGCCGGGAGGGCGCGAGCATGCGCATCGTCACCCCGGACGGCAAGGAGCAGCGTACGGAGGGGACCTACGGCAAGGAAGGCTTCGTCTTCCAGGAGTTCTGCGCACTACCCGACTTCGACGGGGAGCATCCGGTGCTCGGCGCGTGGATGGTGCACGACGAGGCCGCGGGGCTGGGCATCCGCGAGACCGCCGGGCTCATCACCGACGACACCTCCTCCTTCGTCCCCCACCGCATTCCCCTGTAAGGCATCCCGCTGTAAAGGCGTCCCTCCCAACCCCTGACCGAGTGGGCGCGCGTCCCGCTAAGGAGACCCATGACAACGCTGGCGAACGACGAGAACCTCGGCCAGATCCTGCTGGACGGAACGGGGGCACTGCTCGCCTATGCCGCGGTCGGCCTGCTGCTGTTCGTGGTCGGCTTCTACATGACCGACCTGGCCACCCCGGGCCGGCTGATCACGGTCATCCGCGAGCACCGCAACCCGAACGCCACGCTGCTGGCGTCGGCCTCGACGGTCGGCGTCGGCCTGATCGTCGCGGTCTCGATCTTCGCCTCGCACGGTGACCTGCTGGAGGGCCTGACCCGGACCCTGGTGTTCGGCGCGGTCGGCATCGTCGCGATGACCGCCGCCACACTGATCTTCGACAAGCTGGTCGGGATCAGCATCAAGCAGCTGGCCGACGACGCCGAGGACCGGCTGGAGCCCGCCGCGGTCCTGCTGGCGGTCGCCAACCTGATGATCGGTTTCGTCACCGCCGTCGCGGTCTACTGATCCCGGAGGCGGTGGTGGCCCCCGCCCCCTTCCGTACGGCCTTCAGCGCAGGCGGGAGGGGACGTCGAAGGTGGCCACCACCGCCTGCCAGACCTTCTTGGGGGGCACGCCCTCCGCGAGGGCCTGCTCGATCGTACGGCCGTCCAGTTCGGCCAGGACGTGGTCCTTGGCCACGCTGGACGCGTAGGCGTCGCCGAACTGCTGTCGCATCCGTTCCCAGAACAATGTGAGCCGCACCCGCTCACGCTATCCGAGCGAGTCGGTGACCTCGTCCGGTACGGAGGGCGGCGCGGCGCTCTGGCGGTACTGCCGGTGCAGGCCGGTCAGGTAGCGCTCCACGCCTTCGATGACCCGGGCCGTACGGTACGAGGGGAAGACGTCGAAGCCGTGCTGGCCGCCCTTCATCTCGGCGTAGACGACGGGTGCGTCCGACGCCTCGCGCAGCCGTTTCACGAAGCGCCGTGCCTCGCCCACCGGGATGAGGGAGTCGTGGCTGCCGTGGATGACGAAGAACGGGGGCGCGTCCTTCCGGAGGTAGCTCACCGGTGACGCCTTGGCGAAGGCCTCCGGTTCCTTCTCGAAGGACTTCTTGACCACCATGCGTTGCATGATGGTGGTGGCTCCCATGGGGACGGGCCAAGGGCCGGGCTCGACGAGGTCGTACACGCCGTAGAAGGGGACCGCGCCCCGGACGCTGGTGTCGACGTCCTCGAATCCGGGCTGGAACTCCGGTTCGTTGGCGGTGAGGGCGACCATCGCGGCGAGGTGCCCGCCGGCGGAACCGCCCGTGACGCAGAGGAAGTCGGGGTCGGCCCCATATTCGGCCGCGTGCTCCCGGTACCACGTGAAGAAGTGCTTCAGGTCGATCAGGTGCTCGGGCCACGTGGCCTTCGGGCTGAGCCGGTAGTTGACGTTGAAGCCCACCCACCCTTGGACGGCCATGTGGTTGAGCAGGGGCAGCCCCTGCTCGCGCTTGTCGCCGATGACCCAGGCGCCTCCGTGGATCTCCATGAGTCCCGGACGCAGCCCGCCGTCCTCCTTCGAGGATCGGGAGACGCCGGTGGACCGGGAGACGCCTGAGGAGCGGTAGACGTCGGCGGGCTGGTAGACGTCGAGCTTCAGCCGCAGGCGTTCCCGCTCATGGAAGACGATGTTGCGCCGGACCTTGACGCCCCGCCGCGGGATCAGGCACAGCGGCGGGACGATGAGATGGGCCAGCGGGTAGCGGGGCGCCCGTTCGGGGTCCAGGTCCAGGGGAGCACCGCTGTCCCTGAGGGTCACGACGGTACGGCGCGCGGCGATGATCGTGGCGATCGTGCCCGCGACCCCGGCCGCCCCCAGGATGAGCCCGAGCCAGCCCGCCCACCCCGTCAGCCCTCCGTACGCGGAGAGAGCGGCCATGCCGGCGATCTCCGCCACAAGGAGGTGCGGTGCCATCTCGATGGTGAGCCACCCGGAGAAGAAGCTCGGGACGAGCAGCCACGGGTGTCGGCGGGGGAAATGCGCGTTCAGCGCGAGCACCAGGGCCAGGGCGCCGACGGCGAGCAGGGCGTACGGCATCAGGACTCAGCCTCCTTCGGGCCGAACGACCGCGAGGCGAACGACCGCCTTACAGGATGACCCAAGCAAGCATTCGCTTACAATATGATCCCGGCCACCTTCGCCGCCGCTCCGCCGGAGCCGCGGCGCAGACTGTCACAGGCACGGTGCAGGATGGGGACATGAGCGTTGACGTGCTCGAACGCTTCTCCCCCGCCACTCGCGCCTGGTTCGAGGGCGCCTTCGCCGCGCCCACGCCGGCGCAGGCCGGGGCCTGGGACTCCATCTCCGGAGGCGACAACACCCTGGTCGTCGCCCCGACCGGATCCGGCAAGACGCTGGCCGCCTTCCTCTGGTCCCTCGACCGCCTGGCGGCACCGCAGGAGGGCCCCGGCGGGCCGGGGGACGCGCCCGACCCCAAGCGGCGCTGCCGGGTGCTGTACGTCTCACCGCTCAAGGCCCTGGCCGTCGACGTCGAGCGCAACCTGCGGGCGCCCCTCACCGGGATCCGCCAGGCCGCGCGCCGGCTCGGGCTGCCCGAGCCGGACCTGCGCGTCGGGATCCGGTCCGGCGACACCCCGGCCGACGAGCGCCGCCGGCTGGCGGCCAGGCCGCCGGACATCCTGATCACCACGCCGGAGTCGCTGTTCCTGATCCTCACCTCGCAGGCCCGCGAGTCGCTGCGCGGGGTGGAGACGGTGATCGTGGACGAGGTGCACGCCGTCGCCGGCACCAAGCGCGGCGCGCATCTGGCGCTGTCCCTGGAGCGCCTGGACGCCCTGCTCGAACGTCCCGCCCAGCGTGTCGGCCTTTCCGCGACGGTCCGCCCCATCGACGAGATCGCGGCGTTCCTCGGGGGCGCCCGTACGGCCACGACCGTGCAGCCCCCTTCGGACAAGGTGTTCGACATCGACATCGTCGTACCGGTCGAGGACATGGGGACCGTGGGCCAGTTCGTGGACGGCTCGGGGACGGCCGACCCCAGGCAGCGCAGTATCTGGCCCCATGTGGAAGACCGCCTGCTCGACCTCATCGAGGCGCACCGTTCCACTTTGGTGTTCGCGAACTCACGGCGCCTGGCCGAGCGGCTGTGCGGACGTCTCAACGAGCTGGCGTACGAGCGGAGCGTCGGCCCCCTGACGGAAGACCACGCACCGGCCGAGATGATGGCGCAGGCGGGCGCGACCAAGGGGGCGCCCCAGGAGATCGCGCGCGCCCACCACGGCTCGGTCTCCAAGGAGGAGCGGGCCGGGATCGAGGACGCCCTCAAGCAGGGCCGCCTGCCGGCCGTCGTCGCGACCTCCAGCCTTGAGCTGGGCATCGACATGGGTGCGGTCGACCTCGTCGTCCAGGTGGAGTCGCCCCCTTCCGTGGCCAACGGCCTGCAACGTGTGGGCCGGGCGGGCCACCAGGTGGGGGCGGTCTCCAAGGGCGTCATCTTCCCCAAGTACCGGGGCGACCTCGTGCAGACGACCGTGGTGGCCGAACGCATGCGCACCGGCCAGATCGAGGAGATGCACTACCCGCGCAACCCGCTCGACGTGCTGGCCCAGCAGATCGTCGCGATGGTGGCGATGGACGAGTGGACGGTCGACGAGCTGGAGGGCCTGGTCAAGCGGGCCGCCTCGTTCGCCACGCTGCCGCGCTCCGCCCTGGAGGCGACCCTCGACATGCTCGCGGGGCGCTACCCGAGCGACGAGTTCGGCGAGCTGCGTCCCCGCCTCGTATGGGACCGCGTCACCGGAGTGCTGCGCGACCGTCCCGGCGCCCAGCGGCTCGCGGTCACCAGCGGTGGCACGATCCCCGACCGCGGCCTGTTCGGTGTCTTCCTCGTCGGCGAGACTGCGTCAGCCCGGGGGGCGACCCCCGGATCCCCCGGGAGGTCCCGGGTGGGCGAGCTGGACGAGGAGATGGTGTACGAGTCGCGCGTGGGCGACGTCTTCGTCCTCGGCGCCAGCTCGTGGCGGATCGAGGACATCACCCCGGACCGCGTCCTGGTGTCCCCCGCCCCAGGGCAGCCCGGCAAGCTGCCGTTCTGGCATGGCGACACCCTCGGCCGTCCCGCCGAGCTGGGGCGCGCCCTGGGAGGGTTCACCCGCGAACTCGCCGGCCTCCCCGCCGACGAGGCCCGCGCACGCGTCACCGCGGCGGGCCTGGACGAATGGGGCGCCGACAACTTGATCTCCTACCTCGCCGAGCAGCGCGAGGCCACCGGCCACATCCCGGACGACCGCACCATGGTGGTCGAACGGTTCCGCGACGAGCTGGGCGACTGGCGGATGGTCGTGCACTCCCCCTTGGGAGCCCGCCTGCACGCCCCCTGGGCCCTGGCCATGGCGGGCCGCCTCCGCGAGCGCTACGGCGTTGACGCCCAGGCGATGCACGCCGACGACGGCATCGTCATCCGGATCCCCGACATGGACGACCCGCCCAGCCTCGATCTGGCCGTCTTCGACCCCGACGACATCGAACGCATCGTCGTCGACGAGCTGGGCGGCTCGGCGCTGTTCGCGGCCCGGTTCCGGGAGTGCGCGGCCCGTTCCCTGCTGCTCCCCCGCCGCAGTCCCGGCAAGCGGATGCCCCTGTGGCAGCAGCGCCAGCGCGCCGCGCAGTTGCTGGCGGTCGCGAGCAGGTACCCCTCGTTCCCGATCGTCCTGGAGACGATGCGCGAGTGCCTGCAGGACGTGTTCGACGTTCCGGGGCTGGTCGGCCTGATGCGCGATCTGTCCGGCCGCAAGGTCCGCCTCGTCGAGGTGGAGACGCCCGAGCCCTCGCCGTACGCGCGCTCGCTGCTGTTCCACTACGTGGGCGCCTTCATGTACGAGGGCGACTCGCCCCTCGCCGAACGCCGCGCCCAGGCCCTCGCCCTCGACACGGCCCTCCTGTCCGAGCTGCTCGGCCAGGCCGACCTGCGCGAGCTACTCGACCCCGAGGTCGTCGCCGAGCTCGACCGTGAGCTGCAGCGCCTGACCGGAGACCGCCGAGCCCGCGGGCTGGAAGGCGTGGCCGACCTGCTGCGCGGTCTGGGCCCCCTCACCACCGCCGAGGCGATCCAGCGCACAGCCCTCAAGGCCGCCACCGAAAGCAGCGAGCCGGAGAGCATCGACGCCACCACGCTTCCACTCGACCCGGACACCGAGCCGGACGACACGTCCCCCGAAAGAAACCCCGAAGGAAACCCCGAAGCGGCGCACTGGCTGTCCGAGCTGGAGGCGACACGGCGCGCCATCCGGGTCCGCATAGCGGGCCAGGAGCACTGGGCCGCGATCGAGGACGCCGGGCGGCTACGCGACGCGCTGGGCGCACCGCTCCCCGTAGGCATCCCCGAGGCGTTCCTTGAGCCGGTCGACGATCCCCTGGGCGACCTCATCTCCCGGTACGCCCGTACGCACGGCCCGTTCCAGGCCGGCACCGCCGCCACACGCTTCGGCCTGGGGCCTGCCGTAGTGGTGGAGACCCTGCGCAGGCTGTCCGCCGCCGGACGCGTCGTGGAGGGCGAGTTCCTCCCCGTCGAGGCGGTCTCCGGCCCCCTGACCAGCGAATGGTGTGACGCGGGCGTCCTCCGGTCGCTGCGCCGCCGTTCCCTGGCCCGCCTCCGCTCCGAGGTGGAGCCCTCGCCGCCCGAGGCCCTGGGCCTGTTCCTGCCCGTCTGGCACGGCATCGCGGGCCACTCCCGGCTGCGCGGCATCGACGCCCTCGTCCAGGCCATCGAGCAGCTCCAGGGCTCGGCCGTCCCCGCCTCGGCGCTGGAGTCCCTCGTCCTGCCGTCCCGCATCCAGGGCTACTCGACCGCGATGCTCGACGAGCTCACCTCCGCGGGCGAGGTGGTCTGGTCGGGCCAGGGCGGGCTGCCCGGCGGCGACGGCTGGATCTCCCTCTACCTGGCCGACACCGCGCCGCTGCTGATGCCCGAGCCGGCCGAGATCACCCTCACCCCCGTCCACCAGGCGGTGCTCGACACCCTCTCCGACGGCGGGGCGCTGTTCTTCCGCATGCTCTCCGACCGCGTCAACACCGCGATCACGGTCAACGACCAGGACCTGGTCACCGCCGTATGGGACCTGGTCTGGGCGGGACACCTCACCAACGACACCCTCGCCCCGCTCCGTTCCGCGTTGGGCTCGGGCAAGCCCACCCACCGTTCCAGCAAGACCCGGCGCGGACGCCCCGTCCTGCCCTCCCGTACGGGCCCGCCCACAGTAGCGGGGCGCTGGTGGCTGCTCCCGGAGCGAGAGAGCCGCGCGACCCTGCGTTCGCACGCCCGGGCGGAGGCCCTGCTCGACCGCTACGGCATCGTCATCCGGGGCGCCGTCGCGGCCGAGCACACGCCCGGCGGCTTCGCGGCCGTCTATCCCGTCCTGCGCGCGTTCGAGGAGACCGGGCGCTGCCGGCGCGGCTACTTCGTCGAGGGCCTGGGCGCGGCCCAATTCGCCCTCCCCGGAGCCGTCGACCGCCTCCGCGCCCTGCGCCCGGCCGCGCCGCTTCCTCCGGCCGACCCCTGGCAGACCCCCCTGCCCGGTGACGCCCGCACCTCCCAGGACCGCCGCGCCCTCGTCCTGGCCGCCGCCGATCCCGCCAACCCGTACGGTGCCGCGCTCCCCTGGCCCAGCCGCGAGGACGAGGTCGCCAGCGGCCACAAGCCGGGCCGCAAGGCCGGCGCGCTGGTCGTCCTGGTCGACGGCGCCCTCGCCCTCTACGTGGAACGCGGCGGCCGCACACTCCTCACCTGGGACGACTCCCCCGACGTCGTGCAACCCGCCGTCGACGCCCTCGCCCTCGCCGTACGCGAAGGTGCCCTGGGCCGCCTCACGGTCGAACGAGCCGACGGCGAAGCCATCACCAACTCCCCCGTGGCCGCCGCCCTCGAGTCCGCCGGCTTCCACCCCACCCCCAAGGGCCTCCGCCTACGCGCCTGACCGGCCGACCAATTGTCCCGGGGGCGCCTGGGAGTCGGCGGGTGAGACGGCTTCGCCCGACGCCTTGGAGGTACGGATCAGCAGGACGGCCACTGCGCAGACCGCTACGCCCGCCAGGGAGAGTGGGGCGATGGCTCCGCCGAACATCAGCCAGGCCCACAGCATGGTCGCGGGTGGGGTCAGGTACAGGAGGGCGGAGACCCGGGCGACACCGTTGCGGTACAGGTTGATCCAGTAGAGGCCGTAGCCGCCGAACATCGCCAGCACCACCAGGACGGCGATGGCGGCCCAAAAAGTGGGGTCGGCGGGAGGCGTCAGGGTACGGGTCGCCAGCGCGAGGCCGGTGAACAGTACGGCGCTGATGCCCGCCTGGACTGCCAGCGCTTCGATGAGGCCGATCGACGGGCGGGTCCTGCGCTCGACGAGGGTGGCGGCGACCAGGGACACCATGGCCCCGATCGGAAGCGCGTATGCCCAGAGCGGGACCCCGGAAGTCGCCCCGACATCGCCGCCGACCACCAGGGCGACGCCGCCGAGGCCGATGAGAAGGCCGATGACCTGCCGGGGGACGACGGATTCGCCGAGCAGCGGGACGGCCAGGGCGACGGCGACGATGGGTTGCAGCGCGCAGATCAGGGCGCTGGTGCCGGGGGCGACGCCGTGCTCGACGGAGGCGAACACGCCGTACAGGTAGCCGACCTGGCCGAGCGTGCCGATGAGGATGTGCAGGCCGAGATCGCGGGCGGGGATGTGGGGGCGCCGCCACAGCAGCCAGGCGGCCAGCGGGACGGCGGCGATGATGAAGCGCCAGGCGAGCAGCGAGGACGCGGGGGCGCTGGCGGCGCCGAGTTCGGCACCGATGAAGCCGGAGCTCCACAGGACGACGAACCCCGCTCCGAGCAGGACGTCGTGACTTGGCCGGGACACCAGGACCTCCAGAGGTATACATACCGGTATAGCTACAGCCTACCTATACCGGTATGTATACTTGTGGTGTACCGACCGGGTGCGCCTACGGAAGGAGCCATCGCGTGATCAAGGAACGCCCGCTGACACCGGCAGGCCGCCGGGTGCTCGACGTCGCGAGCAGGCTCTTCTACGACCGGGGCATCGGCCAGGTCGGCATGGAACTGATCGCCGCCGAGGCCGGGGTCACGAAGAAGACCGTCTACGACCGCTTCGGCTCGAAGGAGACGCTGGTCCTGGCGTACCTGCGCGCCCGGGACGAGCGCTGGCGCGCCTTCCTGAACGAGCGGCTGGCCACCGTGGACGATCCCCGCGAGCGCATCCTCATGACGTACGACGCGAACGGCGAATGGCTGCGCGCCAACAGCAAGCGCGGCTGCTCCATGATCAACGCCTGCGCCGAACTACCGGATCCCGCGCATCCCGTCCATGAGACCGCCGCCCAGCAGAAGGCATGGCTCAGGGAGCTCTACGCCGGGCTGGCCGCCGAGTCCGGATTCGAACGGGCGCTCGCGGACCGGCTCCTGATCCTGCACGAGGGCGCCACGGTCGCGTTCAGCATCGCCGGGATCCGGAACGCGACCGACACCGCCCGCGACACGGCGGCCGCCCTCATGAGCGCCGGGACCTGACCAGGGAGACCAGGCTCCGGAAGGCCCGCTCCTCCATGGTCCCGAACGGGTTGTCGTGGACGATGTACGTCCACGTCGCCGAGGGCCTCTTGGTGAGGTCGTCCAGGTCGTCCAGGCTCTCCAGGCCGGCGAACGCGCCCGCGGCCTCGTCCCGGGCACGGGTGAGGAGCTTCTTGCCCGCCGGTACGGCCTCGCGGTGGAACTCGACCAGCGGGTCCAGCCCGCGGCCGAGCGATCGCAGGTGGATCCCCTCGCGCAGGTCGGCGAGATAGGCCAGGTGCTCGGCCCAGCAGCGGTCCAGGTGGAACAGCAGGAGGCGGCGGGCCGCCTCGCCGACCGCGCCGCCGCCCTTCGCCAGAGCGGCGTGGTGCGAGGGATGGCGCTCCAGCATCAGCCGGTCGGCCTCGTCGCCGTCCAGGACGCGGTCCCGTTCGGCGAGGAGTTCCCGCCGCTGCAGCCCGATCAGATGGTGGTAGCGCCAGGTGTTGCGGTGGATCTCCAGGTCCACGCCCTCGGCGACGCGCTGGGCATGGCCGACGATCCAGTGCGCGCCCTTGCTCTCGATCCGGCCCTCGTCGTCGGCCGGCGCCGCCTGCTCCTCGCCCGGGGCGTACCGGGTGACCAGCTCGTCCTCCATGCTGGTGAAGAAGACCGAGGCGCCCGGATCGCCCTGGCGGCCCGCCCGGCCGCGCAGCTGATCGTCCAGCCGGCCGCTGTGGTAGCGGCCGGTACCGATCACCAGCAGGCCCTCGGTGACGCCGTCGCCGAGGCGGATGTCGGTGCCGCGGCCGGCCATCTGGGTGGAGACGGTGATCGCGCCCCGCTCGCCCGCGCGGGCGATGATCGCGGCCTCCTCGGCGTCGTTCTTGGCGTTGAGGACCACCCGGTCCAGACCGGCCCGGTCGAGCCGGCGGGCGAGCCGCTCGGACGCGGCGACGTCCAGCGTGCCGATCAGGACGGGACGGCCGGTGGCGTGCGCGGCGGCGATCTCCTCGGTGATCGCCAGCTCCTTGTCCACGGCGGTCGCGTACAGCCGGTCGGGCTCGTCCACCCGGATCCGCGGCCGGTTCGGCGGGATCACCGCGATCTCCAGGCCGTAGAACTCCCGCAGCTGCCCGGCCACCCCGAGCGCGGTGCCGGTCATCCCGCACCGTACGGAGTAGCGCCCGATCAGCTCCTGGACGGTGATCGAGTCGAGGATCTCCCCGCTCGGGGACGCCTCCAGGGCCTCCTTGGCCTCGACCGCCGCCTGCAGCCCGTCCGGCCAGCGCTGCAGCAGCGCGACCCGGCCGCGCGACTCGCTGATCAGCTTCACGGCGCCGTCCCGGACGATGTAGTCGACGTCGCGGTGCAGCAGCGCCTCGGCGTGCAGCGCCACGTTCACCGCGGTGAGCACGTCCAGGTGCTCGGGCGCGTAGAGGTCGACGTCGAGGGACCGTTCGACCTCGCGGGTCCCCGCCGTGGTGAGCCGTACGTTGCGCCCCTCGTCGTCGGACGCGTAGTGCAGGCCCGGGCGCAGCCGCCTGACCAGCTCGGCGTACGAGGGTCCCTCGTACGCGGGGCCGGTCGCGCCCGCCAGCACGAGCGGCACCATGGCCTCGTCCACGAGCACCGAGTCGGCCTCGTCGATCAGCGCGACCTCGGGCCCGGGGAGCACCCGGTCCGCCGGATCGGTGACGAGCCGGTCGCGGAGCAGGTCGAAGCCGACCTCGCTGACGGGCGCGTACGTGACGTCGGCGGCGTACGCGGCGCGCCGCTCGGCGGGCGTGGACTCCTGCCCGACCCATCCGACGGTGACGCCCAGCAGCGTGTAGATCGGCTCCATCCATTCGGCGTCGCGCCGCGCGAGGTAGTCGTTCACCGACATGACGTGGACCTTCTTGCCCCGCCGCGCGTACCCGGCGGCGGCGAGCGCGCCGGCCAGCGTCTTGCCCTCCCCGGTCGCCATCTCGGCGACCTGCCCGGCCAGCAGCGCGAGCGTGCCGAGCAGCTGGACGTCGTACGGGCGCTCGCCCAGCGCCCGCCGCGCCGCCTCCCGGCCGGCCGCGCACAGCTCCACCGGATCATCGAAGTCCAGCGCCGCCAGCTCCGCGCCGGTGAGGTCCCGCACGTCCGCCTCGCGCTCGCCCGCGGCGGCGACGATCTTCTCGTACGGTGCCAGACCGGCGCTCCCCGGGCGCTGCAGCACGCGGCGCAGCCGATCACGCAAGGCCATGGCGCTCCCCCTCCACCGGATGACGTTTCCCCCAATGATCCCAGCGTCCGGGCGGAACCCGTCCCGTCCCCCGCCCGTCCCACCCAGACGCGCCGACGATCACGGAGCGCGGACCCCCTGACCAGGAGCATCGGTGTACCTCAAGGACGACGGAACGCTCGATCACCATGAGCTGACCCGTACGCTCCTGGGCATCGTGACCGACCGCCCGTGCCGCGATCCGGCCGCGGTGCTGTGCTGGCTGGCGGCGCGGCTGGACGCCGACCCGGCCGGGCGGGACGGGCCCGCGCTGACCGTCGCCGTGTCCGCGACCTCGTGCTACGCGCTCTGGCGGATCCGGCGGGTGGCGGTGATCGACGCGCTCATCGCGGCGGCCGGACGCGCCGCGTCGGTGTACGGAGCGTCCGCTTGCACGGCCCCCGGCGCGCACCGCCACCCGGACACCCGCTCGATCGGTGACCAGGAGGCGATCGCCCACCTGGCCGGACGGGTCGCCGTCCTGGACGACGGCTGGCGCTGCCCGGTCTTCCTGGCCGAACTCGCCGGCGACACGCTCACCGTCCTGCGCAACGGCCGCCAGGCCCGCTTCGAGGCCCCCACGACGGCGGACCTGGACGCGTTCTTCCTCACCGAGGGAAAGGCCCGCATCGAAAACCTGACACTGACGGTCGAACGGCTCCGTCCCGGCGGCCCGAACGACTTGGCCGAGCAGGCGGCATTGTGGGCGGCGCGCAGACTCCTGTCCGGAAGAGCCCTTCCCGAGGAACGGCTACCGCTGTTCCTTACAGTGTGTTTTGCGGCACAGCACTGCCATTGGTGCGGGACACCGCCGGCCATGGTGTCGGCCTATCGCGACGCGCTGGCCACCATCGACCAGGCTCCCCTCACAGGCACGTGCCCGCACCAGCACCGCCATCCCCAGGTACCGCCCAGGACGCTCCTGCGGTACGTACGGGCTCTTGCGGGCTTCGGAAGCGATGGCCCGCGCATCGACGGAGACGCCTGGAACTGCCCGCGCCACATGGCGGAACGCGCCCGCGACATGCTCGCCTACACCGCCGGCTACCTGGGACTGGACGAACCTCAGCACAAGGTCTGACCACGAATTCATCCCTGCGGCGGATCCCCTGTCATCCCATTCCTGGGATGATCAGACCAATGGGGTTGCGGTGGCAATGACGTCACCGCGGAACGGGGATTTCACCATGACGCCGACCACTCGCTGGGCCGCCGCCCAGCGGCGCAAGCGCCAGGTCATCAACCAGACGGTCATCGACCGCGCACTAAGGGATCCGCGCCGAACCCAAGCGCCGGTACGCCGCACGACCAAACGCACGCACGCCACCGCGAAGTAGCACCACAACAAGCAGCACCACCCAGTACGGGGGGCCAGGGGGTATCCCCCGGCTGGGGGGCGTGGGGGGCGGAGCCCCTCACCCGGATCCGAGCGCGGCCCCTTCGCGAGCGCAGCGAGCGAAGGGGCCGCGAACGGTCCGCCTGGGGGTCTGGGGGTGGTCCCCCAGGCAAATACAGCCCCCAGGTAAACACAGCTAGCTAGAGAAGACTTCTTCGCGGGCTCGTTCCAGGGCCGCGTGCAGCGCTCCGCGTAGCACAGGGTTGCCTTCCACTTCCGTCACCGCGATCCGCGGGCGGGTGGGGCTGATGCGTCCGACCGCGTGCTCGATGCGGTCGGCCAGGGGGCGTCCGCCGACTCGTCCCAGCTGCCCGGAGAGCACGACGAGTCCCGGGTCCAGGATGATGGCGACCGAGGTGACGCCGTAGGAGATGCGGTCGGCCAGGGCGTCGAGGAAGGCTCCGCCGCGCCGCTCGTCGGCGGCCGCCGCGCGGACGCACTCGATCGCCGTGGGCTCGTTCATGCCGTGCGCGTGCGCGAGGTCGCGTACGGCGTCCGCGCCGACCAGTGAGCCGTAGCCGCCGGCCAAGGCGGGGATGCCCCAGGTGCTGGACGCGGTGACGTTCTCCTCGCCAGGGTGGGGGCGGGCCTTGCCCGACGGCAGGGGTGCTCCGGGTACGGGCAGGTAGCCGATCTCGCCGGCGCCGCCCGACCGGCCCCGGTGCAGTTGCCCGCCCAGCATGATCGACAGGCCCATCCCGCGGCCGAGCCAGACGAGCGCGAAGTCGTCCACGTTCCGGGCGGCCCCGTAGGCGCGCTCGGCGACGGCGGCGAGGTTGACGTCGTTCTCGATGGTGACGGGGCGACGCAGGTCGGTGCGCAGGCCGGCCAGGACGCCTTCGTGCCAGGCGGGCAGGTCGAACGAGAACTGCACGTCGCCGGAGCGGGGGTCGACCACGCCGGGGCTGCCGATGACGAAGGCGTTCAGCCGGCCGAGCGCGACCTTGGCCGAACGGCAGGCCTTCACGACGGCGTTGTGGACGAGCTTGACCGGGTCGTCGGCGCCGTTGGGGTCGACGGTGACCTGCCCGGTGATGGTGCCGGTGATGTCGGCGACGCCCGCGGTGACGCCGTCGGGGCCGACCTCGAGGCCGGCGACGTAGGCGCTGGAGGGGACGACCGCGTACAGTGCGGCGTTCGGTCCGCGCCCGCCCTCCTGCGCTCCGACGACCTCGACCAGCCCGCGCTCCTCCAGCCGGGACAGCAGCTGGGACGCGGTGACCTTGGACAGCCCGGTGTGCTCGCCGATCTGGGACCGGGTCAGCGGTCCCTGCCCGACCAGCAGGTCCAGTGCGGCACGGTCGTTGAGTTCACGCAGCAGCCGGGGGGTCCCGGGGCGTTGGGCCATGCTCGCGTTCCCCTCGTATCTCGAACGTCCGCAAGCGCCGAGGCGGTAGAAGTCTCAATCCGCTAACGGACGGTTTTATTTAGGAAAGTTTCTTGTTAGTTTACGGCAAGCGTCCTACCGCCCGGCCACCCGGGCGGCACGGCGGGGACGCGCACAGCGCCGGCCGGCGGGCCGGGCGCCCAGGCGGACGGCACGGAGGAGAAAGGGGCATGGCTGGACCTTAACGGTCCGGTACCTTCCCCCCACCCCTCATCCTCGTGCCTTCCCCGGGCCCCGTACCGCGCGGGCCGATGCCGGAAAAGGAGAAGACCCCATGAAGATCGCGAAATTCGCGGCCGTCGGCGCCGCTCTGGCGATCGGGCTGTCCGCCTGCGGCGGCGGCGACGACGGAAAAGGCTCCACGGGCGAAGAACCCGCGAAGATCACCGCGTGGTTCATGGGCGCCGCCAACGCGCCCCAGGACAAGGTCCTGGCCCAGGCGAAGGCGGACTTCCAGCAGAAGCATCCCAAGACCGATGTCGAGGCCGTGTACGTTCCCTGGCCCGACGCCACCAAGAAGCTCCAGGACGCGCTCAACACCGGCCAGGGCCCGGACGTCGTGGAGATCGGCAACGACCAGGTCGTGACCTGGGCCGCCCAGGGCGCGCTGACCGACGTCACCAAGCAGTACGGTGCCTGGCCCGAGGGCAAGGACGTCGTCAAGGGTTCGCTGGAGCTCGGCCAGCTGGACGGCAAGACCTACGCGGTGCCGTGGTACGCGGGCGTCCGGGTGGTCTGGTACCGCAAGGACATCTTCGACAAGAACAAGATCACGGTGCCCAAGACCTGGGACGAGCTGAAGGCCGCGGCCAAGAAGATCCAGGACTCCGAGGGCGGCGACGTCGCCGGCATCGCGGCGCCCAGCGACTTCACCAACGGCTTCGCCAGCTTCCTGTGGAGCGCCGGCGGCGAGATCGCGGCCCGCGAGGGCGACAAGTGGGTGGGCAAGCTGGACACCCCCGAGGCCAAGAAGGCCGTCGAGTACTACACCGGACTGGTCAAGGACGGCGTCGCACCCAAGAAGTACATCGGCGTGAACGAGCTGGCCGGCCCGCAGCGCGACTTCGCCAACGGCAAGGTCGGGATGTACATCGACGGCGCCTGGACGCTGCCGCAGATCGAGGAGATCAGCAAGAAGCACACCGGAAAGATGGGCGTGTTCACCATCCCGACCCCGACCGGGCAGATCGGCCCGGCGTTCGCGGGCGGCTCGCACCTGGCGGTCTGGAAGGACAGCAAGAGCCCGGACGCCGCGTTCGACTACGTGTCCTCGGTGGCGAGCAAGAAGAACGCCAAGGCGTTCGCCGACGGGCTGAAGTTCTTCCCGCAGTTCAACGACCTGCTGTCGGGCGGCGGCTACGGCACCGACCCGATTCAGGGCCCGGCGTCCCAGCAGATGGCCAACGTCAAGGGCGCGCCCAAGACGCCGAACTGGACCGAGGCCGACCAGAACAAGAAGATCATCCCGACCATGCTGAAGGCGGTCATGAACGGGACCCCGGTGGACGAGGCCGTGGCCAAGGCCAACAAGGACCTCACCGACACGCTGAACCAGGGCTGACGCCGACCGCACCGCCCTTGAGTCACACCCGCATCTGAGTTCACCGAGGATGGGCCGCCCATGGCGCAGACCGTTCAGGTGGCGGGCCGCGCGCCGGACCGGATCGACTCCGGTCCGGCTCCGGGCCGCCGCCGCCTCCGCCCCGGATCCCGGTTCCGGCCGGGACCGTACCTGCTGATCGCCCCCACCATCGCGATCATCGCCGCGCTGATCCTTTATCCGATCGGCCAGCTGTTCTGGATGTCGTTCCACAAGATCGGCTCCCGCGAGGCGCGCGGCGTGTCCCCGGCCGAGAACGTCGGCCTGGAGAACTTCCGGACGGTCCTGGACGACGGGTTCTTCTGGAGGGTCCTGCTCAACACCGTCGCCTCGGCGGCGGCCATGGTGATCATCACCATGGTGCTGGGTACCGTGGTCGGGCTGCTGCTGCACCGGCTCGGCCGCAAGATGTCGCTGCTGGTCTCGTCCGGGGCGCTGCTGGCCTGGGCCACCCCCGGCATCTCGGCGGCGATCGTCTACAAGTGGCTGTTCACCCCGGGCGGCGGCCTGATCCCGTGGTTCCTCGACCTGCTGCCCGACTGGCTCGCCGGGTCCGGCTGGAACGACTACAACTGGTTCGGCAGCCCGTTCACGACCTACTTCGTGCTGGTGCTGTGCGTGGTCTGGCAGTCGTTCCCGTTCATCGCGGTCTCGGTGCTGGCCGGGCTCAAGAGCCTGCCGGGCGAGCTGTACGAGGCGGCCCGGGTCGACGGCGCCGGCGCCTGGCGGGCGTTCTGGCAGATCACCTTCCCGCTGCTGCGCCCGGTGTTCCTGGTGCTGGTGGTGCTGTCGATCATCTGGGACTTCAAGGTCTTCACCCAGCTGTACTTCCTGTCCGGCGGCACCGCCAACCGCGACTCGTTCAACCTGGCGATGTACGCCTACTCGGCGGCGGTGGCGTTCCCGGCCAAGTACGGCCTGGGCGGCGCCATCGCGCTGATCCTCACCCTGATCCTGCTGGTGTTCACCGGCTTCTACGTCCGCGTCATGGTCAAGCAGGGGGAGGTCGCATGAGCACGGCCACCAAGCCCGCCAGCAAGCGCGGCATCACTAAGCGCGGGACCACCGACGAACACGGGGCCGGCAAGCGCGCGGCCACCAAGCGCGCGGCCTCCAAGCGGACGCGGAAGATCGGCCTGAACGCGGCCGGCCTGGCGGTGTTCCTGTTCGCGGTGTTCCCCGTCTTCTGGATGGTGATGACCGCGTTCAAGAGCAACGAGGACATCAACTCCCCCGTACCGCTGCCGGTACCGGTGCACTGGACGCTGGAGCACTTCCGGGCCGTGATCAGCGGCCAGGGGCTGGAGTTCGGCCTGTTCCACTTCTTCCTCAACAGCGCGATCGTCGCGCTGGTCACCGTGCTGGTCGCGGGGCTGATCTCGCTGCTGGCCGCGTACGCGGTGGCGCGGATCCGGTTCCGCGGCCGGGCGAGCTTCCTGGTGATGCTGATCATCGTGCAGATGGTGCCGCTGGAGGCGCTGATGCTGCCGCTGATGCTGAACGCCCAGCGGCTGCAGATGCTCAACAGCCTGATCGGGCTGATCGTGGTCTACATCGGGTCGGCGCTGGGCTTCTCGATCCTGATGCTGCGCGGCTTCGTGGCCGCGGTGCCGCGCCAACTGGAGGAGGCCGCGGCGATCGACGGCGCGTCCGGCCGGACCATCTTCTGGCGGATCACGTTCCCGCTGGTGGCGCCCGGCCTGGCGGCCACCAGCATCTTCTCGTTCGTGACCGTGTGGAACGAGTTCGTGATCGCCTTCGCGTTCCTCAAGGACCAGGAGCACTACCTGCTGCCGCTGACGCTGTCGTACCACTTCGGCCGGACGCAGGTGGAGTGGGGCTCGATCATGGCGGCCTCCACGCTGTTCACCATCCCGGTCATGATCTTCTTTCTCATCGTTCAGCGCCGGATGGTGTCCGGCCTGGTTGCAGGGGCGGTAAAGGGTTGAGCGACCACCGGACCGACGACGAGATCGCACGCCTGGCCCGGGGCACGCTGCTGCCCGCGTTCGGTGGCGCGGCCGCCCCCGGCTGGCTGCTGGCCGAGCTGGAACGCGGGCTCGGCGGGGTGACGCTGTTCGCCATCAACGGCAACGTGCCCGACACCGAGACGCTGGCCGCGCTCACCGCCGGAATGCGCAAGGCGGGTACACCGCTGGTCACCATCGACGAGGAGGGCGGCGACGTCACCCGGCTCGGCGGCCACCTCACCGGCAGCCCCTACCCGGGGAACGCCGCGCTCGGGGCGGTGGACGATCCGGCGCTGACCCGCCGGGTCTACCGGTCGCTGGGCGCGGAGCTGGCCGAGGTGGGGGTGAACCTCAACTTCGCCCCCTCGGTGGACGTCAACACCGCCGACGACAACCCGGTCATCGGGACCCGCTCGTTCGGGCCCGTCCCGGAGCTGGTGGCCCGGCACGCCGCCGCGGCCGTGATCGGGACGCAGGAGGCCGGCGTGGCCGCCTGCGCCAAGCACTTCCCGGGACACGGCGCGACCTCCGAGGACTCCCACCTGGGCGTTCCGGTGGTGGACGCGACGCTGGACGTGCTCGACCGGCGCGAGCTGCCGCCGTTCCGGGCGGCGATCGAGGCGGGCGCCAGGGCGGTGATGACCGGGCATCTCGCGCTCCCCGCGATCACCGGGGACGTCCCGGCCACGCTGTCGCACGCGGCCATCACCGGCCTGCTGCGCGAGCGGCTGGGCTACCAGGGCGTCATCGTGACCGACGCCCTGGACATGGAGGGCGCCAGCGGGGCCATCGGGATCCCCGAGGCGGGCGTGCGAGCGCTGATCGCGGGCGCCGACCTGCTGTGCATGGGCCCGCGCGAGCACGAGGAGAGCCTGCGCGCCATGCTGGCCGCCATCGGCGAGGCCGTTCGCTCCGGGCGGCTGCCGCTGGAACGCCTGGCCGACGCCGCCGAACGGACCGCGCGGCTCAAGGAGTGGCTGGCCGGGCGCGGCCCGTCCGTCGTCGACCGGGCCGCCGGGCTCGAGGCGGCACGGCGCGCCCTGCGGATCTCCGGCGATCTGCCCGGCTGGAACGGCGCGCCGCTGGTCGTCGAACTGGAGGCGGCCGGCAACATCGCGGTCGGCCCGACCCCTTGGGGCCTGAGCCCGTGGGCGCCCGGCGCGGTGCGCTCCGGGGGGTCCAGCGCCGAGGTGGGCCCCGTCCTGGAACGTGCCAGCGGGCGCGGGCTGATCGTCGTGCTGCGGGACGCGCACCGGCATTCCGACCAGCGGGCGTTCACGACGGCGCTGCTGGCCGCCCGGCCGGACGCCGTCCTGGTCGAGATGGGCCTGCCCGTCTGGGCGCCCGAAGGGGCCGTGCAGCTGGCCACGTACGGCGCGGCCCAGGCCAACGCGCAGGCCGCCGCCGAACGCCTGGGGCTGGCGGCGGGGATGTCCGGCGGTACCGGCTGACGGTCGCCCCGGCGGCCGGACACCCGACCAGTCCGATCGGCAAGGGATAATACGTACATGCGATTGTCCGCCCGGGTCGATTACGCGCTGCGCGCCGCCGCTGAGCTGGCGGTGGCCGGAGACCATCCGGTCACCGCGGTCCAGCTCGCCGAAGCCCAGCAGATCCCGCCGAAGTTCCTCGAGAACATCCTCGGCCAGCTGCGCCGGTCCGGCGTGATCCGGAGCCAGCGCGGTCCGGAGGGCGGCTACTGGCTGGCCCACCCGCCCGAGCAGATCTCCCTCGCCGACATCATCCGCGCCATCGACGGCCCGCTGCTCGGCGTGCGCGGCGAGCGTCCCGAGCATGTCGGGTACGAGGGCCCCGCCCGTTCCCTGCAGGAGGTGTGGATCGCGCTGCGTGCCAGCGAGCGGTCCATCCTGGAGCGGGTCAACCTGGGACATATAGCGGCCGGGCAGCTGCCTCCCGCGGTCGCCAAGCTGACCGAGGATCCGGCCGCCTGGGAAAGCCCGTCGTTCATCTGATCCACTGATACAGGCCTGTCGACACCCATACGTTGACACCGACCCGCTGACACCGACCCGCTGACACTGACCCGTGCCCGAAGGCGACACCGTCTGGCTGACCGCCCGGCGCCTGCGCGAGGCGCTCGCCGGGCGGCCGCTGACGCGCAGCGATTTCCGGACGCCCCGGCTGGCCACGAAGGACCTGCGCGGCCGTACGGTCCAGGAGGTCGCGTCCCGGGGCAAGCACCTGCTCATCCGGATCGAGGGCGGCCTGACCGTCCACGTCCACCTGCTGATGGAGGGCAAGTGGCGGGTCCGCGCGGCCGGTCCCCCGCCGCCCCGCGACCACACGCTGAGGCTCGTCCTGGAGAACGCCGAATGGCAGGCCCTCGGCTTTTCCCTCGGCATCCTGGAGCTCTTCCCGACCACCGAGGAGCCGCGCGTCGTCGACCGGCTCGGTCCCGATCTGCTGGACCCGGAGTGGTCGCCCGACCTGGCCGCCGAGGCCGTACGGCGCCTCGGCGAGGACCCTGAACGCGCCATCGGCGAGGCCCTTCTCGACCAGAGCCGGCTGGCCGGGATCGGCAACGTCTACAAGGCCGAGATCCTCTACCTGCGCGGCATCGACCCCTGGACCCCGGTACGCGCCGTACCGGACCTGCTCGCCGTCGTGGCCCTGTCCCGCCGGCTGCTGAACGCCAACAAGGAGCGGTACGGCCACATCACCACCGGCGACCGCCGCCCGGGGCGGGAGCACTGGGTGTACGGGCGGGCCGGGCGCGCCTGCCGCCGCTGCGGGACCCGTGTCCGGCGCGCCGATCAGAAGTCGGACGCCGGCGAGCGGGTCACCTTCTGGTGCCCCCGCTGCCAGCCGCCGCACTGACCTGCGCAAGCGCTGACCCGGAGCATGGGCTGACCGGCGCACGGGCTGACTGGCGCACGGGCTGACCGGAGCACGGCGGCCGATCGGTCGGCGCCCGTCCGGGGGTGCGCGCCATGCCCCGGGCGGGTCGCCGCCGGTTCCGGGTCGCCGGATCCTGCGCCCGTACGAAGATCGTGCGCCCGCGGGCGCACCCAAGTCAATTCTCGGGTTTACTTAATGATCTCCAAGGCTTAGCTTTGCGGCATGACCCTGGACGACCTGCGCGTCTTCGTCGCGGTGTGCGAGGCGGAGAACCTGAGCGCCGTCGCGCGCGACATGTCCTGCAGCCAGTCCGCCGTGAGCCAGCACGTCAAGCGGCTGGAGAAGGAGACCGGTCTGGTCCTGCTGGAACGCCGCCCGCGCGGAGTCGCGGCGACCGGCGCCGGCCGGATCCTCTACCAGGCCGCGGCCGAGGGCCTCGGCGGGCTGGGCACGGCGCTGCGGCGGATGGACGACATGCGCCGAGGCGTCGGCGGTACCGTGCGGATCGCCACGGGCGCCACCACCGTCCGGCACTTCATGGCGCAGGGCGTCGCCGCGTTCCGGACCCGCCATCCCGAAGTCTCGCTCGCGTTCGAGACCGCCGCCTCCAGCCGCCGCTGCCTGGAGGCCGTGCAGACCCGCCAGGCCGACCTGGCCTGGGTCACGATCGGCCCGTCGCTGGACGGGGTGGAGCAGCGCCCCTCGTACGAGATGCCCTGGGTCCTCGCCGTCCGCTCGGACGACCCGCTGTCATACCGCGAGTCGATCACGCTCGACCAGTTGGCCGGGATCTCGCACATCGAGCTTCCCCAGCACTCCACGTCCCGCGTCCACCTGGAGAGCCGGCTCCAGCACCACGGCGTCCGCCTCGTCTCGACCGCGAGCGTCGCCGACTGGGACACCGCGCTCCTGCTCGCCGAACTCGGCCTCGGCCACGCCGTCCTGCCCGCACTGCCCGGCTGGTCGTACGGCCCCGGCAGCATCGTCCGGCTCGTCCCGATCCCCGACCTGCCGCCGCTGGCCGCAGGCTGGGCCGTGCGGCGCTGGGACGCGCTCAGCCCGCTCGCGATCGAGTTCGCCGAGACCGTCCTGGAGCACCTGCCCGCCAGATGACCGGATTCAGCGACGGACGGCGAGCTTCCCACCGGCGACGACGAGCCTCGCGGCAGCCCCGTCCCGGTTCCAGGCCTGCTTCCGGGCAGCGCCGTCCCGGTTCCCGGTAAAAGGCGAGACCCCGGTCCTCGCGATGAGGACCGGGGTCTTCGAAAAGCTCCCGCCCGATGGACCGGTCAGGCCGGTTCAAAGCCAGTCAAGGCCGGTCGATCCGGTTCAGGTTCCCGGTTCAGGTTCCCGGTTCAGATTCCCGGTTCAGGATGCGGAACAGGTCTCGGGGCCGGTCAGACCTGGGCCTGGAACATCCAGTGCTGCTTCTCCAGGGCCGCCGTGGTCTCGATCAGCAGGTCCTGGGAGACCGGGTCGGGCTCGTCCGTCGCCTTGATCCGCTCGCGGAACCGCACGATGACCTGCGCCAGCGCGTCGGTGACCGCCGCGACGACCTTGTCGTCGGACAGGTAGCCGGCGTCCAACTGCGGTACCTGGGTGCGGTCGGCGACCGTACGGGCGCGGCCGTCGGGGTTGATCCCGATCGCCACGGCACGCTCGGCGACCTCGTCCTGGTACTGCCGGGCCAGATCGACCAGCTCGTCCAGATGCTCGTGGACGACCTTGAAGTGCCGGCCGGTGAGGTTCCAGTGGGCCTGCTTGCCCACCAGCGCGAGGTCGATCAGGTCGACGAGGGCGCCCTGCAGCGCCTCGCCCGTGACCTTCTGATCGGCCTCGGCGAGCGGGCTCTTGATCGCCACCATGGTTGAGGGCTCCTTCCGCGTCGTTGCGTCTCAATGGCTACAACACGGAAGGATCCCCGATCATGTCCCGTTCACTCGTGAACCGCCCCACACCGGGTGAACCCGGCCCGGACGAACCCGGCCGGGCGGACCCCGGCCGGGGAGGCGGGTCAGGCTGCCACCATGTCGGCTCGGAATTCGTCGGCGATGCCCTCCGGCGTGGCCGGGATGCTGTCGGCGATGCGCTCGTGCTCGGGCGCGCCCGCCATCACCGGCTCGTGCTGCAGCTCGGCGAGGGCCAGCTGGTCCGCCACTTCCCGCAACACGTGCGAGAGCGGAACTCCCAGAGCCTTACAGATGGAGGACAGCAGCTCCGAAGACGCCTCCTTCTGTCCCCGCTCTACCTCGGAGAGGTAGCCGAGGGAGACCCGTGCCGCCGCGGATACCTCACGGAGGGTGCGTCCCTGGCGCAGCCGCAGCTGCCGCAGTACATCACCGAGCAGCTGGCGAAGCAGGACCATTGTCTCGCTCCCTCCCTCAGTTCGGACCGTCTTGGGTTCCACCGTACCCGGCTTGGACACGGGTACGGCAGACCGTGGATTTCGTGTTCGCTGCAGACGTAACGCTGTAATCAGCCCGCCTAGTCCCCATCGCTTCGAGCCTCCCGGCCTCCGGGCCCCGCGTCCAGGCCCTGGATCTCACGTCGTAGCTGCTCAAGGGCGTGAACGACGGTCATCCGCCTGATCACGCCGCGGATCTCCGCACCCACGCCGGGTACGGGAAGTAGTGGTCGTGTCACTCTCGGCTCGCCGCCGGGTCCGGCCACACCGATGAAAATCGTGCCGACCGGGTGCCCGTCCTGCGATTCGGGCCCCGCCACACCCGTCACGGCGACCCCGTACGTCGCTCCGAGCCGGTCGCGTACCCCGATCGCCATCGCGCCCGCGACGTCCGGTTGCACCGCGCCCCCCTCGTTCAGAAGCTCCGCGGGAACACCGAGCAGCACTTCCTTCAACGCCGTCGCATAGGCCACCATTCCCCCGGCGTAGGTGGCCGAGGAACCGGGCATCCGGGTCAGCTCGGCCCCGATCAGGCCGCCGGTCAGGGACTCGGCGGTCGCGACGGTCGCGGACCGTTCGGCCAGCAGGCGGTGGACGACCCGGTCGAGCGTCTCGGTCCCGGCGCCGTAGACCGCGTCGCCGAGCAGCTCCCGTACCGCGGCCTCCGCCTCGTCCAGGCGGTGCGGGGCGTCCGGGCCGGTGGCGGTGATCCGGATCTTCACCTCGGCCGGCTCCGGCAGGTAGGCCAGCCGGACGCCGTCCATGGCCTCGACCGGGGCCAGCTCGGTGGCGATCACCGACTCCCAGAGGGCGGCGGTACGCAGCGTGCGCCGGGCGGCCCGCGACTCGTCGGCCAGCTCCGGCAGCACCGCCTCGTCGAGCATGGTCCGCATCTCGAACGGCACCCCGGGCAGGGCGTACACCACACCGCCCGGCAGCCCGACCCGGAGCCCGGCCGCGCTGCCCGCCGAGTTGGCCAGCAGCCCCGCGCCCTCGGGGACGTCCGCCATCCGCAGCGCCATCGGCCTCAGCTCGTGCCCGGCGGCCGCGACCCGCTCGCGCAGCCGCCGCTCCAGGTCCGGATCGCGGACGAGCGCGACGCCGGCCGCCTTGGCCAGGGCATCGCGGGTGAGGTCGTCGTAGGTGGGGCCGAGCCCGCCGGTCGTGATGACGGCGTCGGCACGTTCCAGCGCCTCCTGGACGGCCGCGACGATGACGTCGAGCTCGTCCCCCACGACGACGCTGCGGGTGACCTCCAGGCCGTGCTCGGTGAGCCGCTGCCCCATCCAGGCGGCGTTCCCGTTGACCGTGTCGCCCAGCAACAGCTCGTCCCCGATGGTGAGCAGCTCGACCCGCACGCGTCCTCCTCATGCCCGGTGAATGCCCCGGTGAATGCCCCGGCGACCGGCGGCCCCGGTGACCGACCGTCCGAATCTACGGCAGCGGTCGGACACCGGCCGGGAACGGGGGCGACCCCGCGTGCGGGGTGTGCGCACGCGGGGTCGCCGGGTCCGGAGCCTCACCCGATCCGTGGACGGCTGGTCACGATCGCGAGGCTCCGGACCCGCTCTGGCCGGCCGGCTCGGCGGGGTTCCCGCCCTGGCCGGGGATCCGGACCCGTTCCGGGTCCTCGACGGGCGCCGCCTCGCAGGCCGCGACGGGACCCTTCACGACCTGCATCGCGACACCGCCGGCCCGGGCCGGGTCGTCCTGGTCGAACGATGCCTCGATGACCAGGAAGTGGTTGGGCGCGAACCGTCCGGGGGCGATCCGCAGGACGGTGCCGCCGGAGCCGCCCGGCGCCTGGCTGAGCGCGGGGGCCTGGCCCGCCGGTACGGCGGACCAGGCCCGAGGCCGGCACGACTGGCCGTCGGGGACGTAGTCGACGACGGCCGGCACTCCGGCCTCGCGCAGGGAGGCCTGCAGCCTCTTCGGCTCCAGGAACTCCCTGATCCGGATCTCGGTCGAGCCGTCGGGCTTCTTCTCGACCGCGTACGCGGGGGCGTCCTGGCCCCACGGCACGGCGACGGCCACCGCGACCGCCGCGGCGGCGGTCAGCGCGGCGGCGCCCAGCCGCAGCAGCCCGCGCCGCCGGGCGGGCGGGGCCGGCGACGGCACCGGGGTACGGACCGGCTCGGCGTTCTCGGTGCGAGCCCGCTCCATGAGCGCGGCCCTGGCGTCCCGGCGCGCGCGCTCGGGCATCGGCGGCACCTCGCTCCCCAGCCGGGCGAGCAGTTCGATCTCATTCACCGTGGTCACTCCGTTCTGCGATGGGGGTGCCGTCCACGTGTTCGCGGAGCCGCCCGCGGGCCCGGTGGATGCGCGATCGCACCGTGCCGACGGGGATCTCCAGTGCGGTGGCGATCTCCGCGTAGGTCAGGTCGGCCCAGGCCAGCAGCAGCAGGGCGTCCCGGTCGCCGGGCTGCATCGCGGCCAGGGCCCCGGTCAGCGAGCGGGCCGCCACGCCGGCGTCGACCCGGGCGGCCACCCGCTCGGCCGGGGACGCCTCGGCGCCCTCCGGCCGGGCCCGCGCCAGGGTCTTCCAGCGCCGGGCCTCGGCCCGCCAGTGGCCGCGCATCTGGTTGGTCGCGATGCCCAGCAGCCACGGCAGCGCCCCGGAGCCCGACCGCGCCGGATCGAACCGGCGGCGCTGCTCGAACGCCGCCAGGAACGTGCCGGAGACCAGGTCGTCGGCCTCGTCGGGCCCCACCCGCCGGGCCAGGTAGCGGTGCACCCGGCTCGCGTACCGGTCGAACAGCACCGCGAACGTCTCCGGCGCCAGCAGCGAGCGCTCGATCAGCTCCGCGTCGTCCGCGTCGCCGGGGTCGCCGGGGCCGTCCGGCCCGGTGCCCGCCGCACGCTCCTCGTCCTGCTCGATCTCCATGGTCCGCCCAGCCCCTCGTCGTCTCGCCACACCCTGTATTGGCCGGGCGCGGCGGGACGGTTCACGGCCCGCCACCCGCCGGTACGGGACGACGCGAGGAGGATCGGCCGGTTGCCTGCCTTAATTGTCCGCATTAGGCCGGTCTGGGAGATAGCGAAAGGATAACTCTTCCGACCTAACATTGGCGAGGCATTCTCGTACGCTCCCCGCCGTAAACCAAGGGTTACCGCAAAGTGCCTCACAACGAAATCGCGCACGGCTGGATCCGATCGCTCTCGCACGTGGACCGGCTCACCACCCGCCAGCTCGAGGTGTTCCTCCTGCTCGGGCGCGGGATGTCGAACCGCCAGATCGCCCTCACGCTGGTCGTGAGCGAGCACACGGTCAAGGCCCACATCGCCAAGATCCTCAAGGAACTGGGGGTGGAGTCCCGCCTCCAGGCCGGCCTCGCCGCACTGCTCTACCTCCAGGAGGGCGACGCGGGAGTGGCCCACGTCACATAACCGGACGACTGCGACGACCACCAGCGAAACGCCAGGTCATCCCCCAAGTCAGAATGCACTTATTCACACTTCATCCAAAAGAATAATTGCCCGGCGCGCTTCCCGAGACGCAGTCTTGAGCTGTCGGAAAGACCTGCGAAACCACATCGAGGGGAAAGCGATGAAGCTCCGTACCACACTGGGCATCGCCGGGATGGCGGCCGGCGTCGGCCTCGGACTGGCGCCCGCCGCCGCGGCCGCGGCTCCCGCCGACGGGCCCGCCACGCTGGTGACCAAGTCCGGGGCGCGCACCACCGCGCCGGTCGCCGCCGTGCGGAAGACCACCGACCGCACCGGCGGCGTCGCCGCCGCCAAGAACGCCAGGCCGGGCGAGATCTCGGTCAAGGCGGTCAGCTGCTGGGACGGCTGGCGCTCCGGCCGCACGTTCCACGAGAAGTGCAACGGCAGCTCGTACCGGCCCTACGTCGACTGCACCAACGGGTACCGCTACATCTTCGGCACGTACTCGGGGGCCCGCGAGTTCTGGCTGAACTGCCCGTCGGGCAGCAACGCGATCTGGGGCGGGGCCTACGGCTGACGGGGCCGCTGAGAACCCTCCCCCCTCCGTGATCCTGCGGTCATGCCGCCTCGATCGCCTGGTCACGGCAGGTTTACCGGCACTCCGGCGGTCGCGGGCGACCGGCCGCCGGGGTGCTCCCCGTGCTCAGGGCCCGTGCTCAGGGCCCGTGCTCAGGACCCGTGCTCAGGACCCGTGTTCAGGCCTCGGCTCGGCGCTGGTGCCGCATCCGCCACGCCTGGACGACATAGTCGGCCCCCGTCACCACGGTGACGACGAAGGCGGCGGCCATCATGGCCCAGCGGACCGGATCCAGCGGCCCGGGCAGGATGTACAGCCCGATCGCGAGGACCTGCAGCATCGTCTTGAGCTTGCCGCCCTTGCTGGCCGGGATCACCCCGTACCGGATCACCACGAAGCGCATCACCGTGATCCCGATCTCGCGGACCAGGATCACGATCGTGACCCACCACCACAGCTCGCCCAGCACCGACAGGCTGATCAGCGCAGACCCGATCAGCGCCTTGTCGGCGATCGGGTCGGCGATCTTGCCGAAGTCGGTGACCAGGCCCCGCTTGCGCGCGATATCACCGTCGATCTTGTCGGTGATCGAGGCGACCGCGAAGACACCGAACGCCGCCAGCCGCCAGCCGGTGCCCTCCTGCAGCAGCAGCCAGACGAACAGGGGGACCAGCGCGATCCGGCTCAGCGTGAGGACGTTGGCGATGTTCCAGAGCCCCGCCTGCGGAACGGGCGCCCCGGTCGTCATCCGTCCCACCTGTGGGGGCCGCCCCCCACACCCCCCGACAGAGCGAACCGCGTCATGCCCTCGCTTCGCTCGGTCATGACGCCTGCCCCACGTGGGGGCCGACCCCCACACCCCCCGAATAGACCAGGAGCCGCCAAGCCCTCGCTTCGCTCGGTCATGACGCCTCCGCTACGAGGTCCACACCGTCGCTTCCCGTGACGCGGGCCGCGACGATCTCGCCCAGGGGCAGCCCGTCGCCGCGGACCAGGACCGTCCCGTCCACGTCCGGGGCCTGGTGCGCGGCGCGGCCCTCGACGCCGTCGTCGGTCTTCTCCTCCAGCAGCACGTGGATCTCGGTACCGATCCGGTCCTCGGCGCGCTGGGAGGTGAGCTCCTCCGCCAGCGCGGTGACCTCCTCGACGCGGGCCGCGACCTCGTCGGCGTCGAGCTTGCCGGGCAGGTTCGCGGCCTCGGTGCCGTCCTCGTCGGAGTAGCCGAAGACGCCGATCGCGTCGAGCCGGGCGGCGGTCAGGAAGGCCATCAGCTCCTCCAGGTCCTCCTCGGACTCGCCCGGGAAGCCCACGATGAAGTTGGACCGTACACCGGCCTCAGGGGACAGCTCGCGGACGCGGTCGAGCAGTTCCAGGAAGCGCTCCCGGTCGCCGAACCGCCGCATCGACCGCAGCACCGGGCCGCTGGCGTGCTGGAACGACAGGTCGAAGTACGGGGCGACGCCCGGGGTCGAGCAGAGCACCTCGATCAGGCCGGGCCGCAGCTCGGCCGGCTGGAGGTAGCTGGCCCGCACCCGGTCGATGCCCTCGACCGCGGCCAGCTCGGGCAGCAGCTTCTCCAGGGCGCGCAGATCGCCGAGGTCCTTGCCGTACGAGGTGGAGTTCTCGCTCACCAGCACCAGCTCGCGCACGTCGTGCCCGGCCAGCCAGCGGGCCTCGGTCAGCACCTCGTCCGGGCGGCGCGACACGTACGCGCCGCGGAAGGCCGGGATGGCGCAGAACGTGCAGCGGCGGTCGCAGCCGGAGGCCAGCTTGAGCGGGGCCACCGGACCGCCGCCCAGCCGCCGCCTCAGGACCCGGGGGCCGGAGGCGGGGGCCACACCCTCGGGCAGTTCCCCGTGCCCGGGGAGGGCCACCTGGGCGGCCGAGCGCTCCACCGGGCTGATCGGCAGCAGGGTACGGCGGTCGCGCGGGGTGTGCGCGGCCTTCTTGCGGCCGGCCATCACGTCGTCCAGCCGGTCGCCGATGCCGGCGTAGTCGTCGAAGCTCAGCACGGCGTCGGCCTCGGGCAGCTCGGCTGCCAGCTCCGCGCCGTACCGCTCGGCCATGCAGCCGGCCGCCACCACCTTGGCGCCGGAGTCGTGCGCGGCCAGCAGGGTGTCGATCGAGTCCTTCTTGGCGGCGTCGATGAACCCGCAGGTGTTGACCACGACCACGTCGGCGCCGTCGGAGGAGTCGGACAGGTCCCAGCCCGCCTCTTCCATCCGGGCGGCGAGCTCTTCGGAGTCGACCTCGTTGCGGGCGCAGCCGAGCGTGACGAGGGAGACGGTACGGCGAGTGGACATGCCCCCTAAGGTAATGGGCCCGATCCCCTCCGCCGACCAGCGGCCGCCCTTTTCGGCGAGGTCCGGCGGCCGCCGTCCGTGCGCGGTCAGGTGGTCTTGGGGTCGTCCGGCGTGAACGTCATCCGCAGGACGCCGCCGCCCTCACCGGGCGCGCCGATGTCCTGGCCGTTGACGACCATCCGGAGGCCGCCGCCGTTGCCGACCAGGACACTGATCTTCTTCTTCTCGGTCCAGCTCTTGCCGGCGCCGGGACGGATCATGCCGCTGAACAGCTGCCGGCCCTTGTCGCCCCGGATGTTGACCCAGGTCGTACGGCGCGCCTTGACCTCGAGCCGGACCTCCTTGCGCGGGGCCGCCGCGACCGGGTCGTTGGCCTTGGGCGGTGCCTTGGACGTCGCGCTGGGACTGGGCGAGGCCGGGGCGGCGGGCGTGCCCGCGGCCTGCCGGGCGGTGTGCCGCTCGCGGTCGCCGGCGGTGGTCACCACCTGGAAGATGCCGTAGATGACCACGAGCGCCAGGGCCAGCGCCATCGCGGCGCTCCAGTTGGGCGAACGGCGCTCGCGGAAGGCCACGGCCCGCTCGGGCTCGAACGCGGCGGCCGCCGACAGCGGCATGGGTGCGCCGCCGTGCGCGTCGTCATAGTCGCGTACGAGGGGTTCGGGGTCGATTCCGATGACGCGGGAAACGCTGCGAATATGGCCGCGGGCATAGAAATTGCCGCCGCAGGTGCTGAAATCGTCGTTCTCCATGGCCCGGATCACCGATTCGCGGATCCTGGTCTGGAGACTCACCTGCGTCAGGGTGAGACCGGCCTGCTCGCGCTCCCTTGCCAAGGTCTCACCGATGCTCACGCCAGGCCTCCTTAGAGCCGACCATGACCGAAACCCCATACTCCAGTGATGACCAGTCTAGGAACCGCCATGCCCATTGGGCGAGCGGCAACACGTTCGAAACCGGGCAAGATTTCGCATCATTCCGCCATGCCTGGTCGGGACGCGTGCCGAGATAGTTGCGAATCGGCACAAGATCATTGCGACCGTGCGCCGGAAATCGGACCGGACCGAACCCCCTGAACCGGTCAGGTCCCGGCCGGACCGGCCGGGACCTGGGCGAAAGGGCCGGGGGGCTCAGTCCTTGACCTCCGAGCCGCCGCGGAGCACGGCCAGCACCCCGGGCAGATCGTCGGGCTTGGCCAGCACGTCCCGCGCCTTGGAGCCCTCGCTCGGCCCCACGATGTCGCGGCTCTCCATCAGGTCCATCAGCCGGCCCGCCTTGGCGAAGCCGACCCGCAGCTTGCGCTGCAGCATCGAGGTGGAGCCGAACTGCGTGCTGACGACCAGTTCGATCGCCTGCACCAGCAGGTCCATGTCGTCGCCGATGTCCCCGTCGATCTCCTTCTTGGGGCCGGCGACGTCGGTGACATCCTCCCGGTAGGCCGCCTCCATCTGCGCCTTGCAGTGCTCGACGATGCTGTGGATCTCCTTCTCCGCCACGTAGGCGTTCTGGATCCGCATCGGCTTGCTGGCGCCCATCGGCAGGAACAGCGCGTCGCCCTGCCCGACCAGCTTCTCCGCGCCGGGCTGGTCGAGGATGACCCGGCTGTCGGACAGCGAGGAC